>JAJYLS010000101.1 GCA_021787555.1 Acidobacteriota bacterium | reverse complement strand
TCCCAATTCCCTTCGATCCGGCTGGACCACACGACCCACAGGTGCCCGGAGGCATCCGCGGCGGCGGCGGTTTGAAGACGTCGGTGTGGTGGGAATCGGAGACCGGCATGGCTGCGGACCATTTGCCGTTCACCAGATGTTTGGCGAAGACGGAATCCGTCTTCTAGGCTTCGACCCTATCCGATGAGCTCGCCGAGCGCTACAACCACTGGCTCAATGATCGCGGCCCGACGTGGAAGCTTACCGCCGAGCAGCGCGAGTGGCTCAACCGCATGGCGCACCACATCGCGACCAGCCTTTCCATCACATTCGAGGACCTGCTCGACATCGGAAAGCCGGCACGATTTCCCCATGCCCGAGGATACGCCGCATCGGGTGATTCTGTCTAGTTATTTGCTGGACACTACACTAGCGCTTGAACTGGCTTCAATATTCCCGCGTCTTCTTGATGCCCGGTTCGGGGACGGGATACTTGCCGTCGGGACCGAGTTGCAGGGGCGCGGGACTGTCCATGGTCAGCTTGTCGACATCCGGCGCGAATTCGTGGTCGCAGTTGAGCATCTGGTCGTAGGTGATGAGCTGGCCGGTGTGCGCGGACATGCGGCCCATGCACGCCACCAGGCTGGCTTGCGCGCCGCGCTGGACTTCGTTGTAGGGTTTGTTCTCGCGCACGGCCGCAGTGAGATCGTCCCACTCCCAATCGTAGGGGCTCTTTTCCGGCTGCGGGAAGGCCCATTCCAGGTTCGGATCGGGCTTGAGCGGTAGCTCCTTGCGCGATAGCACGCGCGGCATGCGCTGGCCTTTGTAGATGCGGCACATGCCCGGCGTGTGCGAGAGCGTGGTGATGACCGCCGATCCCTTGGTTCCGTGGGCGTAGCTGGCGAACTCGTTGTGGCAGCCGGTCATGTTGCGGCCATCGTAGAAGAGCTTGGTGCCGTCGGGATAGGTGTACTCGATCGAGTAGGTGTCGAAGTTCTGGTCGAGCGAATTGCCGCGGTAGTGGCGGCCGCCGAGCGCCATGGCTTCGACCGGCCACGCGCCCTTCATCCAGCAGCACTCGTCGATCTGGTGGATATAGTAATCGCTGTAGCAGCCGCCGCTGGCCCACAGAAACGAGTGGAAGCTGTGGATCTGGTAGATGAGCTCGCTCACGCCCTCGGGCTTGGGCCCGACGGTGGCGGAAGCTCCGGCCATGCGGTAGGCGCGCAGGGCGAGAATGTCGCCGATCTGGCCGGCATCGATGCGGTCCTTGAGCGCCCAGCGCGCGCGGCAATGCCGCACCATGAGGCCCACGCCCACCTTGAGGTTTTTCTGTGCGGCCGCTTCGCCCAACTTCATCATGCGGCGCGTTGTGGGGCCGTCGACGGAGATGGGCTTCTCCATGAACGTGTTCAGGCCGCGGTCGATGGCATGGGTGAAATGCACCCAACGGAAGGCGGGCGGCGTGGCGAGGATGACAATGTCGCCGGGCTTCAGCACCTCCATGGCCTGCCGGTAGGCGTCGAAGCTGAGGAATCGGCGCTCCGGCGGGACATCGACCTGCCCGCTGAACCGCGTCTTGAGCTTGTCGTAGCTGCTGTTGAGCTTGGCCGGAACCACGTCGGCCATGGCCACCAGCTTCATCGGACCGCTCTTGACCGAGAGCGCGTTGATGGTCGCGCCGGTGCCGCGATTACCGCAGCCGACCAGGGCCACTTGAATCGTATTGTTCTCCGCCGCGTGCACGGGCGGGAGCGCCACTCCCGCCAAAGCCGAAACCGCCGCACCGCGGCCGGTGTTCGTTAAAAATTCGCGGCGGGAGGTGACACCCGTTTTGTTCTCGTTCATGGATTTCTCTCCCTGCATCCTGAAGCTTAACTCAAAACGGAGGAAGAAACGGGCTCGATGCGCTCGATGCCGGTTTCATTGCGGAAGCCCTGACCGGGTGCTATAGTTGACGCTCCGGAGAATCACGATGAACAGACGCGAATTCCTGAAATACTCCGCGCTGGGCACGGCCAGCCTTCCGTTTGGAGCCGGGGGCCTGCTGAAAGCGGGGCCGCAGGCGCAACGCTGGAATATTTTGCTCATCACCTCCGACGAGCACAATCCGAAAATGCTGGGTTGCGGCGGCCATCCGGTCATCAAGACGCCGGCGATCGACCGCCTGGCCCGTGAAGGCACGATGTTCACACGGGCCTACTGCGCGGACCCAATCTGCGCGCCTACGCGCCAGAGCTTTATCACCGGGCTCTACCCGCAGGAGCACGGGCAGTTCTCCAATTCCCACGTCTTCAACGAACACATGCGCACCTGGGGCAACCACTTCCACGATAACGGCTACGTCACCGCCGCCATCGGCAAGTTGCACAACAACAACGAGCGCTTCCACTTCGGTTTTGACTATCGCAACGCCGCCAACGGCCGAGACGTGAAAAGACACTGGGACCCGGAAGACAAGAAGGCGTACGACGCCTCGCCCGATACGCGCTTCAGCGGCACGATCCTGGACACGCCCGAACGCGACCACGATGGCACGGTGGTGGACGACTCCATCCGCTGGCTGAAGGAGAACAAGGACAAACTGTTCTTCCTGCATGCGTCGATGGTCAAACCGCACTGGCCCTGGGACGCGCCCAACGACTTCTACCACATGTACGATCCGGCCAGGATCGACTATCCGAAGCAGATCGCCGGCGATCTGGACGACGATTGGGCGCCGCGGGAAATTTACCAGACGTGGCATTGGGACAGGATCACGGAACAGATGCACCGCGTCTATCGCGCCCGCTATTACGGCAGCCTTTCCTGGCTCGACAGCAACGTGGGCCGGCTGCTCGATACGCTCGACGAACTGAAACTGGCGGACCGCACGCTGGTGCTGTACTTCACCGACCACGGCGACATGGCCAGCGAAAAGGGCTGCTGGTTGAAGAGCGTGATGTTCGACGCTTCCGCGCGCGTGCCGCTGATTTTCCGCATGCCCGGCGTCATCCCCGCCGGGAGGAAGACCAGCGAGATCATTAACCATGTGGACCTGTTTCCCACCATCGCGTCCCTGGCGGGCGCGCAATCCGGGCTGCCCTCGAACCTGACCGGGAAGGACTACTCGCAATGCGTGCTGGGGAAAGGCCGCGGGCGCGACATCTCGTTCAGCGTGCATGAAGTTCGCAAATGGGACGCGCCGCCGCAGCAGACCATGGCGCGAACCGACCGGTGGAAGTTCAACTGGTATCCCTACGCCGAAAACGAACGCGACCGGTATGTCCTCTACGACATGCGGAACGACCCGGATGAGATCACCAACCTCGCCGGGCGTCCGGAATATAAGAAGGTGGTTTCCGAACACCAGGAAGCCGTGCACAGCTTCCTCGCCAGCCTGAAAAAGCCTCCCTATGACCCCGTAAAAATGGCCGGGAAGAAAAAGCATACGTTCGCACGCTGACGTATCATGCGTTTATGACAAGCAGGCGAGGCTTCCTGGCGGGCACGTTGATGCCGGCGATGTTCGGCCGCCGCGCGTTGGCGCAGTCCGGCGCGAAGCACACGTTCCGGATCGAAGGCGAGCGCTTCCTCCTGGACGGGAAACCGTTTGTGGTCCGCTCCGGCTCGATGCACTACCCACGCGTTCCGCGCGAATACTGGCGGGACCGCATGCGCAAAATGCGCGCCATGGGGCTGAACACGCTCTGCACTTATGTTTTCTGGAACCTGCACGAGCCTCGACCCGCGCGGTTCGATTTTTCAGGCAACCTCGATCTGGCGGAATACCTTCGTCAGGCGCAGCAGGAAGGGCTCTGGGTGCTGTTGCGGCCCGGTCCGTACGTCTGTAGCGAATGGGAGTTCGGCGGCTTTCCCGCGTGGCTGCTGGCCGACCCGGCGATGCACGTCCGTACCGCCGATCCGAAGTTCCTCTCGGCGGCGGCCCGGTATATGCAGCGCGTCGGAAAGGAAGCGGCGGGCCTGGAGATCGCCCGCGGCGGCCCCATACTCGCGGTGCAGGTAGAAAACGAGTACGGCTCGTTCGGCAAGGACCACGCCTACATGCAGGCGGTCCGCCGCATGATTGTGGACGCGGGTTTCGCGGGCTTGCTGTACACCGCCGACGGCTCGGGTGCGGCGAACCTCAGCGGCGGTACGCTCGATGGCGTTCTTTCGGTGATCAACTTCGGCGACAATGCCAACCTGGAGCGCCAGTTCGCGAACCTCGCCCGGTTCCGCAGCGGCGTTCCGCGCATGAACGGGGAATACTGGTGCGGCTGGTTCGACCACTGGGGAGAGAAGCACCACACTACGGATCCGGCGAGGAGCGCGGCCGGGGTGGAATGGATGCTTTCGCGCGGCATTTCGTTCAACCTGTACATGGCGCACGGCGGCACCTCCTGGGGATACATGAGCGGCGCCAACAGCGGCGCCCATTATCAGCCCGACACATCGGCCTACGACTACGACGCGCCCATCGACGAGGCCGGCCGTCCTACCGAAAAGTTCAAGGCCATCCGCGAGGTCATCCGCAAGCACCTGCGCCCGGGGGAGACGCTGCCGGACTTGCCGGCCGGCTCGCCCCCGACCGGCGCGATTCCGCGGTTCGAGCTAAGGCAAGCTGCGCCGCTGTTAGCGCGTTTACCGAAACCGCGGAAATCGGATAAGCCGCTGCCCATGGAGTTCGTGGGCCAGTCCTATGGCTACATTCTCTACCGCACACGGCTGGCCCACGCCGTCAAGGGCACGCTGGAGATCGACGAGGTGCGCGACTTTGCCGTGATCGCCTCGAACGGCAGAATGCTCGGCACGCTGGACCGGCGGCTGGGCGAGAGCAAACTGGATATCGACGTGCCCGCCGGAGCCGCTCTCGACATCCTCGTGGAGAATATGGGCCGGATCAACTTCGGCCCGCGGCTTGTCGCCGACCGCAAGGGCATAGTTGGGAAAGTTACTCTCGATGGCGAGGAGTTGACCGGGTGGGAGATCTTTCCGCTTCCCTTGGAGGAGCCCGGGCGCTGGCCATTTTCGGATAAGCCCGTCCGCGGTCCCGCGCTCTACCGCGGCACGTTTCAGGCTGCCGCGCCCGCCGATACTTTCCTGGACATGCGAGGCTGGGGTAAGGGCGTTGTCTTCGTGAACGGCCGCAATGCCGGCCGCTACTGGAAGATCGGCCCGCAGCAAACGCTGTACATCCCCGCTCCCTGGCTAAAAAGCGCGAACGAAGTTATCGTGCTCGACCTGTTTGAGGGTGGAGCGCGCTCGCTCGAAGGGCTGAGAGACCCTGTGTATCGAACGCCGGTCTAGTTAGTAAGTCTTGAAGCTATACGATGGAAATGTCGCTGGAACTTCGGGCGGCATAATTAACGGATGCTCCCGGCCGGCGTGCCGGATGGTGTCATTCGTCTTCGTGTAGTCGAATCCGGCAATCGGACTTTTCGCCAGCAGGAAATCGCCGGGGCGGCCGGTGTGGCCGAAATGCGGATCGACGGTGACCGCACCCCCAGAGTCTTCGTGCATTTCTATCGAGGCGCCCTCCGGCCGGCCGTTCTGCCATTGGGAGAAATCCAGAAAGCGCCAGCTTGCGGGGCTCAATCCGCACCTTTGTCCTTTTGCAGGCTCCCTGCCGTAATGAAACGCTCTCTTGTCTCCGGCGAAGCCGCCATCCGTCCGCCAATAGAGGTTCCCTTGGAAATTCAGGAACATATTGTAATCCAGGCCACACGACCAGGCGCAACCCGAATTGACGTAAAAGCCGGATGACTCGTCGTGGTTGAAATAGAAAATGTTGTTGGTAATGTTCGCGCGCACGGTCGGGACGGGGCCGCATCGTCCGCTCCAGGGATCCTGTGCTCCGAACATGGCTCGGGTGGCGTAGGCGAAGATGTTGTTGTGGAAAGTGTTGGGCGGCGCGCCGGGCGGCAGCCCCTCGTTCTTGAAGGCGTCGAGTTCGGACATGTTATAAACTACGTTACCTTCCACAAGAACATCCGCGGAAAAGGCATCGAGGTAGATGCCCCGGGCGCCATAACTGCTTCCTAAACATCTCGATCCGCCGCAGGCGTGCTGATCGATAATCGACGAATCCGTGGCGTCGTGAATCAGGTTATTTAGCACGCGGCCGCCAGTTCCACTGGCTTTCGAGTTACCGATGTTGTAATAGAGCACTCCTCCATCGGAAGTAACTCCTTGCATGATGTTCCAGATGTGGTTATATTGCGTGAGGAGATTCGAGCCGTTCGCCGGAGCTCCGGGACAACTGAGCCAGCATAGGGAAATGCCGGCATGATAGCCATCGGTGATGTCGTTGTGCAGGTAGGAGATGTCGTGGCCGTTGGCTTCGGAGATGCCTTCGCCGGCCGCGAATACCCGCGAGTAGCCTTGCACAATGTTGTTTTCGACCGTCACCGAATGGACCACGTGCTCCGCCCGGTCGGTTCCGTATGGACGGTGGCCGATGCGGATCCCGGAGTCTCCGATGTCGTAGAACGCGGAATTGCGGATTGCATCATCTGAGGCCGGCGATCCCGAGGTGCCCGATGTGGAGGCAATCAGGATGCCCGAAGCGGAGGTCCGCCTGACGGTAATGCCGTCGAGGATCACGTCCTGGCAGCTTTCGCAGTCGATGGCCTCCGGCAGGGTGTCTTCGGAGTTCTCGTCCTGGCCGAAGCCTTCTGGCGGGGGCACGAAGTTGTCCACTTCGAAGGTGATGCCCCTGAAGACCGCGTAGCGCAGACCGCCGGCTGAAAGCAGGCTCCCGCCGACCGGACTGACGGGTTCGAGCTGACCGATGACAACCGTATCGGAGTTCGGATTCTCGCCTTTGTTGGCGAGGTAATTGAGGGTCCACCGGGGCGTCGAACGGTCCAGGAACCAGATGCCGGTTTGTCCGGCTTTGGCAGCCGCTTCGAAGGCCTCTTTGGCGTTCTCGACAACGTAGCGCCGGCCCGGCAATGGCCCAAAGAAGTTGTAAACCTGCGGGGCGCCTTTCATTTTTCCGGTCAGGTAAATGATGCGATTGGTGGTGTCCACGCAACCGATCCGCATGAGTTCCATGGTCCAGGCTTCGAAGATGCTGATTTCGATATCGCCTTTAGGGTAGGCGTTGGCCGCGCCTCCGCAAGCGCTGCCGGCTGGATTGAGATTGGTCCAGTTGGTAATCGGGTCTTCTGGATTGTACTTGAAGCGGTCCAGGCACCGGGGCCTTCCTCCGGTGCGGTCGGAGGCGCTGGGGCAGCCTGCATTAGCCCCGGTGGGCGGGACCGTATCGGCCATGCGTAGATAGGTGCCGAGGTGGCATTGGTCCGGTGCGACCGCTTTCTTGTCCTGGGTGGAATAACACCTGCCGCCGCGCATATAGTAGCCGGTGCTCGATGCGGAATCGGATTGGACCCGGGTCCGCAGGCGGCGCGCCCCATTGTAGAACAGGTATTCAAATGGCTTCGTCCCGGCGGGCAGTTGAACTTGCCAGAGGCTGCCGGAGACATTGCGCCATGCCATGCCGAGGCCGCCCTTGCCGATCGGTTCGCCGCCGCTGACCACGGGAGTCTCGTCCGGGTAATTCTCCCAGATTACCGGAGCGCCGGGCGCTCCGGAGTCCACGGCCGTGAAGTTCAAGGTTCCAGGGTTAGTGGGACTGAGAGGAAGATAGTAAGTACCCTGGCGCAGCATGATGGTTACGCTTTGGCGCGGATGCGCGGCGAGACTCTCGCGCGCGGCAAGCTGCGCTTTGGCGACGGACGCGAACGGTCCGTCGGTTTTGGCGGCGTCAGG
This sequence comes from Acidobacteriota bacterium, assembly GCA_021787555.1. GTDB lineage: Bacteria > Acidobacteriota > Terriglobia > Bryobacterales > Bryobacteraceae > JAJYLS01. The sequence goes on along the minus strand of JAJYLS010000101.1, from coordinate 9,730 downwards.
AGCGGCTAGCGTTCCGCTCCAGCGGTCGTCGCCGTTGGGTGCGACATAGTAAGTGGCGGTGGCATCCGCGGGCCACGCGTGGGAGGCTACGAAAGCCGGCAGGAAGGCAATCAAGAGATGGCGTAGTGTGTTTGTCATTTGTGGTGACCGGCTAATCGCTACCATGTCAGGCGCAGGGTCCACTGCAACTCCCGCGGCGCGTTGGCCGAGGTTTGCAGGCTGACGATCCCGGTATTGGCGTTGGCGTTGGGAGTGCCGGGCATGTTGAATGCATTGAAAAAGTCCATGTTGAGGCGCAGGAACAGACGTTCCGAAATGGGGATCACCTTGAAGAGGGAACAGTCTATCGTCGGCCAACTCCATGGGCCTGGAATATACTGATTGCGCAAAGGGTTCAGGCCGGTATCATAGGCTACGCGCTGCTGGGTTCCATTTTTCATGGGTACGTAGACGATGTTGGTTCCGTAGAGCATGTAATTGGGATCCGAAGGGTTGGGATTGGCTGGGATCGGCCAGATCGGCTGGCTCGAGGGGTGATAGTTCTGGGGCACGCCCATCACTCCGTTGGGTTTTCCGTTCGCGTCATAACTGTTGATCAGGTTGGCCGGTATGTAGCCGTTGTAATAGAGGTATCCGGGTATGCAGGTGCCGCTGCGGCAATCCTGAATCGGGTATTTGGTGCCGTAAACCTGCACTGGTCCGACGGCTCCCCAATTGTTTGTGGGAAGCGTGATCCAACGACTGCTAAGCGTGCTGAAGCCAGCCAACTGCCAGCCGCCCACGATCCGGTTCAACACTCCGCCGGCGCTGGAGAGCCATTTCTTGCCCCGGCCGAAGGGCAGATCGTAGAGCACGTTCCACTTGATCTGGTGCTGGGGAATACCGATGTCGCGGGCATAGTTGTAGAAACGGTTGTAGGCGTCGAAGTTCGCCGGCACCGAGCCGGGCAGAAAAGTGATGGGGTCCGGGAGGCCTGAAGTCTGCGCAAGGATCTGCCCGCCGCTGCCGGTTCCCAGGGCGTTGCTCAGAACGTAGGAGGCCTGGAAGGCCAGCCCGTGGCGGAAGGGCCGCTGGACTTCCACCTCGAGGCCATTATAGTTCGAGTAGCCCGTCATACTCAGGACCTTGATATCGCCGTAAGTGGTCTGATCGTAGTCGCGCCGGGCCACCGGCGCAAATGCTCCCGTGGGCAGCGGTTGGCCCGTGGTGGCGAAATAGACGTAGTTGTTCGGCTGCCCGTTCATCATGATGTCCTGATCGAGTTGCCGGCCCGCGGTTCCCACGTAAGCGACGCGCAGCAAGGTGCCGTGCATGCTCTCGGTTTCCATGGTGATATTCCATTCCCGCGCGACGGGGATGGGCAGGTTGGAATTGAGCATGGTGACGGCGACGCCGCGCGCAATTGCGTTGGCGGCGTTCGGATCGATGATGTTGGTTGCGGAACTGGTGCCGGCGATGGCCGTGGGGACCGAGCGCAATCCATAGTTGGGAAGCCCATCGGGCGTCTTGGCCGCCGAATTGATGCTGTAGGACACCGTACCTTGCAGCGGTGGATTGCTCCGCTGCGCGGTGAAGAGGCGCGGCGCGAGCGTTACGCGGTACTCGCCGTATCCGCCGCGCAGCACCATGGAATGACCACCCAATCTCCAGTTATAGGCCAGGCCCAGGCGGGGACTGAAGTTGCGCTGTCCGACGTTCACCAGGTTTCCACCGGTTTGCTGCGTGGTCTCGTACTTCACGCCAATCGCCCGATAGGCGTTCACGATCGCTTGCGTGGTGGCTCCCGCGGCGATCATCTGGGGCAAGGAGGCGTCGCGGACGATGGCGTGGTTGGCGAAATCGAAGGCCGAGGTGGTGCCGTTAGCGTCGAGGAGGGGCTGCATGTAGTCGTAGCGCAACCCTAGATTGAGGGTCAGGTTTTGCGCCGGTTTCCAATTGTCCTGAAAATATCCGGAGGCCTGGTTGGCGCGGAGATTCAACTGCGGCGCGGGCAGGGTCTGGGCGTAGGAGGCCGCCAGGCCCAGGAAGAAATTGGCTCCGTCGTCGCCGGTCCGCGGATACGCACCGAAGGCCGTGCCGGTCGCGGGATCGTAAAGACCCGTGGCGAGGCTGGAGAAGGAAATGGCGCCCTCTCCGGGGCGGTCCGGCAGAGTGTCCAGGAACATGCGCTGGAATCGCCATCCGAAATCGAATTCGTGCTTGCCCCGAACGAGCGTGAAATTCTGCTCGCCAGTGACCGGCATGCTGGAGTCGTAGCGCGGGATCGAGCCGGTGATCTGTTGGTTGAACGCCAGGCCCGTGAGACTCGGCGCGCCAGGCAGATTGAAAGGATTGGGCACGCCAAGCTGGGGCGAGAGGATGGAGTTCGCCAGCGGATCGCCGATATCGAAACCCCAGAACACCTGCCCTCCAGTGACTACCGTCTCCACAAAGAAGGCGGGGCCGAAGGTGTGATCCCAGCTAAAGGTCCCGGTGCGGTCCCTCTCCGTCTGGTAGGTGGCGTTCCATAGCTTGTCAAGCGACATGGGCAGAACCGAGCCGCTGCCGGCATTGCGATTCAGCGAATCCACGTTGCCGAGGGTGAAGCGCGCGAAAATCTGGTCCCGGTCCGACAGACGGTGGTCGATGCGGGCAGTATAGGTATTATCATCCTCGGTGGTGGGACTCGGCCCGAAATAATCGGCGGCCATGGCGGGGTTGACACCCGGCTGGTTGGGCTGCGGCATGGACTTGTAATAATAGGCCGTCAGCGGGCTGCGCCGGGTGAGTGGAATGATGTTGCCGACAAATGGCTCGCGAACGTAATTCTGGGCTTTGCTCCCGGTGCTCCAGGGATCGTACAACGTAATGGGGCGCCCCTGGCCGTCCGTCAACTGGCTGAAGTCGCCCTGCTGCATGGCGGTGGTAGGCAGGCGGGCGCTCATGGTGGCGGCGTTTCGCAAGTCATACGCCTCCCAGGCGAAGAAGAAGAAGGTCCGGTCCTTGCCCTTATAGAGGTGCGGCAGCCGCACGGGGCCGCCGATGGAGGCGCCGTATTCGTTGCGGATCAACTGCGGCGGCCTGGTGTAGAAATCCTGCCGCTGGCGGGCTACACCGAAGCCGTTATTGCGCCCGGTATAGAAAAGCGACCCGTGGAATTGATTGGTTCCGCTGCGTGTGGAGAAGCTGGTGGTGACCGCCGCGGCGTATTTCGCCGAGGGCACGCTCATAACGACCTGGTACTCCTGGACGGTGTCCAACCCCGGGGGCCGTTTGCTGAGCTGGGTAATGTTCGCGTCCGTGACGGAGGCGCCGTCCTGCACGAACTGCACCAGCCCGTCGCGCAGGCCGAAGGCCCGCGGGGCATTGGAACTCCCCACCAGCCCCGGCGTTGTCAGTTGGACGAGAGAGCCGAGGTTCCGGCCATTCAGCGGCAATTGCTCGATCCGGGCGCGCTCCACCACGGTGGAGAGCGTGGGGTTGGTGGTGGTCACCAACTGAGTGACGTCCCCGGCCACGGAGATCCGGGTGGCAGTGGTCCCAACCTCGAGCACCGGGTTTATGACCGCCTCCTGGCCGGTCATCAACTCCAGTTCGCCCTGCCATGTTTCCATGCCGGGCGACTCCGCGCTCACGCGGTAGCGGCCGGGTTGCGCCGCGGGGAAGATGAAAAACCCGTCGCTGTTGGACTGAGTGGTGAAAGTGTTGCCGGTGTCGACGTGCAGCGCGACCACCTTCGCGTTGGGGACGACCGCCCCGCTGATATCCTTGACGGTGCCCTGGATGCGCCCCGCGCCCGTCTGTCCCAGGAGGGCGTCAAACGGCATCAGGCAGAAAACAAGAACAGCTACTGCTCTGGCATATCGCATAAGCAGCCTTCGGTTGCCGCGGCCGAAGGCGCAGCAGCCTTGGGGGAGAGGATAACTCCTGGCGCTGGAGGCGTCAAGTAGCCAAATGGTCTACTTTACCAGGAAAGTCCAGTAGTCTGTGCCGGCCATGCCGCCCTTCATGAGGCATAGCAGCGGGATAGGGTATGCCCGCATGACTGCGGGCATGGCGGGCGTGGACGCCACTCCAAGGGCTTCAGATTGTGATGCGCCGGCGGTCGAGCAGCCACCATGCCGAAGCGAGCAGCGCCAGTGCGGTGAGGCCGAGGGACCAGGGACTGGCGGCCGGTGCCGCTACGGGCGGACCCGGCAGGTTGATGGCGCCGTTGCCGGTGACCGTGAACGACGACGAGTTCGGCCCCGTCACCGTGGCCGTTCCCCCCAGAACCGGGAAGGAGCCGGTGACGCCCGCATAGGTGCCCGTTCCTCCCGTGATGGTCGCCGATCCCGGCACGGTGGCGGCCTGCCCGCCAACCAGGTTCGACGCGAAAGCCCCGGCCGGCACAGTCACCGTTCCCGTAATCGTGTTGCCGGCTCCAAAATCAAACGTGAATGTGCCGTTGACGGGCGTGTTTGCCGTCAAGCCGGTTGTATCCACCGTCGCGCTCGCCGAAAAACTGAAGCTGGGAAAGCCCGTCAGCGTACCGGTTCCCGACGCGGAGAGGCTGTAGTTTGTTCCGCTGATCAGGGTGTCGGATCCGGTTCCGGTTAGAGTAACCGTGGTGGAAGCAGCGGCGGCAACGGAAAAAAAGACGGCGGCTGCCAATGCTGTCGAACGGAGGAGTGGTCGCATATTGTGAGTTCCAGGACAGGTGTTGCGTCGTCCGCGACAGAATAGCACGCTGCCGACATTGCGGGCAATATAGGATTTATTGTATCTTCGCGGTCCACTACGCGGATTCGAGTTCCCAGCCTTTCCGGTATTGCCGCTCCAGGTGCTGGTTGGCTTCCGGATGGTTGGTGATCTTCATTTCCTGCGCATCGTACTTCAGCCGCTGGCGGGTGCGCAGGGCGACAGCGTAAAGGTTGACGGCTTCGGTGATGGGCCAGGCGTTGAGGAAATTGCCGGCGGATTGTTTGCCGCCGCGGCAGGCTGCGACCCATTGGCGGACGCCGGGCGTCAGGCCGCCCTGGCCGTGCTGCTGCTGGCCGCGCTGGCGGCGCTCCGGCGCCGGCTTCGGCTTGGAGAGCAGCCAGGGCGATTCCACGTGGAAACCGGCGAGGATTTGGCCTTTGTCGCCAGTGAACATCATGCCTTCGCGAGGCAGTTCTTCGCCCGCGCGCTCCAACTCCTCGGGCACGTTGGGGAGCATGCCGCCTTCATACCAGATGAGATCGATGGCGGGACGCGAGCCGTGCGCCGGATATTTGAAGCGGACGACGCTGGCTTCGGGGAAGGAGAAATTGTTGTCAATCGGCCTGGAGACGCTCTCGCGGAGCATGCAGTGGTGGGTCAGCATGGGATACACGGAAGTGGGGCCGGAAAGCTCCAGCGCGTTGAAGACGGTCCAGAGGCTGTAGTGGCCCATGTCGGCCATGGAGCCGCCGCCGAAATCGAACCAGCCGCGGAAGACCATATTGGTGTAGTGCGGGTGGTAGGGACGGTCGGCTTCGGGGCCGAGCCAGAGGTTCCAGTCGAAGCCGGCGGGCACGGGCGGCGTGTCGTCGGGGAGCGTGGGATACTGCGGCCAGACGGGGCGGTTGGTCCAGTTGTGGACCTCGCGCAGGGTGCCGATGGCGCCGCTATCGATCCAGCCCATCACCTGCTCCATGCTGCCGTTGGCGTCCCACGGCAGGAAATGCGTGGCCACGCCGGTTTTGCGGGCGGTATCCAGCACCATTTTGGCTTCGCGCAGGCGGTTGGCGATGGGCTTGTGCACCATGACGTGCTTGCCCTTCTTCATGGCGGCGATGGCGATGGTGGCGTGCAAGTGGTCGGGCGTCATGATCTTCACGGCGTCCACGTCCTTTTCGCGGTCGAGCAGTTCGCGGAAATCGGCGTAGGTGGAGCAGCCTTTGTATTCGCCGCTGGGGCGCTTCGAGCCGTAGAAAGTCTCGACCACATTTTGGCCGACGTCGCGCCCGCCGGGGATGGTGCCGTCGGCGCCGGCCCACCAATCGGGCTTGCCGAGGGCCTGGCGAATATTGCGCAGGAGGCCGGTGGGGGACCAGTCGCGGTAATCGGCCGCATCCTTATTGGGATCGCAGACGGAGACGATCTGGATTTCCGGGACGGGCAGGAGATTGACCATCTCGCGCAGGCCCTGCGTGCCGGTGCCGATGTAGGCGAGGTTGATTTTATCGCTCGGGGCGACGTAGGGCGCGCCCAAAACATGTCTGGGTACGATGGTGAATGCCGCGGTGGCGGCGGCGGTTCCCAGGAATTTGCGGCGATTCTGATCGGATGTCATGAGCCTCCTTGTGGTATCTACGTTTATCACAAGTTGGAGCGAGAGGGTTCACCGCCGAGCGAAAGCCTCGCCTTACCAGGAAAGCCGGAGGGCCAATTGCGTCGAGCGCGGCAGATTCGCGGGGCCGGCAGTGATGGTGCCGAAGTTCGGGCTGGTAGGGCTCAGATTGGGCGACTTGAACTCCGGGTGGTTGAGGAAGTTAAAGAACTCGGCACGCAATTCCAGCGCCAGCCTTTCGTGGATGGGGATGTTCTTCAACATCGAGAAGTCCACGTTGTTGGAGCCGTCGATGCGGATATTGCTAAAGCGTGCGGGGAATGTGCGCAGGTTATCGGAGAGCTGGTCCTTTGAGTTGCGATCGAACACGGCGGTATTGAAGGTGTGATCGGGATTATGCGGATCGATGTTGAGAGGCCCACCGAGGTAGATCACGTTGCCCCAGCCGAGCGGCGCGCCCGTTTCGTAGGTGTAAATGAAGTTGGCGACCCAGCCGCCGATGACGCGGTTCAGCACCGGCCCGGCGCCCTGGGCAAACCGCTTGCCGGACCCGAACGGCAATTCATAGCGCCCGCTGACCACTACGCGATGCGGATGGTCGATGCCGTCCACCATTTTCAGCGGCACCGGGTCTTGCGCATTTAGCCGGCTCGTGTACGACATTAACCGCGAGTACGAATAATTCGCCAGGAGCTGAAGGCCGTTGGAAAAGCGCTTTTCAACGCGCATGGAAAGCATGTCGAAGTAAGAGCTGCCGTCGTTCAGGGCATCCTCTGTAATGCCCCCGAATTCGGGGTAGGGGAGCAGGAGCTGCGAAAGATGCACGGTCTTGCCGCTGATGCCCACACCCGGTATCAAACCGGCGAAGGGGCTGGCCACGTTGGAGTTGAGGAGATTAATGGTGGCGTTGTCGCGGGTAGGCAGGCGGCTCAGGTATCCGGCCGGAACATAATTGAGGCTCCGGTCGACGCCCAGGTGAACGGCATGGTTCCCTTCGTAGCCCATCTCGAAGACAATGTTGTTGCTGAGTTCGCGCTGGACATCGAGGTCCCAGCGCGCGGAATAGGGATTGACGGGATAGGGATTATAAAAGCTGAAGCCTTGTCCCAGGTAGGTCGAGAGGCCCCGGCTGGAACCGGTGGGTTGCAGGAAGCCGCCAGGGAAGGGGTTGGAGAGAGTGGAGTTGACGGTCAGGTAACCATCGAGCGTGGCCAGGAAGGGCGTGTTCTGGCTGAAACCCGGCTGTTTGATGCCGGTGGTGCCGATGGGCATCACGAAGATGCCGAAGCCGCCACGGACGACGGTCTTGCTGTGGGCGCCGAAGGGCGACCAGGCAAAGCCGACGCGGGGGCTGAACATGTGGGATTGCGGCGTATAGACGTTCGGATTGCTGGGGTTGGCGAAGAGCAGCCCTCCCGGGGTTTGGAATTGGCCCACGGGAATCTGGGGAACGGGATTCAGGGCATACAGCGCCTGTGCCTGCGCCTGGATGGGATTGGACGTGTTGAAGGCGAAACCGTTGACGCTGCGATCGAAGCGCTCGATGGTGCCGGTTTCCTGCTCGTAGCGGAGGCCGAGGTTTAGGGTGAGATTGGAGCGGACCCGCCAGTCATCCTGGATGAAGCCGGAGTAATACTTCTCGTCGTTGGTGCGGGCGGCATTGATGTTGAAACCGCCGCTGGTAGGCAGGCCCATCATGAAAGCGGCGGCGGCCTGGCCCAGAGGAGCGCTCGGCGAGGTGTCCAGCGGTCCCACCGTCCAGTTATTGCCGAAACTGAACTGGCCGGAGGAATTGCCGAAGGAGACGTTGCTTTCGCGATATTCCCGCATATCCACGCCGGTTTTCAGGGTATGATTGCCAACGACCTTGGTGAGGGTGAGGAAGAGCTGGAAGTTATCGTCGGGTGTCCAGTTGCCGGCGCTGCTGCTGAAGCCCTGGTAGCCGCTGACGGAGACCGCGGGCATGAGGAGCTGCTCGGAATACTGGGTGAGGTACCCGGGGAACCCGAGCTCGGTAGGGTTGAAACCGTAACTGGGCTTGGTGTTGCCTTCATCGAAGCGGGTCCAGTTTAGCCGCGTGTCGAGCAGCAGGGTGGGGGTCAAGGTGTAGACATCATCGAGGGTCGTACCCCAGTTGATGCGGCTGAGATAGTTGCCGGTGGCGATGCTGCGGAACAGGTTGCCGCGATTCTCCACGCGGCCGTTGTGGCGGAAGTCCCAGAAGAGCTTATTGCGGTCGCTGAGGTTGAAATCCAGGCGGCCGAGTTCGCTGTCGAAGGTGTCGGAGCGGACCGCGGGCGAGGTGTAGTTGTCCTGGCCGGCGGTCAGGCCAGCGGAGTTCGGCAGCGGCAGATATTTCAGGTACGCCTGGCTGACCGGATTCAACAGGGTGCCGGGGATCATGTTGTTGGGGAAAGGCGAACGGCCGACAAGCGAGCCCTGCGTCACTCCCGAGTACGGATTGTAGACCTGGTATATACCGCCGAGGGGAAGAAGGGCGGAGAAATCGCCGCCGCGCTCGGCGGCGGTGGGAACAGTAATGATCGTCGGCTCGGGGAAGGAATCACGAACTCCTTCCCAGGCGAAGTACCAGAAGACCTTGTTCTTGCCGTTGAAAAGCTTGGGGATGTCGATGGGCGCGCCGGCGTTGACGCCATACTGGTTGTAACGGTTGGCGGGCTGTGTGCGGCCCACCGCGTTCAGGGACCAGGGATTGGCATCCAGCGCGGAAGTCTGGTTGAACTCATAGAGAGTGCCATGGAACGTGTTGGTGCCGCCCTTGAGCACGGTGTTCACGGTCCCGCCACCGGTGTGGCCGTAGGCGGCATCCGTGTTGAACACCTCGACCTTCAGCTCCTGCACGGCATCGACCGGCGGGTTGTAGGCAACGCGCTTGTTATTCGTGGTATCGGGCGAGCCGTCCAGCAACAGCTCGTTGCTTTGATTCGGGGCGCCGCCCATGGAGAAGCCCGAGGGACCGGCGTTGTCGAAGGGGCGGTTGAACAAAGGATTGCTGGCGGGCATCACGCCGTAGGACAGTTGGGCGAGGACCAGCGCAGTGCGCCCGTTCATGGGCATATCCTCGATGGTCCTGGTGGTGATTTCCTGGCCGGTGCTGGCAGTCGCGGTTTCGAGCAGGGAGCCCTCGGCGTTCACCGTCACGGTTTCGGTGGTGCCGCCCAACTCGAGATGAATATCGAGACGCAGGCGTTCATTGGTTCCGACGGCGAAGCCTTGCTGGACGAACTTCTTGAACCCTGGAGCTTCGGCGGTAATGGCGTACGTGCCCGGGCGCAAGAGCGGCAAGGTATACTGGCCATCGCCGGATGAGACGGTGTCCGATTTCGCCCCGGTATCGTTTTGCGTGGCCGAAATTTTCGCGGCCGCGACCGCGGCCCCTTGCGGGTCCATAATGGCACCGCTAATAGAGCTGCGGAATTCCTGGGCGACGCCCAG
>JAJYLS010000100.1:9318-17478 GCA_021787555.1 Acidobacteriota bacterium | reverse complement strand
CAGGAGGAACCGAAGGGGTTGGCGCGGCAGCATCTCGCCGTAGACGGCGGTGATCTGGTGCGGCAACGGGTCGACCATCGAGGTGTGGATGGCGAGCAGCGGGTCAAACAGATGCGCGAGATTGATCCGGTGCGCCCCGGAAACCAGGCGAAACAGCTTCCCGTCGCCATCGAAGCTCCACGGCCTGCCGGCATCGACGACTTCCAGGGTCGGTTCGCGATCCCGGTAGAGGAGCACGACGCTGAGTTTCCCGGCGGGGTCTTTGTAGGTGAGTTCGATTGCCGCCGAACCGTACCACTTGACGTCAATTACCGTAACGAGGCAATCGGGCAGGATTCCCTTGACGGCGGCACCGCGCGTGAGATCTTCGAGCTTCGCCATAGGTAGGCTGCGGCCTTTGCATCTACTTGAAAATGAGACCGAAAGCTCATGATATTACTTTGTGCATCCGGGTGGCTGTGCGCCAAGCACCAAGTGTCCTGGCCGGCGAGGAAACAATTTCCGGACGCCGACCTGCACGATGTGTTGGGCCTGGTCCGGCTTACCACGCGGACGCGCGGCTTTCCATGGGCGACCTCGTGAGCCTTTCTCCGGGAGCCGGATGCGCGAAATGCGCCTGTCCGGTTCGATGAGCGGGGTGTGGAAACGGAGCAGGATGGGCTAGTGAGGCACCGACAGACGAAAGGGCCGGAAAACGGATAGGCTACGTCTAAACCACCGCGCCACACCTCGACTCCGCATACCACCGAGTGGTGGTGTGCGCCCGTGCGATCTTAGCGGGAGCTTAAGCCCTTTATCGCCCGCGCGCCGAATCGCGAAAGCGCCAAAATAGTGACGAAACGCGAGCTCTGGACTTGCGGCATAAACCACGATGCTTCCCCGAACAGCATCGAAAATGGTGCTTGCTTCCCACTTCCTTCCGTGCTCTAATTAGTGACAATAGGATATGTATATCCGCAAAACTTCGCGGACCTATAAAGGCAGGACCTATACCAACTACCTTCTCGTCGAAAGCATCGTCACTTCCCAAGGTCCTCGCCAGAAAGTCATCTGTTCGCTCGGTGACCTCAGTCCCCGCCCCAAGCAGGACTGGCTCGCCTTGGCCCACAAACTCGAGTCCGCACTTTCGGGACAAGACGAGTTGGTCCATTCTTCGGCTGACCCGGAACTGGATCGCCTCGTCGCCAAAGTGAAGTCCTCGGCTCCAACTCCGGTGCAGAGACTGGGCACCGCCGGGGCCGACCAGGAGCAGGTGGTGGTCCGAGTCGAGGGCGTGCGCTGCGAACAGCCGCGCGAGGCCGGACCGGTCCATGTGGGCTGCCAGTTCTGGCAACGCTTGGAACTGGATGCGATTTTGGAGAAGGCGGGGTTGAGTGAAGGGGCGCGCCGCCTGACTCTGGCCATGACGCTGAACCGGCTGATTCACCCCGCCAGTGAACTGGCCATGCCGGAGTGGATTCGCACCACCGCGCTCGCCGACATCCTGGGAGTGGACTTCTCCGAGTTGGCCGAAGACGCGCTGTATCGCAACCTGGACAAGCTGCACGAACACCGCGTGGCGATCGAAACGGCGCTGGCCGAAAGAGAGCGGAGTCTGTTCGGACTCGATCAGACGGTGTTTCTGTACGCTGTCACTTCGACCTACTTCGAAGGGCGTGCGTTAAGTAACCCCAAAGCCAAGCGGGGTTACTCGCGCGATCATCGCGGCGACTGCAAACAGGTGTTGGTGGGGCTGGCGGTGAACCGCGAAGGATTCCCGCTGGCGCACGAAGTGTTCGCCGGCAACCGGCATGACTCCACCACCTTGGAAGAGATGCTGAAGGGGCTGGACCGGCGTGTGGGGCTGCGACCCGAGCAGACCGTGGTAGTGGATCGGGGCATGGCCGGCAAGGAGAACGTAGGGCAGATTCGCGCGCACGGGATGCATTACTTGGTGGCCGAACCCTACGCCGAGCGCAAGGACTGGGTGGCGGAGTTTCAGGATAGCGGCGAGTTTGTGGCGGTGGAGCGCGAGCCTTCGCCGGGCAATCCGTTCCAGAAGAAATCGACGATTCAAGTGAAGATGCGGCGGGTGGACGACGAGACACATGTGCTGTGCCTGAGTAGCGAGCGGAAGGAGAAGGATCGGGCGATTCGGGAACTGCACGAAAAGCGCCTGCTGGTAGATCTGGAAAAGTTGAAGGAGCGCGTGTCCCAAGGCAAGGGTCGAGGCACGAAACCGGCCGAGATCCGCGAATCCATCGGGCGGCTCAAGGAGCGCTACTCGCGCGTGGCGCGGTATTACCGCATGGAGTACGACGAGGCCAAGAAGACTTTCGCGTACCACCTGGAGGAAAGCAAGCGGGCCGAAGCCGAGAAACTCGACGGGAGCTACCTACTAAAAACCGATCGCCAGGATCTGAGCGCGGAGGAAGCCTGGCGCATCTACATTCTGCTGACACGGGCAGAGGCAGCCTTTCGCGCGCTCAAGTCGCCGCTGGCGGAACGGCCCATCTTTCATCATAAGGAGTGCCGCGTCGAGGTGCACATTTTCTTGTGCGTGCTGGCCTACCATCTGCTGACGGCTATCGAGAAGACGTTGCTGGATGCGGGAGCACACACCTCCTGGGCGACCGTGCGCGAGCAGTTGCGGACCCACCAGGTGAACACCATCGTCCTGCCGACCGACGGCGGGATGGAACTGCGCCTCCGCAAGGCAACGACACCCGAGCCGCTTCACCACGAGTTCTATCGACAGCTCGGAATCGCCGCCGAAATCATGCGTCCCCAGAGGAGCCTGGCGCCTGCCGAGGAGGTCCCAAAATAGTGGCTGAAAAATCGGCAACCGGTTATTTATCAGTGGCTTTTTTCAAAAAGCGCGGAAGTTGGGTTAGCCGTAATACTGTTCACTTAACAACATTTTTGTGCTATTCTGTTTTGGGCGGAGGCCTCCAGAATGGCTCGCACTATCGCGTTGTTACCCGCCGGGAGCCGCATCACCGACTACATCAGTCTCGGTGTGATTGCGAAGTTCTTTCCTGCTGAGAAGGTTCAGCAAATCCTGAGCGAAACCAAGCGCGCCAGCATTCGAGAACGAGATTTGCCGGCGCATGTCGTCGTGTACTACGTGATTGCCTTGGCGCTGTACATGCGGTCGTCCTATCGCGAAGTCCTGCGCTGTTTGCTGGAAGGTGTGCAGTGGCTACTGGACCCCTCCGCCACCGTGAAGGTGGCTGGCAAGTCGGGCATTTCGCAAGCCCGCAGCCGCGTGGGTGCCGAACCGCTGAAGAGGCCACGGAGCCGAATGGATCTGGCACCTATACAGCCGCGCATTACGGCGGGGACATCAACGTGCGCAGAAGTGCTGTAAAAATTGGTGTCTGAGTGTATCGGAATGTCCCTTTACTTACGCGCGGATGTATAGCCGAGCAGCACTTTCCCGGCGCGGTGCAGATCGTCGATCTCTATCAAGCGCGCCAACACCTCTGGGAGTTGGTCCGTAAGCTCTATCCCAACGATGAAGCCAAACAGAAAGCCTGGATGAAGATTCATCAAAAGCGGCTGCTGCACAAAGGCAAAATCGAAAAGCTCGTGGACGCGATCTCCGCTCGGAACCGCACCCGAGCGATGGGACCTCCCGCGCATGCCTATGCGGCAAAGGGCCAGACGCGCTCGATGCTCTTGCTCAGCATCCACGCTTTGTCGTCGGCGTTCAAGAATTTCATGTCGTCGCGCACCACGGTCAGCGCCTGCCGGTAGGTGGCGTGGCTGTTCTCGATGATCGGCCAGTCCGTGGCCCACATCAGCCGTTGCGGCCCGAATGCCTGGTGCAGCCGCTTGACATGCTCCTGCGCGTCCAGCCACGGATACGGCTGCCGCGAAAGCGACCACGTGTGCGACACTTTCACAAACACCTTCGGATACCGCTCCAACGCGATCAGCTTCTCGAGTTCCTTCGGCTGATCCACCGGGCAATCCGCCATGTGATCGATCACCACCGTCAACTCGGGCATCTTCTCCAGCAGTCGCCCTACGTCCGGCATGCGCGTGATGGGCGCCAGCACGGTCATCGGAACTTTCAGTTCCCCGCAGCGCTGCCACAGTGGCGGCATCAGCGGCCCGCGGATCCAGTCCCCCGAAGCATCGCCCGCCGGGCTCAGCCGCACGCCCCGAAATCCCTGCTCCGTCAGCCGCGAGAGATGATCCGGTGCCGCCGGATCCAACGGATCCACGCGGCACACGCCCTGGAACGTGCCCGGATAGCGCTTCAACACGTCCGCCAGGTAGCGGTTGTCGTAGCGGTAGTGAATCACCTGGATGATCACCGTCTTGCTCACGCCGTTGGCCTTCATCAGCCCCAGCAGCGTTTCCGGCGCCGCGTCGCGCTCCGGAACGTGCGCGCCCGGTGCGAACGGATAGTACGGATCGTGCTTCCACACGTGCACGTGCGGATCGATAATGCGGTATTCGCTCATGAACGGCCCCATCGCCGCCGCGGCCAAAGGATACCCAAGGAGCGCGCGGCGCGTCCTCTTATACATACACCGGCTCGAGTTTCTTCACCACGTATTTTCCCGAGCGTTCGTAACTCGCCCGCGGCCCGTGCCGTGCGATGTCCAGGTCCACCACCAGCCAGCCCTGGAACCCGATCGATTTCAGCACGCGGTGGCAGCCCGGAAAATCGATCTCTCCGTCGCCCAGATCGAAGATGGCGTTGCGGTCCAGTTTGTCCGGCGTGGTGTTGGCCGCCCGGCGCGCGTCTTTATAATCCGCCATCATCAGCCGCGCTTTGTATTTTTCGAGCGTCTTCACCGCGTCGCAGCCGGCCAGGTGTAAATGTGCCGTATCCGGCGAAAAGTAGAACAGCTTCGGATCGGTCAGCGCCATGCACTGCTCGATTTCCTCCCGCGTCTCCACCATCTGTCCCAGGTGATTGTGCAGCCCGGCATAGAATCCCATCTCCCGCGCCGCGCGGCCGATTTCGTTGAAGCACTCGCACATCGCACCGAAGCCGGCTTCTCCGGAATTGTTGCGGCCCGGCGAAAAGACCACCAGGTGGTTGGCGCCGAAATCTTTCAGGAAACCCATCGCCTTCCGCGCGTCGGCAATCACCTCCCCGCGCCGCTCGCGCACGTGCGCCGCGCCGTTGAAAGAAATCGTCACGACCCGGCAACCGCGCCGGTCCGCTTCCCTGCGCATCTGCGCCGCGGTGATTCCGTACGTCTCGAGGATCTTCGGGAACTGCGTCAAACGCGCGCCGATGAACCCGGTGTCGCGCATCACGTCCAGAATGTCCGTGAACGCCACGCGCGGAAAGTAGTTCCACAGGTTCGTCCCCAGCGCCCACTTCACGTTCTTGTTCGCGGGCAACCGTCCCGCCGCGCGGGCCAGCGAAGCGGCCATAAGCGCCATCACCTTCCGCCGGGTCATGGAGACATCATAGCTGATAGCTTCTTGCACCGCGCCCTGTCAGCATGATACTCCTGAGCGCATATGAAAGCCGCCGTCGCGATGTTGGCTATCGCCTGCTCCGCCTTTGCCCAGGACACGCGAAAAGTAGTCGAACCCGTGGTCCCCCCGGCCTGCACCGTTCTTAAGGCCAAAATCGGCCGCGGCGGAATGTCCCTTGCGCCCGAGGACGAAAACAAGCTCGACACCGCGCGCATCCAAGCCGCCTTGGACGCCTGCCCCGCCGGCCGCGCCGTGGTCCTCGAGCGCTCCAAACCGCGCACCGACGCCTTCCTCTCCGGCCCGCTCTATCTCCGCCGCGGCGTCACCCTGGTGGTCGCCCGCGGCGCGTATCTGTTCGCCTCGCGCAATCCGCGCGACTACGATCTCCAGCCCGGAGTCTGCGGCACAATCTCCAAAACCGGCCACGGCTGCAAGGCGCTCATCAACGGCGATGGCGTCTCCGGCGCCCGTGTCATGGGCGACGGCGTCATCGACGGCCGCGGCGGCGAAACCATGCTCGGCCAAAATATTTCCTGGTGGAACCTGGCCGACATGGCGCGCACCGGGGCCGGCGGCCAGAACAATTTCCGGATCCTCGCCCTGCACAATTGCGACAACTTCACCCTCTACCGCATCACCCTCATGAACTCGCCCAATTTCCACGTCGCCACCGACGGCGGTAGCGGGTTCACCGCCTGGGGCGTCAGAATCTGGTCGCCGGAGCGCGCCCGCAACACCGACGGCATCGATCCCGGCAACTCGTCCAATATCACCATCACCCATTGCTACATCCACACCGGCGACGACAACGTGGCCCTCAAGGCCGGCGGACACGTCTCGCACGTCACCGTCGCCCACAATCATTTTTATACCGGCCACGGCATGTCCATCGGCAGCGAAACCTATGGCGGCGCCGATGCCATCCGCGTCACTGATCTTTCCATCGACGGCGCCGACAACGGCCTGCGCATCAAATCGAACATCACGCGCGGCGGTCTGGTTCGCGATGTGGTCTATGACGACGTCTGCATCCGCGATACCGAACACCCCATCCTCATGGATAGCAATTACAGCGCGGGTTACAGCCAGCACAACGACCGCCCGCCCGTTTTCCGCGACATCCTGCTGCGCAACGTGTGCGTCGAGGGCGCCGGCAAGGTGACCCTCGAAGGCCTCGACCAGGCGCACCGCCTGGGCATCGCCTTCGACAACGTGTGGTTCGACGATCCAAGCGCCATCCACGGCTCCGCCAAATACGCCGATATCAAAATCGGTCCCGGCGCATTCAATCTGAAGCTCACCGGGTCCTGGGTCACCGTCTCGGGCAGTGGCGGCCCCAGCGTGAAAAACGCCTGCACCGATAAATTTGTGCCTTTTCCCATGCCCTGACCCTTTGGCGCGGCATCCCGTTCCTTTCGTCACCAGCCGTCCGTACCGGAACCCCCTTTTGGCTGGCGAGATGCTTCCTTTAGTTCCGAGGATCGAAGCTTATGTCGAAGCACAACGGATTCTTAAAATACACATGGTTTCTTGCACCCGCTGTCTTGCTCGTTTTCGCAGCCGGGTGCTCAACACTTCACGTCCAGACAGACTATGCTCACAACGTCAACTTCAGCCAATTCCATACTTACTCGTGGCTGCGCGTACACGCCCGAAACGACCTCTGGGTCAACCGCATCAAACGGGATGTCAATGCGCAGCTTACGGCCAAAGGGTGGACCCAAGTGCCCTACGGCGGACAAACCGTGGTGGCGGCGTTCAGCGCTACCCACAATGAACCCACGCTTGAAACCTTCTACGACAGCTTCGGCCCCGGATTCGGCGGCTGGGGCTGGTGGGGCTGGGGCGGCGGATTCAACGAAGGCTACTCCTATACCCAGGTCGTCAACACGCCCATCGGCTCGCTGGTGGTCGATGTCTTCAATGCCAGGACCCAAAAGCTTATCTGGCGCGGGGTCTCCACGCAGGCGCTCTCGGGCAATGCCGTCACCAACAAGCACAAGCTGGCCCATGCGGTCAACAAGATGTTCCAGAACTTCCCTCCGGGAACCCAGGGGTAACCCGTTCTATCTCGGATGAGGGCCACACCTTTTCGAGCGAGATCCGGCCGCGGCGGGTCGGCTGACCTGAAACTGCTGCTGCTCTTTCGCATTCTGCGCAGCGCCGCCGCCGGCATGATCTCGCTCAGCTTTCCTTACCTGGTCCTCCGCCGCCTGCACCTTTCCCCCTTGGTGCTGGGCGAACTCTTCACCGCCGGCTCCATTGCCACCGCGCTCTTGGGTTTTGCCGCCGGCCTTCTGGCCGATCTCTGGGGAAAGAAGCAGACGCTGCTGGCCGTCGGGCTCCTCTTGCCGCTCTGCTCCGCATTGCTCTACCACTCGTCTGCATCCATTCTGCTGTTCGTGGCCGCGTCCCTCGGCGGCCTTTCCGCCACCGGCTCCCTCGCCGGAGGAGGCGCGGGAGGAGCGGCCCAGCCCATCCTCACCGCGGCGCTCGCCGGCCTCACCGATCCCGCCACCCGCACTCGCTACTTCTCCATCTTCACTTTTGCCAGCGGAGTTTCCGGGGCAGTGGGCATGCTCTGCGCGAAACTTTTCACCGGCCGCGAAGCGTTCCTCGCCGCCACCGTGATCGCCACCGCCGGCCTCCTCATCCTCTTCCCGATGCGTCTTCAATCCGCTACGGGAGCGGTCCGCCATCTCCCCAGCAGAAGCGTAATCGGCAAGTTCA
>JAJYLS010000100.1:0-9308 GCA_021787555.1 Acidobacteriota bacterium | reverse complement strand
CAACGGGTTCGCGCAGGGGCTGATCATGCCCTTCCTCATCCCGTTTTTCATCCTCGTCTATCGCATGCCGCGGGCGCGCATGTCGCTTTACGGCTTCATTGCCGGTGCGCTCGGTGCGGGCGCGCTGCTCCTCGCGCCCCGCCTGGAGCGGTCGTGGGGGTTTGTCAAAACCATCGCCATCACCCGCGGTGTCGGCTCCGCCCTGCTGGTTCTCCTGCCGCTGGTAGGCGTCCTGCCGATCGCCTTAGCGATCTACGCCGTCACTCCGGCCTTGCGCGTGGCAGCCGTGCCCTTGCAGCAGGCCACTCTCACCGAAATGGTGAGCGACATGGAAGTCGGCCGCGCGCTCGGTTTCAACCAGGTCGCTCGTCTGGCGGCCTCTTCGGGCGGCATCGCTCTCTCGGGGTTTCTTCTCCACACCGGCCACATGAGCCTGCCGTTCTATCTCTACGGCGCCGTCATGGGAGGGAACCTTCTGCTCTACTTCCGCTTCTTCGATGGCCTTTAATCCCACGGGAGGACAGGCGGGGTGCCCTCTGGGCCCGCCCGTCCGCGCTCGCCAGTCCCGAAGCGGCTTACGCCGCGCTACGGCGCCCGCAGGTTGAGCGTCACGTCCTTCCGCCCGCCGAACCGGCTGACGCTCGAGGCCGACCCCAACCGCCCGTGGTATCTGACCCGTAGCTGGTAGGTCACATTGGAATACAGCCGGTCGAAGTGATAACCCCCATCCTGCCCGGCGAAGAACGACCGGATCGTCTTCGTGCGCATGTCCTGCATTTCCACGTCGGCGCCGGGGACCGGCACTCCCTTCGCGCCGCGGACAATGCCGTGCACCGAACGCGTGCGGCTCCCGGGGTTGCTCTGAGCTAGTCCGGGAGCGCACAAACAAACCAACAGGGCGGCCGCCCTCTTGGCGCTTCGCGTCTTCATCCCGCCTACCGCCGCGCCGTGGTCGCCGGACTGTATCGGTTCAACTCGGCATACAGCCGGTGGGCCGCGGGCGGCGGCGCCACTCTACCCTGCAGAATCTGCCGCTGCGTCACCCGCCGTCTGTAGATCCTGCGGTTGGCGGCGTCATCTGGCCGCATGGTCGCACCACCTAAGTCAACGCCGGCGAACAGCCCGCGCGACCGCGAGTAGGACAGAATCTCGGCGTGCATCTCTGCATCGGTTTCCGCCGACGCCGTCCGCCCCACCGGCCCCGCCATCGCTCCCACGCTCGCGTCCAGCGTAAATTTGTCTTGCATCAGCTTCCGCTCTCCAGCCTTATTTTGCACGACCAGGACGACATCGGTTTCGCCGCCGCCGATCTGGAAGCCGACGCTGCCGCCCTCGACGATCACGGTCGACGGCGCGCTCCACCCGTGTGGCGTCCGGCAGGTTACAACTCCGACCCCATACTTGCCGGCCACGATGAACCCCAGCTTTTTCACGCTGGGAATGATCCCAACGCATTGCGCCTTGGCCAGAATATCTTGCGGAATGCCTTTATCCGGCGTGCTCATGATCTGGTGGAGGATGCTGGCAGAGTCGGTTATGCGTTCAATATCTGTCGCCCGTGAATCGGCAAACAGGAAAGCTGGCGTAAGCGCCAGTACAACAATAAGAATGGTTTTCATATCTCCCTTCTATGGCAGGCGGCCGCGCGGGCTTTGTACCGGCGGCGCCCCGCTTTCTCCTCAGCACGCAATCGTCCAACGCCCGGCGGCGCCGGCGAGTGTTGGAAGTGAAACTGCTCCTTGCGGCAAGCGGACAATGCCCATCACCGAGTTCTCCGGTCTGATTTTTCTCATTTCCGGCCTCGCCGGATTCCTGGGAGCCTTGACAGGCTTGGGCGGCGGCGTCGTCGTCACCCCCGTGCTCACGCTGCTGTTCGGCGTGGATATTCGCTATGCCATCGGCGCCACCTTGGTTTCCGTCATCGCCACTTCCTCGGGCGCGGCGGCGGCGTACGTCCGCGAGGGATTTTCCAATATCCGCATCGGCATGTTCCTGGAGATTGCCACCACCGCCGGCGCGCTGTTCGGAGCGTGGTTGAATTCCAGGGTTCCGACATCCGCGTTGGCCATCATCTTCGGCCTGGTGCTGCTCTATTCTTCGTATCTCACCGTTCGCGCCCGCCACGGAACCCACACCACGCAAAACGCCGATCCGCTGGCCGTTCGGCTCAGGATGAATTCCAGCTATCCCTCGGCGGGCCGGAGGATCGAATACGTGGTCCAGCGCGTGAAAGCCGGGTTCAGCCTGATGTTCGCGGCGGGCACGATCTCGGGCCTCCTGGGCATCGGCTCGGGTGCGTTGAAGGTGATCGCCATGGATCGCGCCATGCATCTCCCCTTCAAGGTTTCGACTACTACGAGCAACTTCATGATCGGGGTGACCGCCGCGGCCAGTGCCGGCCTTTACCTCTTCAGGGGCTACATCGATCCCGTGCTCGCCATGCCGGTCATGACCGGCGTGCTCGCGGGCTCCCTGCTGGGGGCCCGCATTCTGGTGGAAGCCAAAATCAAGGCGCTGCGCCTGATCTTCGGCCTGGTGGTGGCGTTCCTGGCGATCGAGATGATCTACGGCGGCATGTCGGGGAGGATTTGAATGGCGAACCACCGGGCAGCCTGGACCGACGAGCGTGCCGAGCAGGTCATCGGGGAACTGCTGCGCGTCGGGGTGATTCTTTCCGTGGTGGTGATTCTCATCGGGGCCGTTTTCTACTTCCTCCACCACCCCGCGGCGCGCGCCAACTACCGCACCTTTCACTCCGAGCCGGACGATTTGCGCAGCATCGCACGGATTGCCGCCGGAGCCGTGAAACTGCGCCCGCGCGAGTTCATTCAATTCGGCCTGCTATTGCTGCTGTTCACGCCCGTCGCGCGGGTCGCGTTTTCCGTTTTCGCCTTCGCCGCCGAGCGCGACCGCACCTATGTAATTGTGACGTTGATCGTTCTGGGCATCCTGATTTCGAGCATCGTGGGGCATATATGAGAATCCTAAATGATTTGTATGAAGAGCCGCGCGCAGAATCGCTGCCGCCGGCCGTTACCGCGGCGCCGAGCCGCAAAAGTCAACTCCTGGAGGTGCTGGTTTTCCTCTTCCTGATCGGCCCCTCCATGGTGCTGTCGTTCTTCGCGCTCAAGGGCGGAGCCGTGTCGTTCGATCTGCTGGCCGGCGCCACCATTCTGCGCGACCTCGCTCTGGTCTGCCTGCTCGCGTTCTTCCTCTGGCGCAACCAGGAGCCCGTGCGCCGCATCGGCTGGACCGCGCAAGGCGTGTTCCGTGAGGCGGTGCTCGGCATCGTCCTGTTTATTCCCATGCTCATCGCGGCCAACGCCATCGAGACTTATCTCCGCGGGGCGGGCCTCTCGGGAACGCCGAAAAGTCTTTCGAACATGCTGACGCCCTCCGGCCCCTGGGAGTTTGCGCTGGCGTTCATACTGGTGGTGGTGGTCGCCATCGCCGAGGAAACCATTTTCCGCGGCTACCTCATGCTGCGCATCGGATCGCTGACCGGCAGTTCCGCGGCGGCGGTCATTCTCTCGGCCGCAATCTTCTCCGTCGGCCACGGTTACGAAGGTGTGGCCGGAGTCGCCACCGTGGGGTTCATGGGTCTGGTGCTGGCGCTGGTGTACCTGTGGAGGCGCAGCCTCGTCGCGCCGATGGTCATGCACTTCCTCCAGGATTTCATTGCCATCTTCGCGCTGCCGCTGCTCTTGCACAAATGACAGGCCGCCCGCCATTCTGCCGGCATGCGCGCTGAGGTTGGCAAGCGGCTCGATCGCCCGTTCCGCCCCTTTTCCGAAATTGGTAGTATCAAACCATCATGACTCGACGGACTCTTCTTCAGTTGCCGGGCGCGGCGGCAGCCGCACCGTTCGCGCAGACCAGCCGCACTGCCGCGGCGGCGGCCCGGCAGGCTCCCCCCAATATCCTCTTCCTCATGGTGGACCAGATGACGCCGTTCCTCACCCCGATGTACAGCCGCCAGGCGGCCACCATGCCCAATCTCCAGCGGCTGGCATCGGAGGGCGTGGTGTTCGAGAACGCCTACTGCAATTCGCCGCTGTGCGTGCCCAGCCGCATGTCCATGTTCTCGGGGCGGCTGGCGGGCGCTATCGACGGCTGGGATAACGCCTCGGTATTCCACGCCGATATCCCTAGCTTCGTGCACTACCTGCGGAGCGCGGGATACGAAACCACGGTCAGCGGCAAGGCCCACTACATCGGGCCGGACCAATACCACGGCTTCCATGCGCGCCTCACGCCGGACATTTATCCCACGTGGTACGACTTCCTGCATCCGTGGGTCAAGGGGCCGTACTGGATCGAGGGCACGTCCATTCAGGCGGAACTGGCGCACCTCGGGCCGTCGGAGGTGAACACCCAGATCGATTACGACAGCACGGCATACGAGCACGGGCTGGAATATCTGCGGCGCTACGCCATGCGCGGCAAGGGCCGGCCGCCGTTCTTCCTGAATGTCTCCTTCACGCAGCCGCACGATCCCTATTGCGCGCCGGCGAAGTATCTCGACATGTACCGCAACGCCGAGATCCCCATGCCACACCCCTATGACGATATCCGCAAGCTCAGCCCGACGTACGAATGGGTCGAGATCGTGCACGGCATCGACCGCGAGAAGGTGCCCCCCGCCAAGGTGCGCGAGACGCGGCGCAACTACATGGCGATGTGCACCTGGGTCGACGACCGCATCGGCGGTGTGCTCGCCGAACTACGCCGGCTCGGTCTGGCGGACAATACGTTCATCGTCTTCACCAGCGACCACGGCGATATGCAGGGCGAAAAGGGCCAGTGGTTCAAGCGCATTTACCTCGAGTGGTCGGCGCGCGTGCCGATGGTGCTGAACTGGGCCGGGCGGCTGCGGCCGGGGCGCAACGCCTCGCTGGTTTCCCTGGTGGATCTGTTCCCGACGTTCGTCGAGGCGGCGGGCGGCAAGGTCGAGACGGCCATCGACGGCAAGAGCCTGCTGCCCCTGGCGGACGGCCGCGAGGACGGCCGCGAGCGCGAGGTGATCGGCCAGTACTGCGGCGAGGGGTTGATCGAGCCCGAATGCATGGTCCGCCGCGGCCAGTACAAGTACATCGCCGTGAACAATTACGCACCGCAGCTTTACGACCTCAAGGCCGATCCGTACGAGACGGTGAACTTCGCCGGGCGGCCGGAATATGCCGCGGTCGAGAAGCAACTGCGGGAGCGTTCGCAGGTCGGATGGGACGGCCCGTCGGTGAAACGGCGTGTGATGGCCAACCAGGCGGACCGCGAGTTCGAGCGCAACATCAAAGGCTACATGAACGATAACTTATGGAAGGCGTGAGAGCACTGCTGCTCGCGCTGTTCGCCGCGGCCGCCCACGCGCAGTTCTTCGTGGTTCACGTGACCGACGAAGCTACCGGACGCGGTGTGCCGCTCATCGAACTGCGGCTGCCGAACGCGGTGAAGTATTACACCGATAGCGCCGGCATCGCGGCCATCGATGAGCCGTCTTTCGCACGGGTGGCGGTGTTCGTCGTGATCGCCGGCCATGGGTACGAATACCCCCGCGAGACGCCGCGCGGCCGCGGCATCAATCTGGTGCTGAAGCCGGGCGGGCGCGCGGAGATCCGCGTGCGGCGCACCATGATCGCGGAGCGCCTGTACCGGCTGACGGGCGAGGGCATCTACCGCGACAGCGTGCTGGCGGGACTGCCCGTGCCCATTCGGGAACCGCTCCTGAACGGGCAGGTGCTGGGGCAGGACACGGCCGTTGCCGCGCCCTACCGCGGCAGGATCTTCTGGATTTGGGGCGACACCATCGGGCCGGCATTCTTCAATGGCAAGGTGAGTGCGGCGACCAGCGAACTGCCGGGACGTGGCGGGCTCGATCCGTCCGTGGGCGTCAACTATCGCTACTTCACCAATGCGCAAGGGCGCGTAAAGCCCATGCTGCCGCTGCCGCGCAAAGGGCTGGTCTGGATCGAGGGCCTCTTCACGGCGCGCGACCCGAAAGGCCGCGAGCGGCTGCTGGCCACTTACACGCGGCAGAAGGGGGTGGAACCGGCGGAGGAGTGCGGCGTCGCGATCTTCAATGACCAGCGCGAACAATTCGAGCCGTGGTTCCAATATCCGTGCGGGGGACGGGGGCACCGCTCGTCGCATCCGTTCCTGTTGCGCGACGGCGGCCGCGAATACTGGTATCTATATCCGTGGCTCCGCGTGCCGAATGAATGGAACGCCATCCGCGATGCCGCGCATTGGGAACGGCGCCAGTGCCAGCCGCCGCCCAATGTCAGACGCGTCTCCTGCGTGGCCTGGAACGAATATCGCAAGCGGTTCTTGCTCCTGGCGGAGAATACCGGCGAGGTGTGGTACGCCGAGGGACCGCGGCCGGAAGGACCGTACGGGACTGCGGTGAAGATTGTGCAGCATGAGCATTACAACTTCTACAACCTCGTGCTGCATCCGTTCTTCGACCGGGAAGGCGGGCGCGTGATTTACTTCGAAGGCACCTACACCGACGCTTTCAGCGGCGCGCGCGAAAAGACGCCGCGCTACAACTACAACCAGATCATGTACCGGCTGCGCCTGGACGACCCGCGGCTGAGGCCCGCGCAGTGAAGCTCAATTGAGGAAGTAAGTCCGGTAGAGCGTGTCGCGCTGCTTGGGGATGAAGCCGGCGTCGCGGATGATGCGGCGCAGTTCCTCTTCGCTCGCGCGGTGATGCGCGCCGGCGGCGGCCACCACGTTCTCCTCGATCATGATGCTGCCCACGTCGTTGCCGCCGAAGCGCAGCCCCAACTGGCAGGTCTTCAGCCC
Organism: Acidobacteriota bacterium; assembly: GCA_021787555.1. GTDB lineage: Bacteria > Acidobacteriota > Terriglobia > Bryobacterales > Bryobacteraceae > JAJYLS01. The sequence continues at coordinate 2,504 of JAJYLS010000100.1, read as the reverse complement.
CTGCGTCACCCAGGAACTCTGCACGTTCTCGAAATTGCCCAGGTAGATGCGCGAAATCGCCAGCGTTTTCAGGTATTCCACCGCGGTGGCCTCTTCCTTGACGAAGCGCCCGAGCGAGGTGTTCTCTCGCTGGAAAGTCCACGGGATGAAGGCCGTGAAGCCGCCGGTCTCTTCCTGAAGCCGGCGGACCAGTTCGAGGTGGTTCACGCGCTGCTCCAGCGTTTCGCCGCACCCGAACATCATCGTGGCGGTGGTGCGCATGCCGAGTTGATGTGCGGTGCGGTGCACGTCCATCCATTCCTGCGTCGAGCACTTCAGCCGGCTGATGCGGTGGCGCACTTCGTCGTCCAGGATTTCCGCGCCGCCTCCGGGAATGGAATCGAGCCCGGAGTCCCGCAGGCGCGCGATGGTGTCGCACAGGCTCAGACCGCTGACTTCGGCGATGTTGGCGACCTCGGGCGCGGAGAGGCAGTGCAGGTGGATGGGGAAGCGCTGCTTGATCGAGCGGAAAAGGTCCTCGTACCACTCGACCTTCAGATCGGGGTGGAGGCCGCCCTGCATCAGCACACCGGTGCCCCCGAGGTCGATGGTCTCCTGGATCTTGGCGAAGATGGTCTCTTTCGGCAGGATGTAGCCTTCGGCGTGGCCCATGGGCCGGTAGAAGGCGCAGAACGAGCAATACTCGGTGCAGAAGTTGGTGTAATTGATGTTGCGGTCGATAATGTAAGAGACGATACCTTCGGGATGCCACTTGCGGCGTACGGCGTCGGCCTCCATGCCGATGCCGATGAGGTCGTCGGAGCGGAACAGGTCGAGAGCTTCTTCGCGCGTGATCACGGCCAAGCTTCCACGATATCAGACGCAACGGCCCCTCCGGCGGGTGCGTCTTTTGCTATAGTTACGGCAGAGTAGACGTTATGCAATCGCCGAAGATCTGGATTCTGTGCGCGGGCTCAGTGGTGGCGCTGGCCGGCCTGATGCTGGCCCAGGAGCAAGGGCCGAAGGGCAATCCCAGTGAAACCGTGTCCAAGCCCCGCAACCCCAACGCCAACACCAACACAACCGGCGATAGTACCGGCGGCAACCTTCCGAAGATCCCATCGCAGTACAACCGGAAAGACAAGATCGATACGTCCAACCTGCCGACTTACAAGAGCGAAGTCGACATGGTGACGGTGGATGCCGCGGTGACGGACGGCCGTGGGCATTTCATCCCCGGGATTCCTGCGGGCAATTTCCGTGTGCTCGAAGACGACGTGCCGCAGAAGATCATCAAGGTCGAGCCGGGAGTGGCGCCGCTGACGCTCGCCATGGTGATCGAGTTCAGCAACCGCTTCCAGCAGTTCTGGGGGCCGGCGTGGTATCAGACGCTGGAACTGGCGTGGGGCTTCGCCAGCACCCTGCAACCCAACGATTACGTGGCCGTGGTGGCGTACGATCTGCGGCCGGAAATCCTGACGGATTTCACCACCGACCGCTCGAAGACGCAGGAGGCGCTCAACCGGCTGCAAATTCCGGCGTTCTCGGAAGCCAACCTGTTCGATGCGGTAACCGACACCGCGGACCGCATGTCGGGCATCCAGGGGCGCAAGGCCGTTCTGCTGATCAGTTCTGGCATCGACACCTTCAGCAAGCTGACCTACGACCAGACCCGCAAGAACCTCCAGGAAGCGGGCGTGCCCGTCTACGCCATCGGGCTGATGCAGACGCTGCGCGAACTGATGGACGCCTACGGCATGATGGGACCCATCCAGCGGATGGATTTCTTGCAGGCGGACAACCAGCTCCGCACCTTCGCCAAGGAAACCGGCGGAATGGCCTTCTTCCCGCGTTTCGAGGGCGAATTCCCGGGAATCTTCCAGCAGATTCAAGTGGCGCTGCGGAACCAGTACGTGATCACCTATGCTCCAAGCAACACCAAGCACGACGGCACCTTCCGCAAGATCAAGGTCGAGCTGGTGAACCCGGCCACCAACCAGCCGCTGGCGGTGAAGAACGAAAAGGGCAAGCCCATCAAGTACCAGATCATCGCCAAGGCCGGCTACAAGGCGCCCCGCGTGGTGGAATAAGGTCCCGGCTCTCCCTACTTCGGCCCCACCATTTCGCCCCAGATCACTTGGTACGCCTCGACCTCGTTGTAAAGGTCTTTGCCGGCGCGGATGAAAACGCGCAGGTTAGGCTTGAGCGAGGCCGCGTCCACCCTGTCCCCGTTCTCCAGGAAGCGCGTATCGGAGCGCAGCAGGATGGTCTCGTCGCCGGTGCGCGTGTGCAGGACGACGTGCTCCGGCGTCACCCGGAACACCACGCCGGAGAACGTCAGGTTGCCCCGCGGAGAAAACCAGGGATCGTCGATAATGTCGCGGTCGGCCTCGGCCCACGGGTCCGGATGCGTGCGGCTCATGTGCGGCGGCACCGCGGCTTCGGTGACGCGAATCGAGCGCGCGTAGCGCAGCGGCGAGCCGGACACTGGATCCGACACCACTGCCACCCTGTCGCCGGGGCGC
>JAJYLS010000099.1 GCA_021787555.1 Acidobacteriota bacterium | reverse complement strand
CGATCTGCCGCTCTACCGCCACGCCTCCTTTGAGAACTTCAACGTGCGCGCCTCGGACAACCCCATCGCCCACCGCCAGTTGAGCAACGTCTACATCGCGGTGAACAATTTTGCCCGCGAATTCCCCAACGAATCGCGGCCCGGCCTGCTGCTGATCGGCGAGCCGGGCACCGGCAAGACGCACCTGGCGGTCGCCGCGCTGCGGAAAATCGCGGAGAAGGGTTTCGACTGCCTTTTCTGCGACTATCAGAACCTGTTCGACCGGATCCGCGCCGGCTTCGACCCCGCCTCCAACAGCGCCGACCGGATGGCCTACCAGAACGCGCTCGAAGCTGACGTGCTGCTGCTCGACGATCTCGGCGCACAGCGCACTATCGAATGGGTGCAGGACACCATCACCTCGATCATCACCTACCGCTGCAATAACAAGAAGCCGCTCATCGCCACCACCAATCTCCCCGATCCCGATGCCGACGGCCGCATGATGGAGAAGGACGATTTCGGCAAGCTGCGCGCGCGGCGCACTCTGGCCGAGCAGATCGGCGAACGCGCCCGCTCGCGCCTGTACGAAATGTGCACGGTGGTCACCGTTCGCGTGACGGAAGATTACCGCGTGCGAAAGGCTAAGAAATTCTGACCCGCATCGGCATCTTCGTTCTGGCATTGGCGGCGCCTTGCATGCCTTCACCCGCCACTGCGCCGCGCCCCGAGTTCGTGCAGGCGGTCGAGTTTCCCTACTACCTCTATCCGCGCGCGCACTGGGAGCGCGAACTGGTTTGGCTGAAGAACATCGGCATCCGCACCATCGAGTTTTCCATTCCATGGAACTGGCACCAGCTCGATTCAGGCGATTTCGATTTCACCGGCCGCACCAGCCCGCGCCGCGACCTCGAAGGATTCGTCCACATTCTGAAGCGCCTGGAGCTGCACGCCTGGGTGCGGCCTCTGCCGCCGGTGCCGGGGTGGCTGAACGACGGCGTACCGCGGGGGGCCGGCGCCGAAGCGCGGCGCGTCTGGCTCCGGCGGCTGGATGCCTTGCTAGGGCCGCAGGCCGCCAGCCACGGCGGTCCGATTCTGTACGTGGAAGGCCGCGGCCTGACCATCGCCCCCGAGCCGCCCGCGCCCATTGTGCGGCTATCGGCTCTGGACTCCGGCGCTCTGGCGCGCAGCCGGGAGACGATCGCCACCGGCGCCGGGTCGCTGCTGTGGGTCGGCGTGGAGGACCAACTCTATCCGCCCGGATGGTCGGCCGATCCCACCGTGCCGCTGCTCAAGGGCGCCGTGCGGCTGAGCGGGGACGAGCAGCCCGCGGTGGCCGCGCTGCGCCGCGATGCCGCACTCCTGCGGAACTGGACGCCGCTGCTTGCCACCGTCACCCGCGCCGCGCTGCCCAAGCCTCCGGGTGGAAAGCTTCCGCACGGCCTCTCGATGATCGAAGTGACCTCGCCCGCCGCTTCCGCCGTCAGCGTCACCAACCGCGGCGCGCAGCCTTTCCAGGGCGACCTGCGCGTGGCCGCACCGGCTAACCGGCATGCCACGACCATTCCCGGCGTTACCGTCCCGCCCGGTGAATCGTTGTGGCTGCCGCTTGATGTCTCTATCCGTCCCGATGCTCTCTGCCACGCGTGCACGAATTTCGCCGGCGCCGAGCACATCATTTACGCCACCGCCGAGTTGCTCGACATCGAGTTCGAGAACGGCATTCTGGCCATGGAATTCGCCGCGCCGCAGGAGGGCGAAGTGGTGCTGCAACTGGCGCGGAAACCCGTCGGTCCCTACCTCGCCAAAGGCCGGCTCACGGAATTCGATTGGGACGACAAGGCGCTGCGCGCGCGCCTGAAGATTCCCGCCGGCGAGGACCTCGACCATCACGTGCGCGTGGGCATCGCCATCGAAGAGCCGGATACGTCGGCGTTTTTCGACGAGGCCCACCGGCTCATCATCGGCCAGACCAATCCGGTGGCGACCGAATACTCTTCTCCCGAGGTGGCCGCGCGCTCGCGCCTGCGCCTGCCGCCGGGCTTCACCGCCACACCGGTGCCGACTTCGCCGAACCAGATCGAGTACGACGTCAACGTGCCCGCCACGGCGCTGCACGGCGACTGGGCCGACCTGGCGATCGAGGCCGATGGCATGCCCATGGGGCGCGCCCACGTGCAACTTCTGCGGCCCGTCTCCATCCGCCCCATGGATGCGATGAACCTCCATTTCGGCTCCCATACCGAGCTGACCCCCGATCCGCCGATTATTCCGATCGATCCCAAGACCGGCACGGACGTGGAGATCTCGATTCGCAACAACGCGCCGCGCATCGAAACCTACCGCCTCGCGGCCTCGGGCGATGGGCTCGAGTTCTTTCCGGCGAAGAGCGAGATCGTCGTCGGCGCCGTGGCCGAGCGCCGGTTCTCATTCCGGGTCTTCGGCCGCGAGGGAGCCTCAGGGTTGCTCGATGGGCATTTGCATTTGGCGGCGAGCGAGGCCGGAGGCGCAACGCTCGACCTGCCGATGCGCATCCTGCTCCTGCCGCGCGGCCAGACCGTCGCCTGGTCGGCCGACCTCGACGGCGGCGGCTCCCGCGAATGGGTTCTCGAATCGCAGAAGGTGCGCGCGGTTTTTTCCTCGCAGGATGGCGGCCGGTGGATAGAGCTGTGCTGGAAGGACGGCAATGTGAATTTTCTGCCGGAGGCCGGCGTTTTCGCCGCCACGGGTCCGGTGAATATTCGGGCCAGTCGCGACAGCCTCGAATTCAGAGGGAAAAACTGGAAACGCACGGTCCGGCTGACGGATGATGCGCTCACGATTGAGCAGACCACGCCGCTGCCCAGCGATGGATTGAAGAACGGAGTGCGCGGCGATGTTTCGCTGGGGGTGGCGCATCCGTCGGCGCAGCGGGCGCTGTATACGCTCACGCCCGGCCGGAAATAGAGGGAATGCCGGCATGGCGGCCAAAAAGGCCGCGCTACGAGCTTCCGATCAGCACGCCCGCCGCAAACACGAGCACGCCGCCCAGCCCCACCTGCAAGGCCGCCGAGAGCGGCGGCGTCTCCATGTAGCGGTGGCGAATCCAGGAGATCAAGCCCAGTTCGACCAGCACCACGATCACCGCGGCCACCAGCGCCGCATGGAAACTACCAATCAGAAACGGCATCGTGTGGCCGATGCCGCCCAGCGCCGTCATCAATCCGCAGATCACGCCGCGCACCCAGGGGTGCCCGCGGCCGGTGAGGCTGCCATCGTCGGAAAGCGCCTCGGCGAATCCCATGCTGATGCCCGCGCCCACGGACGCCGCCAAGCCCACGGCAAAGGCGTCGCGGCTGCTGTGCGTGGCGAATGCCGCGGCGAACACCGGCGCCAGCGTCGAAACCGATCCATCCATCAGCCCCGCGAGCCCCGGCTGCACGATCTGAAGCACGAACAGCCGGCGCTGCACTTTTTCTTCCTCTTCCTGGACGCCTTCATCCACCCTGAGTTTCTCCAGGTCGCCCGCGCGATGCTCGTGGTTCCGCTCTTCCTGCGCCAGGTCGTCGAGCAACTGGCGCGTGCCGGGATCGGTGGCCCGCGCCGCCGCGTACTCGTAGAAACGCCGGATCTCGGCCTCCATGGGCCCCACCTGCTCGCGCACCATCGCCAGGCCCAGCGGGCGTGTCAGCCACACCGGCTTGCGCGTCACGAAGCCCTTCACGTCCTGCCGCCGGATGAGTGGAATGTGATCGCCGAATCGCTGCTGGTAAAGCTGAATCAGCCTGCGGCGGTGGTTGGATTCTTCCGCCCGCATGCTGTCGAAGACCGCGGCCGACCCCGGGAAATTCTCGCGTAAGCCCTCGGCATAATCCGCGTAGACCCGCTCGTCTTCCTCTTCCAACGAAATGGCCAGGGCCAGGATCTCGCGTTCGGATAGGCTGTCGAAGTTCCGCATGTCCGCCTCTACCTTAGAGTGACACACCAGGGAGGAAGGATTGCCACTCCGAGGCAGGGGCGGAATGCCGCGTGGGCGCTATATTGGGCGCGGGTGCGGCTCGTGGCGCACGGGCCGCGAACTGGCATGGAAGATCGGCGACGCGAACAGCTCGATCAGGAATCCGCTCACCAGACCGGAGACGATCCATCCCCAGAAACCCGCCGCGCCGCTATGGTTCCATACCATGGCCTTACACCTTCTTCTACTTGTATAGGCGCGCCGGCAGTGTTTTCGGATTCGCGGTTCGGTCCGGTTTGATACCGTGGCGCGCCAGATTTCTTCAGCGCTTCAGTGCGGCGGCGTAAGCGCCGTGCGCGTGCCGTCCGAACAGGACGAAGGTTATCTCCTGGAGCTTGACATCCGGCCGCTCCAGGTGGGCTTTGGCTTCGCGGATGGCGATTTCCGCCGCCTCCTCCACTGGATATCCGTACACGCCCGTGCTAATGGCCGGAAACGCTATGGTGGAGGCGCCCTTTTCCTCGGCCATTTCCAGGCACTTGCGATGGCAGGCCGCGAGCAGTTCGGGTTCGCCGCGGCGCCCGTCGCGATACACCGGCCCGACCGCGTGAAACACGTACCGCGCTCTTAGCCTGCCGGCGCCGGTGGCCACCGCGCTGCCGGTCGGGCAGCCGCCGGTTTTCGCACGGATGCCGTCCAACTCGCGCATGATTTCGGGACCGCCGGCCCGGTGAATCGCGCCATCCACCCCGCCGCCGCCCGCCAGCGCGGAATTGGCGGCATTGACGATGGCATCCGCCTCGGCGCACGTGATATCGCCTTCCTGCAAGAGAATCTTGCGCCCCGTGCTGCTTGTCCATTCCATAGCGATCAGCAGTCAGGAGTGAGGAGCCAGGAGTCAGAATAAGCCGGCGTCCGCGCCATTCTGACTCCTGACTTCTGTCTCCTGACTTCTCTAGCTTACAATGTTCGTTATGACCAGGCGCGAATTGCTTGCCGCCGGCGCGGGATGCGCCACGACGCTTTGGGCGCGAACCCGGATCACCCGGTCCTCGATCAGCGCCATCACCGATGAAATAGGCAAGACGAGGGAAGAGTCCATCGCCTTTGCCCACCGGTACGGGCTTCAGTTCCTCGAGATCCGCAATCCTCCGGGCGTGCGCAAGGAATATTTCATGCTCTCGGAGCTGGAGATCAAGGCCGATGCCCAACGCTTCGCCGCCGAAGGCCTCAAGGTTTCATTCATCAACACCAGCCTGATGAAGTTCCCCTGGCCCGGCACGGTCCCGGTGCGACGGCGCCCGGAATCGCCCGCCGCGCACGAAAAACGCATGGCTGCGGACCAAGCCCGCTGGGACGGCCGCCGCGACCTGCTCCTCAAGGGCATCCGCTGCGCACAGATCATGGGCTGCGATAAGCTGCGCGTCTTCACCGGCACTCGCATCGCCAATCCCCCGGACATGTACCAGCGCATCGCCGAAACCATCGGCGAAATGGCCGTTCTGGCGGAAAAGGAAGAAATCCACCTGCTTATCGAAAACGAGCAGTCGCAAAACGTGGCCACCGCGGCCGAAACCGCCGCGGTCCTGCGGCTCATTCCTTCCAAATGGGTGGGCACCAACTGGGACCCGTATAACGCCCATCTGCTCGAAAAGACCTACCCCGAGGGCTACGATGCGCTGCCCAAGAAACGCATTATGAACATCCAGGTGAAGGCCAAGGGCGTGATGCCGGAGAGCCCGGAAAAAGAAGATTGGAAGACCATCATGCAGGCCCTTGAAAAGGACAATTACAAAGGCAAGATCGGGCTGGAGACCCACATCTTCGACGGCACGCTGATTGCCGCCGCGAATAAATCCATGGCCGAGATCATGCGCATCGTGGGTGAGTTGTCATGAGCAAAACTCTTGCTATTGCCTGGGGCATCGGGCTGATGTGCGTGGCGATTGCCGTCGGCGCCATCTTTTATGTGCAGCGCGGGGCGCACCTCGTGCTGGACGGGAAAATTCTCAAAGTCCGCACCGCCCCGCTCGACGAAAACAGCTCCGTGGGCATCATCGATTTCCGCGTGTCTAATTCCTCCAACGTGACCTTCGTGGTCCGCACGGCCACCCTGCTCCTCGAAGATCCCTCCGGCAATCAGGCCGAAGGCCAGTCCGTCTCGGACGTGGATGCCGCGCGTGTGTTCCAGGGCATCCCCATGCTCGGCGAGAAGTACAATTCGACTATCCTCATGAACGATAAGATCCGTCCTCATACCACCAAGGACCGCATGCTGGCCGCGCGCTTCGAAGCCCCCGAATCCAAACTGGATTCCCGTAAGCGCTTCATCCTGCGGTTGGAAGACGTGGATGGCCCGGTCTCCGAGATTTCCGAAAAGAAATAGCTGAGAGCTGACAGCTTTTCCTGCCACCAATCGCCCGAAATTGCATCCTTCTCATGTGATGGATCAGCCAGTGCCGTCCTTCGACCTGCGCGGCAATAACGAACGACTGAAGCTCCTTCTGGAACTCAATAACGCGATCATCTCCAACCTGGAGCTTCGCCATCTGCTGCGGGCCATCTCCGCCAGCGTCCGCCACGTGATGAACTGCGACTCGGTGGGCGTCGCTTTGCCCGACCCGAACGACCACCTGCTGCGCATCCATGCGGTGGATTTCCCGGAAGGCCGCGGGCTCATTCGCGAGGAAGGCAACGTTCAGGGGATCGAAGGGCCGACCCAGCGTGTCTTTCGGATGGGTGAACCGGCGGCCCTCGATGCGCGCGCCCTGGCCACTCTCGATTCGAGCAACCTGGCCGTGGCCGAAGGCTTCCAGGCGCTCTGCGACGTGCCCCTGGTGAGCCGCAACCGTACCCTGGGCGTCCTGTGCCTCGGCCGCCTGCGCGACGAACCGTTCACCGCCGAGGAGGTCGATTTCCTTCGCCAGGTGGCTGCGCAGGTGGCGCTGGCCGTGGAAAACGCCCTGGCCTATCGCGAAATTGCCGAACTCAAGGACAAGCTGGCCCAGGAGAAGCTCTACCTGGAAGACGAAATCCGCAGCCAGATGAATTTCGACAAAATCGTGGGCCGCAGCGCGGCGCTCCAGAAGGTCCTGCGGCAGGTCGAAACCGTGGCCCCCACCGATTCCACCGTGCTCATCTACGGCGAAACGGGCGTGGGGAAGGAATTGGTGGCCCGCGCCATCCACGATCTCAGCGGGCGCGGCAAGAGCGCTTTCGTCAAACTGAATTGCGCCGCCATTCCCACGGGCCTGCTGGAAAGCGAGATGTTCGGGCACGAAAAGGGCGCTTTCACCGGCGCCATCGCGCAGCGCATCGGGCGGTTCGAGTTGGCCAGCAAGGGCACCGTCTTCCTCGACGAGATCGGGGAAATTCCGCTGGATCTCCAGCCCAAGCTGCTGCGCGTTTTGCAGGAGCGCGAGTTCGAGCGCCTGGGCAGTTCGCGCACGCTGCGCACGGATGCGCGCCTCATCGCCTCTACCAATCGCGACCTCGCGGCCATGGTGCGCGAGCAGAAGTTTCGCATGGATCTTTATTACCGCCTGGAGGTTTTTCCCATCCACGTGCCGCCGCTGCGCGAGCGCCGCGACGACGTCCCTCTGCTGGTCCGCCATTTCGTGCACCAGTTCTCCCGGCGCATGAATAAGACCATCGATACGATTCCCTCGGAGAGCATGAACGTGCTTCAGAGCTATCCCTGGCCCGGCAATATTCGCGAATTGCAGAACCTCATCGAGCGCGCCGTGATTCTGTCCCCCGGTCCGGTGCTCAAGGTGCCGCTCGGCGATCTTCACGCCGAGGCGGTCGGGACCTCGCCCACCCGGCAGCAGACCCTGGAGGAGGCCGAGCGCCGCGCCATCCTGGACGCGCTCAACGCCGCCGATTGGGTGATCAGCGGCCCGCGAGGCGCCGCCGCGCTCCTCGGCTTGAAACGAACCACGCTCCAGTTCCGCATGGGCAAGCTGGGCATCCGCAAGCCGCGCACGCACGTAGAGCTTCAGTGAATTGCCGGACCCTCGGCAGCGCCTTCCGCGGCGGATGTCCCCAAGGATGGCCCTGAGTACGGCCACTCCGTAACGGTCAGATCCGCGCGGCCAACCAGGCGCGTGTCGATGGCCACCTGGGTGATGCGCGCGTAGGCCGTCCCGCTCTGGAGGTAGGTATCGCGCGTGATGTTGATGCGCCGCACGAAGATGGAAGGCCGCTTCACCAGGTAGCCGGTGAGCCGCACTGCCATGCCGGAAGCGGCGTCGACCCACAACTGTCCGCGGATCAGCCCCGCTCGCTTCTTGTGCGGCGTGATGTCGAAGATGTACGCGTCCGCTCCGCCCCCCTCGGTCGCCCGGCCCCGGTATCGGAACCGGTAATTCGCCGGCGTGATCGCCACCGACTGCTCGGGCAAAGCTTCCGCTCCCCCTTCGGCCGAAAGGTAGCGCGCAATCACCTGATGCCGCACCATCTCATCGCCGTTAATTTGCAGCACCTGGTATTCGGGCTTGCCGAAAGGAAGGAGGCGCCGGATCGCCCGTAAGCTGCCCTGCTTAGCCAGCCTTGGGATAGACGCCTCGATATTGACCGCCTCAGTGGCCCATTCGCGGCTTTGTGAAGCCCCCGTCGCGACATAGCGGGCAAGCGCCGCTCCCGCATCGCGATCGGCACTCTCGGCGCGGGCGGAGGTTAGCCCCACCATGCCAGCGAGAATCAAAATCCAAACCTCCGTCCGTCGCATCACTGCGGTCGTTGCAGGTTGGCCGCCGTTCCCAATTTCGCAGATATCGCCTTGGAATCCGGGGACTTGCGCCGCGATCACCCCCTGCCCGCTGCCGAAGCATCGGCAATCTGCCGGTATTTCGGCAACCGCCATTTGGCACGTCCCTGCGGCAAACCCCTAACCGTCGATGCGCCAATCACATGCGCGCCGCGGCCTGGTGGCGGCCCACATGCCCTTTTTCAGCACGGTTCAGTCAGGAGCCGGTTTATGCACGTCGTGAAATTATCTTTTGGCCTTGCCTTGCTAGCCACTGTATTCCCCGGGAGTCTAACCTTAAGGGCCATCGAGTTGCAGCCCGCCACGCTGAGCGCATGGAATGATTACGTTCGTCAAGCCGATGGGCGCATGCAGGCCCGTCTCGACGGTCATGTGCCGTTTCTTTGGATGGATGAGGTCTCCGGCCTCCGCGACCGCCTGCGGCGCGGCCAGATCGTCGTGGCGCCCGGCCCAGAGGGCACCTCCGGGAAGGGCATTCACCCCGTTCCGAACGGTCTCATTCACGACTGGATCGGAGCGATCTTCATCCCCAACGCGACCCTCGAAGACCTGCTTGCCGTGGTCCACGATTATAGCGGGTACAAGGAAATCTACAAACCCGTGGTCGCCGACTCCAGGCTGCTGGCCTGCACCGACTCCGGCCAAGAGTTCTCCATGATCTGGCAGCACAAAGTCCTGTTCGTCAATGCCGCCATCGAGGGCCAGTACGTAGCCCGCGACTTCCTAGAGGGCCGCCGCGGGTACGACATCGCCGACACCACTCGCGTGCGGGAGATTCAGGGCTACGGTCAGACCGCCGAGCACTTCCTGCCCGCCGATGAGGGAAACGGCTTCCTCTGGAGGCTCCACAGCATTACCCGTTACCAGGAGCGGGATGGAGGAGTATATTTGGAAATCGAGGCCATGGCTCTGACGCGCGATGTTCCGGCTTCCCTCCGCTGGTTGGTGAACCCCGTCATCAACCACCTGTCGATCAATTCCTTAACCACCACCCTCCGCCAGACGCGCAAGGCCGTTCAGGGCTTGCCTGAGCATCCGGGAGTCCTCACCGCGTGCCGCCCCACTCCCGTGGCGCTCCCCGGAGGCGAGGAGTAGGCCCGTGTCCACAGCCAATGTAGCCCGGCATCCTTTTGGAATCGCCATTCAGAAGCGCGAGCGGATCTCCTTGGCCGCCTCCGTCCGCCGTTCGGAGTGGGTGATTGCCGGCTTCATGATCTATGCCGCCGCGCTGGCGCTCATTCTGCCGGTCGCGCCGCAGGTCCAGGCCCGCACTGTTATTGTGAACCTCGCCATTGTCCTGGGCTACGCCGTGCTCATCCGCTTCGCCTCAGTCAAGCCCATCCTGGCGCTCAGCGTGGCCCGCGACTGGCTGCCGCTCGCCTTGATGCTGCTCGCCTATCGCGAGATGGGCTGGTTCGCCATGCCGCACCACGGACACGCGCTGGAAGCGCATTGGGTGGTCTGGGACAGTGCGGTCTTGCACGGCGGGCTCAAAGCGGCCATTGAAGCTTTCGGCCCTCTGCTCCCTGGAATCCTCGAAATTTCCTATGCGCTGGTCTACACGCTGGCGCCGTTTTCCGTCGCCATGTTGTACGTGTACGGCCGCCGCGCCCAGGTGGACCGCTTCCTCTTCGTTTTCGCGCTCGGGGTTCTGCTGTGCTACGCGCAGTTTCCCTTCTGGCCTTCGGAGCCGCCGCGTACAGTCTTTTTCGGGCAGGATTTCCCGGCCTACAACACGGTCTTCCGGCAATTCAATTGGTGGATGTTAAGCCTCTGTGGCATCCACACCAGTGTTTTCCCCAGCGCTCATGTGGCCGGAGCCTTTTCCGCAGCATTCGGCGTGTGGCGCGCGATGCCGCGGCCCAAATGGGTGGTCCGCGCGCTCCTCGTCATGGCGGTGCTGATTGCCACGGCCACCGTCTACGGCCGCTATCATTACCTGGCCGATGCGATGGCCGGCTTGCTCATGGCGATCCTCGCGCTTGCCGTCGCCCGCCGCCTACGGCTGTGAGACCACCTGCCGGGTGTTGGGAAGCTGCGCCGCGTTCCAACCGCCGCCCAGCGCCTCGATCAGCAGCACGCTGGCGGTCATGCGGCGGGTCCGCAAATCCACCGCCGAGCGCTCGTCCTGCAGCGCGATGGTCTGCGACGTGATCACTTGCAGGTAGCTGACCGTGCCCGCCTTGTATTGCGCGGTCGAAACCGTCAGCGCGCGCTGGGCCGAGCTCACCGCCCGGTCCAGGGTCCCGGCCTCGTTTTGCAGGACCCGCAGCGCCGCCAGATTGTCCTCTACCTGCTGGAACGCGGTCAACACCGTCTGGCGGTAGTTCGCCGCGGTCGCGTCGTAGCTCGCCTGCGCTTCCACAACCTGCGCGTTGCGTCTTCCCGCGTCGAACAGGATCTGCGCGAATTGCGGCCCGACCGCCCAGAACCGGCTCGGCCAGGTAATCCAGTTCACGAAGCTGGTGGATTCCACGCCCGCTTCCGCCGAAAGCGTCAGGGCAGGGAAGAAGGCTGCCTTGGCAATCCCGATTTGCAAGTTGGCCGCCGCCGCCTGCCGCTCCGCTTGCGCGATGTCCGGCCGCCGCTCCAGCAGTTCCGACGGCACGCCCACCGGAATCGACGGCGGTCCCACCTGGATCGGCGCGTGGGGAAGCGAAAACTGCGCCGGCGGTTTGCCGATCAGCATTGCGATGGCGTGCTCCAGTTGCGCCCTTTGCACGCCCAGATCCACCAGCGCGGATTGCGTGGTGTAGAGCTGCGTTTCGGCCTGTGCCACGTCGGCGTCCGAAGCCACCCCGCCTCGGAAACGGTTCCGCGTAAGCACCAGGTATTCGCTATAAGAATCCAACGTCTGCCGCAGCAGCACCTCGTCCGCGTCCAGCCCGTGCAATTGGAAATAGTACAACGCCAGGTCCGCCTGATAGACCAGGCGCGCACTCTCAAGCTGCGCCTCGCTCACCTGCGCACCGATGGCGCTGGCGGTCACCGCGCGATGGATGCTGCCCCACAGGTCCGCCGTGTAGGAAGCGTTGATCGGGATCTCGTAGGTCCCCACCGGTGCCGGGGTGTGCACGAACTGGCTCAGCCGCGAGGACACTTGCGACCCGTTGATCGGCATCGAGCCCGTCACCAGCGGAAACAGAGCCGACCGCGCCACGCGCGCCGCCGCCTCCGCCGCCCGGAAATTCGCCTCGGCCTGCTTGATGTTCTGGTTCGAGACGCTCACCTGCTCTTCGAGCCTATTGAGCGCCGGATCGCCGAAAATCTCCCACCAGTTCCCGCGCAGCGTGCCATCGCTCGGCTGCGCGTGCTTCCAGCCGTCCGGCGGCTGCTCTTTGAACGAGTTCGAAACAGCCGTCGCCGGCACGTGGTAAACCGGAGCGTGCACGCACCCCGCCAGGCAGAGCGCCGCTGCTAAAAAGGCCGCGCGCGCCAGCGCGCCACCATTCCCCAGCCCCTGTTTCCTCATGCTTCCGCCTCCGCCTCGGCCGGCCGCCGGCTCCCGCGCCGCACGCGCTCCCACCAGTGCTGGAACCGGTCGAAATACAAGTACACCACCGGAGTGGTGAACAGCGTCAGTGCCTGGCTCATAATCAATCCGCCGATAATCGTGATCCCCAGCGGCCGGCGCAGCTCCGAGCCCGTGCCCGTGCCCAGTGCGAGCGGCAGCGCCCCCAGCATGGCCGCGAAGGTCGTCATCAGGATCGGCCGGAAGCGCAGCAGGCTGGCCTCGAAAATCGCGTCCCGCGGGCTCTTGTTCTCGAGGCGCTCGGCGGCCAGCGCGAAATCCACGATCAGAATTCCGTTCTTCTTCACCAGCCCGATCAGCAGAATAATTCCGATCATGGCGATCACGCTCAGGTCCGTGTGCGTCAGCAGCAAAGCCAGCAACGCGCCCACGCCCGCCGAGGGCAGGGTAGAGAGAATCGTCACCGGGTGGATATAGCTTTCGTACAAAATCCCGAGCATCAGGTAAACCGCCGCCAATGCCGCCGCAATCAGGTACGGCTCGCTGCCCAACGAGCTCTGGTACGCTTGCGCCGTTCCGGCAAACCCGGTCTCGATGGTGCGCGGCAAGCCCACCTTCTGTGCCGCGTTCTCGATGGCGTCCACCGCGTCGCCCAAGGCCACGCCCGGCTGGAGATTGAACGAGATCGTCACCGCGGGGAACAGGCCCTGGTGGTTCACCGAGAGCGGCGCCACCGCCGGCGCGAAGTGCGCAATCGCCGACAAGGGCACCTCCCCGCCTCGCGGCGAACGTACGTAGATGTCGCGTAAGATCTCTGGATTCTGCCAGAAAGGCGGCGCAACCTCCATCACTATGTGATATTGGTTCAGGGCCGTGTACATGGTCGAGACCTGCCGCTGGCCGAAGGCGTCGTACAGGACGTTATCGATCAACTGCGGCGAGATGCCGAAGCGCGCCGCAGTGTCGCGGTCATAGGTCACCATGGATTGCAGTCCGCGGTCCTGCTGGTCGGTGTTCACGTCTACGATGATCGGGATTTTCTTCAGTTCTTCGAACATGGCCGGCGCGTATCGGAGCAGGTCCTCGACGTTATCTCCCCGCATGGTGAACTGGTACAGTGCCGCGCTGTTTCTGCCACCGACGCGCAGGTCCTGGTTGGCCTGCAAGTAGAGGGTGGCGCCCGGCACCTTGGCCAGTTTGGGCCGCAGCCGCTGCATCACCAGGTTTGCCGGGAGCTTGCGCTCTTCGAGCGGTTTGAGCGCGATGAACATGCGCCCCTGGTTCATCTGGGAGGCGCCGCTGTGGCCGCCCCCGCCGCCGGTGAAACCGATCGCGGTCGTCACCGCCGGGTCGGCTGCTACGATCCTTTCCATCCGCCGCAGGATCTTGTCCATCGATTGGAACGAGCTGTCCTGGTCCGCCAGAATCTGGCCGGACAGGCGCCCGTTATCCTGCTCCGGGAAAAATCCTTTGGGAACCCTCACGAACAGGTACACATTCAGCCCGATCGTGGCCAGCAAAACCAGCAGCGTCACGAACGAGTGGCGCAGCACCACCGCCAGCAGCTTGCCATAAACGCCGACGACCCAGTTGAACCCGTCCTCCACCGCGCGGTATATGCGGCCATGCGATTGGTGCGTCTTCAGCAGGTGGCCGCACATCATGGGCGTGGCGGTGAGCGAAACCAGCATCGAAACCAGGATGGCCACCGAAAGCGTCACCGCAAATTCCCGCAGCAGCCGGCCCACGATCCCCTGCATCAGCAGCAGCGGGATGAATACCGCGGTCAGCGAAAGGCTCATGGTGAGCACCGTCGAGCCGATCTCTTTCGCACCGGTGAGCGCCGCGGCGATCGGTCCCATGCCGCGTTCCAGGTATCGCGTGATGTTCTCGATCACCACAATGGCGTCGTCCACCACGAACCCTGTCGAGATGGTCAGCGCCATCAGCGAGAGATTGTCTATGCTGTAGCCGAACAGGTACATCACCCCGAACGTTCCGATCAGCGAGACCGGAACCGCCACGCTGGGAATGAAGGTGCTGCGCGGGCTCTTCAGGAACACGAAAACCACCAGCACCACCAGCAGCACCGAAAGCATCAGGGTGCGCTCCACCTCGCGTACCGAGGCGCGGATGGTCTGCGTCTGGTCCATGGCTACCTGCATGTTGATCGCCGCCGGAATATCGGCCTGAAGCTGCGGCATCTCGGCGCGCAGCCGGTCCACCGTGTCGATGATATTGGCCCCCGGCTGGCGGAAGACAATCAGCAGCACCGACGGCTTGGCGTTTGCGTAGCCGGCGTTGCGCACGTCCTCCGTCGAATCCACCGCTTCGCCCACGTCCCCGATCCGCACCGCCGAACCGTTGTGGTAGGCGATCAGCAGCGGTTTGTAGTCGATCGCGTGGAAAAGCTGGTCGTTGGCACCGATCTCGTACATCCGGTGATCGTCGGCAAAGTAGCCCTTGGGCGAGTTGGCGTTGGCCCTGACCAAAACCTGCCGCACCTGCTCCAGCCCGATGCCATACTTGTTCAACGCCAGCGGATTCAGCTCGATGCGCACGCCCGGCAGCGCGCTCCCGCCCACGATCACCTGTCCCACGCCCTGCACCTGCGACAGCTTTTGCGCCATCACGGTCGAGGCGATATCGTACATCTGCCCCTGATCCAGCAGGTCCGAGGTCAGCGCCAGCATGAAGATCGGGAAATCGGCTGGATTGTATATGCGGTAGTTGGGATTGTTCGGCAGGTTGGCCGGCAGATAGCTGCGCGCCGCCGCAATGGCCGCCTGGACGTCGCGTGCCGCCGCGTTGATATCGCGGCTCAGGTCGAATTGTAGCGTGATGCTGCATCCCCCCAGCGTGCTCGTCGATGTCATCTCGCTAATGGCCGCAATGCGCGCGAATTGCCGTTCGAGCGGCGTCGCTACCGACGATGCCATGGTCTCCGGACTGGCGCCTGGCAGGCCGGTGCTCACCATGATCGTCGGAAAATCCACCTGCGGCAGCGGCGATACCGGCAGCACGCGGAACGCGACGGCGCCCGCCAGCGCAATCGCCACGCTCAGCAGCGTGGTGGCCACCGGCCTGCGAACGAATGGCGCCGAAAGGTTCATACGCTACTCGGCCGGAACCGCGTCCCAGTCCTCGTCGGCGGCCTTGCGCGGTGAAACGGCCCGCGCCAGCCGCTCGAAGAACAGATAGATCACTGGCGTCGTGAACAGCGTGAGCATCTGGCTGATGATCAGCCCGCCGATCATCGTGATGCCCAGCGGCCGCCGCAGTTCACTGCCCGTTCCCGAGCCCAGCGCCAGCGGCACCGCGCCCAGCAGCGCCGCCATGGTGGTCATCATGATCGGCCGGAAGCGCAGCAGGCACGCCTGGTAAATCGCCTGGATGGGCGGCATGCCTTCTTTGCGCTCCGCCTCCAGCGCAAAATCGATCATCATGATGCCGTTCTTCCCCACGATGCCGATCAGCAGCACGATCCCGATCACCGAAATCACGCTGAAATCGTTGTGGGTGAGATTCAGCGCCAGCAGCGCACCCACGCTCGCCGACGGCAGCGTCGAGAGAATCGTCGCCGGATGAATGTAGCTCTCGTAAAGCACTCCGAGAACGATATACACTGCCACCAGCGCGGCCAGGATCAGCATGCCCTCGTTCGAGAGCGACGATTGAAACGCCTTGGCCATGCCCTGAAAGCTGGCTTCCACGCTCGGCGGCAGTTCCACTTCTTTCCTCACCTGGTTGACCGCGGCCACGGCGTCGCCCAGCGATGCTTCCGGCGCCAGGTTGAACGAAAGCGTCACCACCGGAAACTGCCCCTGATGGTTCACCGTGATGGGCGCCGCCATGAATTCCATGTGCGTGAAGGCGCTCAGCGGTATCTGGCCGCCCGTGGGAAACACCGCCGCCGAAGCGATATTGCCGCCGGCGGTGGTCGGCGGAGCGGTGGCCGCCGCCGCCGCGGCCGTGCTAGCCGCGTTCGGCACCAGCCCACCCGACGCAGAGCCGCCCGAGACCATCCCCAGGGCCGTTCCGCTGGCGCCACTTCCGGTGCGGATGTACAAATCGCGCAAATCTATTGGATTCTTCTGGAAATGCGGCTTAACCTCAAGAACTACATGATATTGGTTGAGCTGCGTGAAAATGGTCGATACCTCGCGCTGCCCGTACGCGTCGTAGAGCGTCTGATCGATGGTCGACGGCGTGATCCCCAGCCGCGAGGCGGTATCCCGGTCGAACGCCAGCATCGCCCGCAAGCCGTCCACCTCCTGGTCGCTGGCTACGTCGCTCAGTTCCGGACGCTGCTTCAGCGCCGCCAGCATCTTGGGCGCGTAGGTGTTCAATTCGGCCGTATTTGGGTCTTCCAGGGTGTACTGGAACTGCGTGCGGCTGACGCGGTCCTCGACGCTCAAGTCCTGCACCGGCTGCATAAACAGGGTGATCCCCGCCACCTTCGCCAGCTTCGGCTGAAGCCGGCGAATGACCGCGCCGGCATCCATTTTGCGTTCCTGCAAAGACTTCAGATTGATGAGGATGCGGCCGCTATTTAAAGTAGTGTTGGTGCCGTCGATGCCGATGAACGACGACAGGCTTTCCACCGCGGGATCGGTCAGGATTACCTTGGTGAGCTGCTGCTGGAGCAGCGACATCTGCGGGAAGGAGACCGTCTGCGCGGCCTCCGAAACGCCCTGAATCACCCCGGTGTCCTGGATCGGGAAAAAGCCCTTGGGAATGGCGTAGAACTGGTAGCAGGTCAGCGCCAGCGTGCCCGCCGCCACCAGCAGCGTGGCCGTCTGCCAGCGCAACACGAACCGCAGGACCCGCCCGTACAGCGCGATCACCGCCTCGAAGCCGCGTTCGGAGGCTCGATACAGCCGCCCCTGCTGCGATTCCGGCTTGTGCTTCAGCAGCTTCGAGCTCATCATCGGCGTCAGCGTCAGCGAGACAACCGCCGACACCAGAATCGTCACCGCCAGCGTGACCGCGAATTCGCGGAACAGCCGCCCCACGATGTCGCCCATGAACAGTAGCGGGATGAGCACTGCCATCAGCGAGATCGTCAACGCAATGATGGTGAAGCCGATCTGCTCGGCGCCCCGCAGTGCCGCGCGCACCGGCGTCTCCCCCTGCTCGATATAGCGGGCGATGTTTTCGATCATCACGATGGCATCGTCCACCACGAAGCCGGTCGAGATGGTTAGCGCCATGAGCGTGAGATTGTTCAGGCTGTAGCCCAGCATGTACATCACGCCGAAGGTCCCCACCAGCGAAAGCGGCACCGCTATGCTCGGGATGATCGTCGCCGACAAATTGCGCAGGAACAGAAAGATGACCATCACCACCAGCCCGATGGCCAGCATGAGCGAGAATTTCACGT
>JAJYLS010000098.1 GCA_021787555.1 Acidobacteriota bacterium | reverse complement strand
AGCGAAAGGCCGTTCGGAGCGACCGGTCCAATCGAGGAGAAGCAGCAAAGGCTGCGGCGTGCCGGGCAGCAATGATCCGGGGGCTGGAAAAAAACGGCTCTCGGGGAGTCAAACGGCGAAACGCTCAGCGCCCCTCGATTCGCAGCTCAGTGCCGTGCATGCCGGCGGGGAGCGATGCTGGGAATCGGATCACTTGGAACCATTTTTTTGGTCTACCGCGCGGCTGCCGCTTCCTTGTGCGCCGCCACGTAATCCGCCACGAACCTGGAAAACGCCTTCTGTAGCGCCAGGCGCGCGTGCGGGTTCCGCCCTGTCGGCTTGCCTTCGATCTCGAAGACCGGCAGCAGATCGCGCGTCGTCGAGGTAATGAAAACCTCGTCCGCGCGCTCGAGATCGGCGGGTACGAGCGTCTTTTCCGCGATCTCGATCCCCGGCACGTGCACTTCGCCCAGCAGAACTTCGCGCGTAATTCCCGGTAGGCAACCCGAACTCAGCGGCGGTGTGGAAACGCGGTTGCCCGTGGCGATGAAAATATTCGCCGAGGTGCATTCCGACACCTCGCCGCGTTCGTTCAGCAGAAGGACCTCGTCGAAACCGCGGCGCTGCGCCGATTCCAGCCACGTCAGGTTCATGGACCACGAAAGGATCTTGGTCCCGGCGAACGGGCTGGCCGCGTACCGCGCGTTAGCCTGGTACGCCAGCTTCACGCCCTCACCCCATTCTTTGGAGTCCGCGGTCAGCGCGATCACGTCGCTCGGGCGCGCGGGCGACGGATTGGCCCACATGCCGCCGCCGTTGCGCACGATGGCCAGGCGCAGCGTGGAATTCCGCGCGTGGTTGGCTTCCACCAGTTCGAGCAGCTTGCGCCGCAGGCGCTCCGCATCCGGCGGCAGCTCGATGTGGAACGCCGCCGCGTCGCGCGTGATCCGCGCCCAATGGCGCTCGAAAGCGAAAAGTACGCCGTCGGCGACGCGCAGCGTGCTGAAAACGCCCCATCCCGAAAGCAGCCCGACCTGCCCCGCCGAGAGCGCCGGCGCCGCGGCCTCGATGATTGCGTCGTTGTGAAGTATGTGACGGTGGAGCACAAGTTCATTCTAGCGCCTGACTTCACCACGGAGGACGAAGAGCACAGAGATTCACGGAGAAAACAAAAGAAGTTCTCTGTGCTTTCTCTGTGCACTCTGTGGCTCTGCGGTGACTCAGATCTCCGCTAAAATTGTCTCGGGAACGTGAGTCATTCGGCATTTCGCCTTCTCATCGTGGCACTCCTCATCGCCGTGAACGGATTCTTCGCGGCGGCGGAAGTGGCGCTGCTGTCGGTGCGCCATTCCCGTCTGCGGCAGATGGCGGCCGAAGGACACGCCGGCGCGCAGTCCGCGCTCAACCTGCTCGCCAATCCCGGGCGGCTACTCTCCGTCACCCAGGTCGGCGTGACGCTCGCCAGCCTCGGTCTCGGCTGGGCGGGCGAAGACACGGTTTATGGCATCCTCATCTCGTGGTTCCATCCGGTCATCGCGCCGCCCACCGCGGAACTCTTCCACGGCATCGCGCTCGTGCTTTCCTTCCTCGCCATCAGCTACTGCCACGTGGTGCTCGGTGAAGTAGTGCCGAAGAACCTGGCCATTGCCAAAGCCGATCGCCTGGCGGCTCTGGTTGCGCCTCCGCTGCTGGTGTTCTACCGCGTTTCCATCGCCTTCACGCTGATGATCGAGCGGTCCGCGAAAGCCATCACGCACAGCCTCGGCCTGGGCGCCCAGCAGCATGCCGGAGGCCACTCGGCGGAGGAACTGAAGCTGATTGTCAGTTCCAGCCGCGGGTTGGGGTACCTGCCCGAAAGCCAGGAGGACATGATCCACCGCGTCCTCGATCTGGGCGCCATCGCGGTGCGCGAGATCATGGTGCCGCGCAACGACATCGTCTCGGTTTCCGCCGCCGCCGGGCTCGACGACGTGCTGCGCGTTTTCATCGAGACGCGCCACTCGCGTCTGCCGGTCTACGACCGCACGCCCGAGAAGACCATCGGCATCCTGCGCTACCGCGACCTGCTGCCGATGTGGGAGGAGCAGCGCCGCGCGAACCGCGCCGGGCGCCCCGGCCGCCCCTTCAACGTCCGCGCGCTCCTCCGTCCGCACCTGGTCGTGCCCGAGACCAAGCCCGTCGCGCAACTGTTCGAAGAGTTTCGCCACGCCCCCTCGCGCGTGGCCATGGTGGTGGACGAGTTCGGAACCATCGCGGGAATGGTCACGGTGGAAGATGTCGTTGA
Source organism: Acidobacteriota bacterium (assembly GCA_021787555.1). Classification (GTDB taxonomy): domain Bacteria; phylum Acidobacteriota; class Terriglobia; order Bryobacterales; family Bryobacteraceae; genus JAJYLS01. The sequence goes on along the minus strand of JAJYLS010000098.1, from coordinate 15,445 downwards.
ACAGGTGGTGGGCCGCATGGAAACCGAGCGCGGCGAGAAGCCCGCGCCGCGGCCCGCCGACACCGCCCGGGTGGAAGTCGACGGCGCCACCCGCATCCGCGATCTCGAAGGTGAATACGGCATCGTGGTGCCCAGCGGCGCCGGTTTCGAAACCCTCGCCGGCTTCCTGCTCTTGCGCCTCGGCGAGATCCCGCGCTCCGGCGAATCCGTCGAATTCCAGGGCCGCCGCTACACCGTCCTCGAGATGGACCGCAACCGCATCGCGCGCGTTCGGATCGAAAAGATACCGGAAGCGCCGCTCCCGCCGGCCCGCTAGGTGGCAACCGCCGTGCAACGCGTAAGGAGAGATTGGTATGCGCAAAGTCCTCGCTATCACGTGTGCGATCGTACTCACTGCCGGAACCACGCTGGCCGACGGAACCGTGGCGAGCCAGGCCCAGCATCCGAAGCCTGCGCACCGCTCCGTGCTGCGTCAGATTCGCCGCCGATTCCTGGGCGCGCGCGCCCTTGCCGGCGCGGCGGTTTCCTCCAGTTATGGCGAGGGGGTCAATCGCCCGTACGAATGGGGACAGGGAGGCGCTGGTTTCGCCAAGCGCCTGGGCTCCGCCTACGGCATGCATGTGGTCAAGGCGGGGATCGAGACGGGCATGGCCTACTGGCTGCATGAGAACCTCCATTACCAGCGCTCCAACCTGCACGGCATCACCTGGACACGCGTGAAGTACGTCATCAGGCGCACCTTCATCGTTCCGCGCACCAGGAAGCCGGGCACCACGCCGGCCTTCGCGAGAGTTTTCGGCGGGTTCGGCGCGGGCCTCATCTCGCGCCTGTGCCAGCCCGCCAGCACCGCCGGCATCGGCGCCGGATTCGCCAGCGGCGGCATCGCCCTCGCCGCCGATATCGGCTTCAATGCGGCGCGCGAATTCTGGCCGCAAAGGAATCACGGCAAGAAGGCCGTGGCTGCGACGGCGACCGCGCACCGGTAAGCAGCAGAGGCCCGCTTCGCTCGCGTCATCAGCCGGATAAAATGGGGGGAACACGGGCCGGGAGGCCCGTGCCACCGATGCCGGCAAATGGGAATTACCTCATCCTGATTACCGTTCTCTCCATCGCACTTCTTCTTTTCCTGATCCTCTATCTGAAGCTCCACGCCTTCCTGGCACTGCTGATCGCCAGCATGGCGCTCGGGCTGGCGGCGGGCATGCAGCCCGACCGCATTCTCAAATCCATCCAAAACGGTTTCGGCGATGCTCTCGGGTTCATCGCCGTCGTCGTCGGGCTCGGCGCCATGATCGGCCAGTTTCTCGAACACTCCGGCGGCGGCCGCGCGCTCGCCGACTGGCTGCTGGAGCGCTTCGGCAAGGAGCGTGCCGCGTGGGCGCTGCTCATCGCCGCCTTTTTGGTGGGGCTGCCCATCTTCTTTGAAGTCGGCGTCGTGATCCTGGGGCCGCTGGTCTGGAGCCTCTCGCGCGAAACCAAGCGCTCCCAGCTCTTCTATGCGCTTCCCATGCTGGCCGCGCTCACCGTCACGCATTCCCTGGTGCCGCCGCATCCCGCTCCCGCCGCCGCCGCGCAACTCCTCGGCGGCGATCTCGGCCACACCATCCTCTACGGCATCGCCGTGGCCCTCCCCATGACGCTGATCGCCGGACTGATCTACGGTCCCTGGATCGCCCGCCGGATGTACGTCCCCGTCCCCGAGACCGCGCCCCCCGAGCCTCCGCCCACCGGTACGATTGCCCCGCCCGCCGTGCCCTTCGTGGTGTTGCTGCTGGTCCTGCCCGTGCTGCTCATCTTCGGCGCGACGGTCGCCAACCTGGCCCACCTGCCGTTCCATTCCGCCGCCGTCTTTTTCGGCCACCCCTTCACCGCGCTCACCATCACCGCCCTGGTGGCCATGTATTTTTTCGGGATGCGCCGCGGCCTGACCCGCGCGGCGGCCGCCCGCATGGCCGCCGAATCGCTCGCGCCCATGGGCGCCCTGCTGTGCATCATGGGCGGCGGCGGCGCCTTCAAGCAGGTGATCGTCGATTCCGGCGTCGGCGCCTACGCCGGCAAACTGCTCATCGCCTCGTCGGTTTCGCCGCTGGTGGTCGCTTACCTCATCGCCGCCGCCATGCGCCTCGCCCAGGGCTCGGCCACCGTGGCGATCATCACGGCCGCCGGCATCGTCGCGCCCATCGTGAAAGGGATTCCCGGATACAGTCCCGACATCCTCATCCTGGCGCTGTGCGTCGGCGGGGTCGGCTACTCGCACGTCAACGATTCCGGTTTCTGGCTGGTAAATCAGTACTTCGGCATGACCGTGCCACAGACGCTCAAAACCTGGACCGTCATGAAAATCATCGCCTCGTTGGTGGGAATTAGCATCGTGCTGGCCGCGCACGCGCTGCTACCATAGCAAATGTGGAGCGCTTGAGCGACATCGATCCCGGCTCCGACTGCCCCGAGATCGTCCGCATGATCGTCGAGATTCCCAAGAACTCCAGCAATAAATACGAATACGATGTGGCCCTCGGCGTTTTCCGCCTCGACCGCGCGCTCTATTCCCCCATGCACTATCCCGGCGACTACGGCTTCATCCCCGGAACCATCGCCGAGGATGGCGACCCGCTGGACGTCCTGGCGCTGGTCGACGATCCGAGCTTTCCGGGCGTCATGATTGCCGTCCGCCCCGTTGGCATGCTCGCCATGATGGACCAGAACGAACCGGACAGCAAGGTGCTGGCCGTGCCCAACCGCAACCCGCGCTTTGACCAGATCCGCACCATCGACGACGTGTTCCGCCACAATCTCCGTGAGATCGAGCACTTCTTCGAGATCTACAAGGAACTGGAGGGCAAGCGCACCGAAATGCGCGGCTGGCGCGGCCGCTCCGAAGCCTGCGATCTGATCCGCATCTCGCGCGAGCGCTACCTCAAACAACTGAAAACTGAGAACTGAGAACTGTCATGGCCTGTCTCCTGCTCCTGTTGGTCCTCGGCTTCCCCCGCGTGGTGCTGGTGCTGATGTTCCTGCTCTCGAACTATCTCGAGCGCGCCTATCATGGCCTCATCATCCCGGTGCTCGGGTTTATTTTTCTTCCACTCACGACCATCGTTTATGCCTGGCTGGTGAATTCGCATTTGCCGCTCAACGGCGTTTACCTGCTGATCCTGATCCTGGCGGTGGTGATCGATGTAGGCGGCCTCGGCGGCGGCGAATGGCACCGCCGGCGGCGCTGATAGCCCCTGTCACGCCCGCCCGCGCCACGGTTTACCATTGAATTCATGCCATCGATCATCTGGGGCGCTGGGGCTCTGGCCGTCATGGCCGTGCTGGTGGGCTGTGGGCAGGCGCCGAAGAAAGGAACCACCTCAAACGTGACCAAACAGGATTTCGGAAAAACGCCGGACGGCGTGCCGGTGGAATTGTACACGCTCACCAATGGCCGCGGAATGCAGACGCGCATCATGACCTACGGCGGTACGGTGGTCTCGCTGACCGCTCCCGACCGCCAGGGCAACTTCGCCGACGTCGTCCTCGGCATGGACGATCTCGCCGGGTACCTGAAGGGCGTCCCGTATTTCGGCGCGCTCATCGGCCGCTATGGCAACCGCATCGGCCACGCCCAGTTCACCCTCGACGGCCAGGTCTATCGCCTCGCCGCGAATAACAACGGCAACTCGCTGCACGGCGGCAATCGCGGCTTCGACAAGCGCGTGTGGAACGCCGCGGTGAAGGGCGATTCGCTCGAACTCACCTACCTCAGCAAAGACGGCGAGGAGGGCTACCCCGGCAATCTCTCCGCCAAGGTGGTCTACACCGTTACCCCCGCGGACGAATTGAAAATCGAGTACACCGCCACCACCGATAAGGACACCGTCCTGAACCTGACCAACCATTCGTACTTCAACCTCAAGGGCCAGGGCGAGGGCGACATCCTCCAGCACGAAGTGACGATTAATGCCGACCATTTCACGCCCACCGACGCCGGCCTCATCCCCACCGGCGAAATCCGCGCGGTGAAGGGCACGCCGCTCGATTTCACCAAACCGACCGCCATCGGCGCGCGCATCGGCCAGAACGACGAGCAGTTGAAAGCCGCCGGCGGCTACGACCACAACTGGGTGCTGAACCGCAGCGGCGCCGGCCTGGTGAAAGCCGCCGAAGTCTACGAGCCCACCACCGGCCGCGTCATGCAAGTCTGGACCACCCAGCCGGGCCTGCAATTCTACGCCGGCAATTTCCTCAACGGCACCATTCGCGGCAAAGGCGGCAAGGTCTATCCGCGGCGCGGCGCCTTCTGCATGGAGACCCAGCATTTTCCCGATTCGCCCAACCATCCGGATTTCCCTTCCACCGAATTGAAGCCCGGCGAGACCTACGACCAGGTCACCGTCTACCACTTCTCGGCACGCTAAGTGATGTATTCCGGTCGCCGCCGCTCGCTTACGCTCGCGGCTCCGATCAGAGCCGCGACCGTAAGGGAGCGGTCTTCCGGTACGTAACCGCATTTGCGAAAAGAGGTACTAAGCTAGTCGAACTCACCTATCTCATCGAGAAGAAGCGCTTGCCGAGGATCTACCGCGATCGCCTCCTGGACGAGCTCGATGACCCCGCGGCGCCATGCACTCTGGCGCCGCTCGACCGCGCCGTCGCCGATATCATCGAGTCCGCCAGCCGCAGCGCGGTACCGGACCTGCCCGACCGTATCGTGGCCGCTACCGCGATCGCCCTTGGTGTCCCCCTGGTCAGCCGCGACGCCGCAATCCGCGCTGTGCGCGTGGAAACCATCTGGTAGCGCTCACCCCTTGATCACCCCCATCGGCCGCAGCCGCGCCACCTTCCGCGCGAGCCCCGCGTTGTGCACCACCTCGATCACTTCGTCCACGTCTTTATACGCCTCCGGCAGCTCTTCGAGGATGCCGTCTTTGGTTTCGCTGCGCACCAGGATCCCGCGCTCTTCCAGCTTCTTCTGCTCCTCGCGGGCATTGCGGCCGCGGCGCACCGCCGTGCGGCTCATCAGGCGGCCGGCGCCGTGGCACACGCTGCCGAAGGTTTCGCGCACCGCTCCCTCGCTGCCCGCCAGCACCCATGATGCCGTCCCCATGCTCCCGGGAATGAACACCGGCTGGCCCACCGCGCGGTAATCCGCCGGGATCTCGCGATGCCCCGGCGGAAACGCGCGCGTTGCGCCCTTGCGATGCACCAGCACGTCGCGCTTCCGCCCCTCGATTTCGTACCGCTCGCGCTTGGCGATGTTGTGGCAGACGTCGTAAATCAGGTCCAGCCGCGCCTCGCCGAAAACGCGGCGGAACGCGCCGCGCAGGAAATGCAGAATGCCCTGACGGTTGGCCCACGCGAAATTCGCCGCCGCGCACATCGCCGCGAGGTATTGTTTGCCCTCGGCGGAATCGATCGGCCCGCAGGCAAGCTGCCGGTCGGGCAGCGTGATGCCGAATTTGGCCAGCGATTTGTTCATCACCGAGACGTAGTCCGTGCATACCTGGTGCCCCAACCCCCGCGAGCCGGAATGAATCAGCACCACGACCTGGTCCGCACGCAGCCCGTATGCCCGCGCCGCCGCTTCGTCGTGCAGCGCTTACACGTACTGCACTTCCAGGAAATGGTTGCCGCTCCCGAGCGTGCCAAGCTGCGGCAACCCGCGCTCGCGGGCGCGCTCCGAAACCGCCGCCGGGTCCGCGCCTTCGAGCGCACCGCCCGCTTCGGCGAATTCGGCATCGCGGGCTTCGCCGTACCCGTTCGCCACCATCCAGCGCGCGCCCTCCACCAGCACACGGTCCAGATCGCGCGCGCCGATCTTCACGAAGCCTTCGCCTCCCGTGCCGCAGGGCACGTCGCGGAAAATCTGGTTGATCAGCTCGCGCAGCTTGGCCCGCACGTCGCCCGCGGCCAGGTTCGTGCGCACCAGCCGCACGCCGCAGTTGATGTCGAACCCCACGCCGCCAGGCGAAACCACACCGTTGTCGAAATCCATGGCCCCCACGCCGCCGATAGGAAACCCGTAGCCCTGGTGAATGTCGGGCATGGCGAGGCTCGGGCCGGCGATGCCCGGCAGAGTGGCCACATTCATCGCCTGGTCGAGCGACTTGTCCTTGCGGATGTGCTCCATGAGCGCCGAACTGGCGTAGACCAGCACATCCGTGCGCATTCCGCGGCTTTCATCGCGCGGAATGCGGTAGCGCAGCGCGTCGATGGCCTGAACTTCCATATCAAATATCCAGGAAGACCTCGGCGACCCATTGGCCGCCGCACTCTTCTACCTTCAACTGGTGATAGGTTACCGCCTTCACGATCAGCCGGGCGCGGTGGCGCCCGCCTTCGCGCCGTTCGCCGCGGGCGACGCCCTCGATCCGCCGCTCGCCCTCCAGCACCCGCACCTCGACATCGTGGAACGCGATGCGCTTGCCGTCGAACCAGTACAGCACCTCGCTCAACCAGTCCACCATGAGCGATTCGCGGTCGCCGCTCTCGACCGCCAGCCGGTACTCCTCGCGCGGCTCGACCGCCGCCGGGTCGTCGGCGATCGAAAGCATAGCCATGGCAGCGTTGGCGTACAACTCGGGCAGCGTGGCCCCGAAGGCGCGGAACCCGATATCGGCCGGATGTTCCAGCACCTCGAAATCGCGCGCTGGCATGCCCTCATCGTAAACTAAAGAGTTCATGCCCTACACGTTCCACCACGCCATGTGTAACGAAGCGTTCGAATCGGGCGCGTTTGCCGAGACCTGCCGTGCGATTCGCGCGGCCGGATACACCGGCATCGAGATCGCCCCTTTCACCCTCGCCGAAACGCCCGCTGAAATCGCGCCCGAACGCCGCCGCGAGCTCCGGGCCATCATGCAGTCCGAAGGCCTCGCATTCGCCGGGCTGCACTGGCTCATGGTCAGCCCGAAAGGGCTGCACGTCACCGCGCCCGATGCCGCCTTGCGCGCGCGGTCCTGGGAGCACATCCGCCGTCTGATCGACCTCTGCGGCGACCTCGGCCCCGCCGGCGTGATGGTCTTCGGCTCGCCCAAGCAGCGCGCCACCACCGGCGGCCTCACCCGCGCTGAGGCCACCCGCCATTTCACCGACGGCCTCGCCTCAGTCGCGACCCACGCCTGCGCCCGCGGCGTCACCGTGCTGGTCGAGGCGCTGCCCGCCAATCAGTGCGACGTGGTGCAGACGCTCACCGAGGCCGTCACCATCGTGCGCGAAATCGCCAACCCGGCGGTGCGGACCATGTTCGACGTGCACAACGCCATCGACGAAACCGAGCCGCACGCCGCGCTCGTCGAGCGGTATTTCGAGTACATCCGCCACGTCCATGTGCAGGAGTTGGACGGCCGCCACTGCGGCGCCGGCGATTACGATTTCAAGCCGCTGCTCGCCGTGCTCCGGCAGCGCAATTACCCCGGCTGGGTTTCGCTCGAAGCCTTCGATTTCTCCCCCGGCGCCGAACGTCTGGCGAACGGATCGCTGCGCCACCTCGAATCCGAAATCGCGAGGCTCGCACAATGAGCCGCTACGTGGTGACCGGAGGTGCAGGCTTCATCGGCTCGGCTATCGTGCGCGCGCTGCTGCGCGCGGGCGCGAGCGAAGTGGCGGTGATCGACAACCTCCTTACCGGCCACGAATTGAACCTCGACGAGGTGCGCGGTTCCATCGAGTTCCACCGCGCCGACATCCGCAACTACGACGAGATCGCCGGTATCCTGCGCGGCGCGGACGTGGTGTTCCACGAGGCGGCCATCCCCTCGGTGCCGCGCTCCATCGACGAGCCGGTGCCATCGCACGAGATCAACATCAACGGCACTTTCAACGTGCTGCTGGCGGCGAAAGCCGGCGGCGTGGGGCGCGTGGTATATGCCGCGTCCTCCTCGGCCTACGGCGATACCGAGGTGCTGCCCAAGGTCGAGGCCATGATAACGCGGCCCAAATCGCCTTACGCCCTGCAAAAGCTGGTGGGCGAGTATTACTGCAACATCTTTTCCGGCGTTTATGGCTTGGAAACCGTGGCGCTGCGCTACTTCAACGTCTACGGGCCGCGCCAGGATCCGTCCAGCCCCTATTCCGGCGTGCTCTCGATTTTCATGAAGTCGGTACTGGAGCGGTGCTCGCCCACCATCTTCGGCGACGGCGAGCAGTCGCGCGATTTCACCTATGTCGAGGACGTGGCCGAGCTGAACCTCAAAGCCGCGCGCGCGAAGAACGTTTCCGGCAATCTCTACAACGCCGGCAACGGCGGCCGCATCACGCTCAACCAGGCCTGGGCGCTGGTGCAGCGCCTCTCGGGCGTGGAAATTCCGGCGAAATACGGTCCGCCGCGCGCCGGCGATGTCCATGATTCGCAAGCCGACACCACGCGCGCCGTCCGCGACCTCGGCCACGCGCCGAAGTTTTCGTTTGAAGACGGCATGCGCCGCACGCTGGAGTGGTACCGGCGGGCCGCCGCGGCGTAATCCTCACCCGCGCTTGGGCGGCTTCAGCAGCCGTGCGGGCAGCTTCGATAGATACGTCAGGCGCTCGATCGCGGGCAGCAACCGCCGCACCGTGCGGCCGTGGAGCGCGAGGCTGCCAGCAACCAGGACGGGGTGCGGGATGGTGGTACAGCAGCGCGAGCAAATGTCCACCTCGCCGCCGCGCCCGGCGGTGTGCAGCCGGCGCATCTCCTCGATCGCCTCGGAATTCCACAACTCCCCCACCGTGCGCTCGCCCAGATTGCCCAGCGGCGCACCGTCCAGCATGTAGCTCTGGCAGCAGGGATAGACGTCGCCATTCTGTTTGACGTACATCGGGCCGCGCCAGAGGTAGTGGCAGGGGTGCCTCCAGTCGCCCGCGGCGTGGCCCGCATCGGGGCGCATCAGGTTGGTTTCGTCGGCCTTGATCCGCACCTGGTCCACCCCCGGCACCGCGCTCCAGAAGGCCATGAAATCCGCCACTTCCGCTGCATTGCCGTCCATCCTGACCATCTGCACCACCACCTGGAGCCGCGACCGCCGCTCGTGCTTCATGCGGGCGAAGCGCACGAAATTGTCGCGGACCTTCTCGAATTTCGCGCCCTTGCGGTAGAACTCGAAGGTTTCCTTTTTGGCGCCGTCGAAGCTCAGTGTGATCTGCTCCAGCGGCGAATCCAGCACGCGCGCGGAGAGGCGCTCGTCGAGGAACGTGCCGTTGGTCGAAAGCAGCGTCGAGATGCTATGCCGGTGACAGAATTCGATGCGCTCGAAGATGTGCGGGTCCATGAACGGCTCACCCAGGCCGATGAGCATCATGTGCTCGGCTGAATTTCCCGCCTGCCGGACCAAACGTTCGAAGACTTCGCCCGTCATATCCGCTTTGGGCTGCGGATGCGATTCCCGCGGGCACATGGGGCAGTAGAGATTGCACTTGGCGGTGGTTTCAACGATATATTCCACGGGCAGGCCGCGCAGCCGGGAGCGCCGCGCCAGATATCCCCACAGCAGCTTCGCGCGGTTCCAGGCCCTCATCGGTATACTTATTGTAACCGCGACAACGGGGGACTTACGTGAACATAGCCATCACCGGGGCCTCGGGATTCATCGGCAGGCGCCTCCTGAAAATTCTGGCGAAGGACGGCCATAAGCTGCACGTCCTTTCGCGGCACGCCGGCACCAACCTGCCCAACGGCGTGCGGCTGTCCGTATGGGATGCCATGAAAGGGCCGCCGCCGCTCGACGCCCTGCGCGACGCCACGGCGGTGATTCACCTGGCCGGCGAGCCGGTGGCGCAGCGCTGGACCGCGGATGCCAAACGCCGCATTCGCGACAGCCGCGTCCTGGGCACGCGCCACCTCGTGGCGGCGCTGGAACAATTGCCGCAGCGAGCGGAAGTGCTCCTCTCGGCCTCGGCCATCGGCTACTACGGCTCGCGCGGCGACGAGATCCTCACGGAAGATTCACCGCCGGGTGCCGGGTTTCTCTCCGAAGTCTGCGCCGCCTGGGAGAAGGAGGCCGCGGCCGCGGAAGCTTTGGGCGTGCGCGTCACCCGGCTGCGGGTCGGCATGGTGCTCGATCCGCGCGGCGGCGCGCTCCAACGCATGCTGCCGCCGTTTCGTTTAGGGCTGGGTGGAAAGCTGGGCAGCGGCAGCCAATGGACCTCCTGGATTCACCTGGAAGACCTGGCCGCACTGTTCCGCTTCGCGCTCGACCGGCCGGCAGGCGCGGTGCTGAACGCCGTGGCACCCAACCCGGTGACCAATTCGCACTTCACGCGCGAGCTCTCCGCGGCGCTGCGGCGGCCGGCGATCTTTCCCGTGCCCGCGCTGGCGCTGCGTGCGATCTTCGGCGACATGGCCGAGGTGCTGCTGGCAAGCCAGCGCGTTGTCCCGCAGGCGGCGCAGGCGGCGGGCTTCCAGTTCCGTTTCCCGCAGCTTGCCGGCGCGCTGGCAAACTTGCTGAGAAAGTGAGTGATTCACCACAGAGCCGCAGAGGACACAGAGGATTCACGAAGAAAAACTTCACTGTTATCCTCTGTGCAATCTCCGTGCTCTCGGTAACTCTGTGGTGAGGAGTTCGCGCGCTACAGTGCGAATTCCGCCCGCACCACCTGGTCTTCCAGCGAGTGCTTCACCGTGAAGCCCAGGCTCTCGCAGATGCGGATGATCTCGCGATTGTCGGGCAGGATCTCGGCGACCAGCTTAGTGAGCTTCTCGTCCGCGCCGATCAGCAACATGCGCGCCAGCAGCTCCCTGCCGAGGCCCCGGCCCTGCCACTCGTCGCTCACCACCACGGCCACTTCCGCTTCCGTGGTCCAGTGGATTTTGGTCATGCGGCCCACCGCGATGATCTCGTGCCCGGCGGTCTCCGCCACCAGCGCCATCTCGCGGTCGTAATCGATGAAGCAGTTGCGCATGAGGCGCTCGTGCGCGGTGCGCTGCTCGAAGTTCATCAGGTGGAAGAAGCGCAGGTAGACGCTCCGCTCGGAGAGCGTCTGGTGGAAGCGAACCATGGCGGGCTCATCTTCCGGCCGGATGGGACGAATCGTCACCGGGGTACCGTCCCGCATGGTCCAGAGGGAGACGTAGCGCGTGGGGTACGGCCGGATGGCAAGCTGCGGGATCTGCTCGGCGCCGACGCTGGATTCGTGCACCACCACCCGGGCGTCCAGCGCCATCAGGCCGTCCGGCGAGGCGAGCAGCGGGTTGATGTCGATCTCTTTGATCCACCGCTGCTCCGCCACCAGCGCGCTGAAGCGCACCATCAGCAGTTCGAGCGCGGCCAAGTCGATCGGCCGCCGCCCCCGTACGCCCTTCAGGGCCTTGTAAATCTTGGTTTGCTCGAGCTGCCGGCGTGCCAGCGTGGTGTTCAGCGGCGGCAGCGCCAGCGCGCGGTCCTTAAAAACTTCCACCAGTTGCCCGCCGGTGCCGAACAGCAGCACCGGCCCGAACTGCGGATCCAGGCTCGAACCGACGATTAGCTCGTAGCCGTCCTTGAACTTCACCATGGGCTGCACGGTGACGCCCTGGAAGTGCTCCGCACCGGCTTTGTTCGTCACCGAGGCCTGGATGCTCGCGAAGGCGCGCACCACCGCCTCGGCGCTGCCCAGGTTCAGTTGCACGCCGCCCACATCGGTCTTGTGGGTGATCGTTTCCGAGTACAGCTTCAGCACCACCGGGTAGCCGATCCGGGTGGCGGCCTCGACCGCCGCCTCCGCGTCCGCAGCCACCACGGTTTCCACCGTGGGAACGCCGTAGGCGGCCAGCACGCGCTTGGAATCGAGCTCCGTCAGTACGGGCTGCCCCTTGGCGCGCGCGGCCTGGATAATCGTTTCCACCTGCTTGCGGTCCGGCGCCCAATTGGCATCCTCCTCGGGCATGGCGGGCGTTTCGTAGAGGCTGCGCAGGTTGTAGCTGTAGCGCCACATGTAGTTGAAGGCACGCGCCGCGGTATCGGGATACGGGAACGTGGGGATATTGGCGCGGTTGAGGATTTCCTCGCCCGCGGCCACGTCCACCCCGCCCATCCAGCTTGCCAGCACTGGCTTGCCTTCCTGCTTGGACAGCGGCTTCAACTGCTCGGCGATGCGCGTGGGATCGGTCATCGCCTGTGGGGTGAGAACCACCAGCATGCCGTCGCTCCCCGGATCCTGGGAGGCAATTTCCAGCGCCTTGGCATAACGTTCCGGCGAGGCGTCGCCGATAATATCCACGGGATTGTTGTGGCTCCAGGTAGACGGAAGCACGGCGTTGTAGGCCTCGATGGTCTCCTTGGAAAGCTCGGCTAACTCGCCGCCAGCGGTAATCAGCGCATCCGTGGCGAGCACGCCCGGCCCGCCGGCGTTGGTCACGATCGTCAACCGCGGCCCCTTGGGGCTCGGCTGCTTGGAAAGGACTTCGGCCATGTAGAAAAGATCGGAAATATTCTGCACTCGCAGCACGCCACTGCGGCGAAATGCAGCATCCAGCACCTCGTCGCTGCCGGTTAACGAGCCGGTGTGCGAAGCCGCAGCCTTCGCCGCCGCCGCCGTCCGCCCAGGCTTGATGATGATAATCGGCTTAGTGAGCGCCACCTCGCGCGCTGCCGAAAGGAACGAGCGTGCGTTGCCGATGCTCTCCATGTAGATGACGATGGCCTTCGTCTTGGGGTCGTTGCCCAGGTGGTCGATGAGGTCACCCCACCCCACGTCCACCATCCCGCCAATCGAGACGAAGGCGCTGAAGCCGACCATCTCTTTGAGGCTCCAATCCAGCACCGCCGTGCACAGCGCTCCGCTCTGGCTGATGAATCCGACCGAGCCGGGACGGGCGATCGTGGTCGCAAAGGTCGCGTTGAAGCCCGACAGCGGGCTCATCACCCCCAGGCAGTTCGGGCCGATGATACGGATTTTGGCCGCTCGGGCTTCCTCCAGCACCTGGCGCTCCAGCGCCGCGCCCTCCGGGCCGATTTCCTTGAACCCCGCCGAGATCACGATGGCCCCGCGCACCCCGCAGGTGCCACACTCGCGGATAATCCCCGGAATCGAAGGCGGCGGCGTGACGATTACCGCCAGATCCACCTCTTCCGGAATCGCGCACGTCGATGGATAGGCCTTTACGCCCAGTACGCTGGGGCGCTTCGGATTGACCGGATATACCGTGCCGCCGAAGGGGCTGGTCATCAGGTTCCACATCAGCGTCCGCCCGACGCTGCCGGGATTCTCGGTCGCTCCGATGACCGCTACGGTCTGCGGAGAGAAAAATACGTCCAGCGGGCGGTGCCGTTGGAGACTGCTGCCTTTTTTCTTGTGCGGGTGCATGGTCTGCGTTGACATTGAGCGCCTCCTACGCCTTGGGGCCCGGGCGCAAGATTGCCTCATTCAGTGCGTCTACTACATCCATGAAATTGAGGCCGTTGCGGCGCGCCACGGTTTCGATATCGCAGTCGTCGCACACCGTCCGAAACTGGAACTGCTCGAAGATGGCCACGGTTTCTGGATGCGCCTGCTTTACATCCCGAACCGTCATATCGGGTCGGATCAGTTGATCAAAACGAAACATAACACGCTCCCGGGCCTATATTGAATAGCATGCCTCTTTCCAAAGAATTAGATTGTGTTTTCAATGGCTTACCGGAGAGCCAAGGGCGCCGCTGGGGGATATGCCCCACTGGCCCGGGGTTCTTGGCGGCGTCCGGCATCGGAGCGCCGGCGGAGAGGTTCAACCGGACCCCTCGCCACCCCCGCCACACGTTGCGGCGCGCCGATCAGTGTGCTATGAATTGAGTCAAGTCGGACAATTGGATCCAACTAAAAACCGCCCCGCTGAAGCTGAGTAGCGACGGTCAAGCATACTCGTCAAAAAGGATGGCATCCGTGGAAGCTGTCAACCGCAAACTCATTCGTCCATCGCTCAACGAAATCAAGGAGCAGATTGCGCCTCCCCGGCGTCCGCCGCAGCCGCAGAAGAAGCCGGTTCCGCCAGATCAGACGAACGCCGAGAATTTCTACTACGTTAAGCAGATGCAGGCGAAAACTCCCATGGTCTTCGTGCTGCGCGACGGCGAGACCCTGCATGGCGTCATTGAGTGGTACGACAAAGGCTGCCTGAAGGTGAACCGCACCGGCGCCCCCAACCTGCTGCTCTACAAGCCGGCCATCAAGTACATGTACAAGGAATAGGGACCCGCTCACCTCGCGCGCTGGCGCAGAGAGAGACGATACTCTCTCCGTTCCCCGGCTTCCCGATAGCGCCGCTTTTCTTCTTCCGTTTCCGGAATCGCCTGCGGGACAGGTGTGCCCCTGCCGTTTTCGCCGATAGCCACGAAAGTCAGGTAGGCCGAGCAGGTATGCAGGCGCTCGCCGGTCACCAGGTTTTCGGTTTCCACCTTGACCCCCACTTCCATGGACGTGTGGAACGCGCGGTTCACCGAAGAGCGCAGCACGATCAACTCTCCGATATGTACCGGATGGAGAAAGTGCAGGCTGTCTACCGAGGCGGTGACCACGATCCTGCGGGCATGCCGCATGGCGGCCATGGCGCCCGCCAGATCGACCAGGTGCATGACCTTGCCGCCCAAGACGGCGCCCAAGCCGTTGGCATCGGTGGGCAGGGCAAGCTCGGCGTATTCGGAGATGGATTCGCGGACGCGTTTGGCTTCGTTCATGAGAACCGTTTTCGGCGGAGATAGCTTTCCAGGTAAGCGCCGGCCTGGCGCTTCACGATGGCATCCGGCGGGGAGGTGGTGAATTCAGCCCTATCCAGCGAATATTCCAACGGCCCGTAGGCGAACGGATGATGATCCCGCTCCAGGACGTAGAAGACGCTGACCGAAGAGCCGGCCTCGCCGCGAATGGTGAAGCGCACGGCATCCGGTCCGGCGCTTTCGGGAAAATGCGGGCATCGGCCGCGGGCATAACCCAGGTTACAGCCGGGATGCTGAAGTTCCCAGGCGGGCCGGTGAGGCCGATCCGGAACCGCGCGACAGACGCCCTCCCAGGCATCGCCCAGTGGCAGCATGGCGCTTCCCGGGTTGTCCGCACGGCACCGGGTCTGTGGATCGAAATAAGGGCACGCCATGACGGAGGTATGGTAGCACAGAGCCGCGCAATGGAAGCACAGAAACCAACGCGGGCGTGGGCCAGCCGCAGAGGTCTTCGAGGCTTGGGCGGCTGTCCCACGCCGCGAGCGGTCTGGCGAAAAAACGCCGAATCACCGGCGGCAAACCGTGATTTCTGCTACGGCATCCGTCCAGGAGCCGAGGGTCCTGGAACTCCGGCGGGAGAGAGGGGACCGGCCCGCCGTAACGGACCGGGCTACAAAAACGTGGGACAGCATGTTACCGGCGAACATACTCGTCGGTGCGTGTGGTCGTCGTAGGGGTAGGAATAGTTGAAGACGATCCGCCACGAAACGGGCCGAACAGCCCGATCAGGCCGACGAGACCCCAGAGAGCATAGCCTCCATTGCTGTGATAGCCGGCCGCACCGTTGTTGCGCACTCCTGCATCCGCCTCCGGGTTGG
>JAJYLS010000097.1 GCA_021787555.1 Acidobacteriota bacterium | reverse complement strand
CTGGAGAAGGGAGATTCTGGGTTACGGTTTTGCCGTTGATCTTCTGCGTGAGCTGAAAGTGGGGACCATGGCCGGGGTGGTTGAGTTTGGCGCAATGGCAGCCAGGTTTTCCGCAACGGCGGACGGCACTGGTGATGGAACCGGGCTGGAAGTCGCCGAGTTCGGAGATCTGACGAAACAGAGAGGAACGGTCTTCAATGAGCGAGGGAAGAGAGTCGGTCACGGGCGCCTCCTGCTCTTACCGTACCATATACTTTAAGAACAAGGCCCGTAAAAAGAAACCCTGCGATTCTCCACTTCTGTGTCGCGCGCCCAGCACAAAACTCCAATTCCAATAGGAAAACGAATCGTGCTACGCTGGTGGTGCCATGCCCGCAAAACATCCAGCCAGGAAGCAGCCGCGGGGCGAGTACATGGTCCCGGTGGTGAAGAGCACGTTCCGGATCCTGGAAGAGCTGTCGGCTTCCGGAGCGCTGCGCCTGAACGAAGTCACCGACCGGACCAGGATTCCGAAATCCACCGTGTTCCGCATTCTGACCACGCTGCACGCGCTCGGATACGTGGTCCGCGAGGGCGAAGCGGGTTACCGCGTCAGCCCCACGCTGGCGGAACTTGCGGGCGACCGCACGGATGCCGAAGTGCTGCGGCGCGCGGCGCTGCCGTGGATGGTGAAGCTGCGGAACGAATCGGGCGAGACGGTGAACCTCGGGCAGTTGCAATTGGACAAGGTGGTTTACCTGGAGGTGGTGCCCAGCGAGTTCGCGCTGCGGCTTTCGGAGCGGCCGGGAGCGACGGTGGCGCCGCATGCCAGCGCGCTGGGAAAAGCGATCCTGGCGTTTTCGCCGCCGGAGTTGGTGGAGAGCGTTCTGGGCGCGCAGGAGCTCTCGATGCTGACTCGAAGCACGATCACCGAGCCGGCGGCGCTGCGCGAGGAACTGCGCCGTGTACGCTCCCGGGGCTACGCCTTCGACAAGGGCGAAACCTCTCCGCTGGCCACCTGCGTGGGAGCGCCCATCCTGACCGCCGATGGAGTTGCCGTGGCGGCGATGAGCATTTCCGGTCCGACCTCGCGTTTCAATCCGCGCCGCGACGCGCCGGTGATCGAAAGCCTGCTGCGGGCCGCGGCCGAGATTTCGCGGGTGCTGCGGCAGCGCGCCATCGTGCTGGAGCCGGCGCCGCGGCGCGGGCCATAGCGGCTAGCTACCGGCTTTTGCGGCCGCCTTTCGAATATCTCATCGTGAGCTGGCGGATCTCGTAATTGAATTTCAGAAAACTCTTCTCCCAGCGTTTGGCTTCCCCGGGTGTGTAGCGATAGAATCCGCGGCCGTTGGAAATGCCGCGCCCTCCCGATTTCACCACGCGCCGCATCACCGCCGGAATTTCGCCGGAAGTTGAGAGCTCCGGCAGGAGGCCTTTCATCACCCGGGCATACGCCTGAACTCCCATCAGGTCCATGTAGCGGAACGGACCGGCGAAGGGCATCCACCAGCCGACGTCATTGCGCAGCGAGCGGTCCACATCTTCGCAGGTGGCCACGCCGCTATCCACCAGGTGGCAGGCTTCGCGGAACATGGCGTAAGAGATGCGGTTGGTGATGAAGCCGCGCACGTCGCGGCGCAGCAGCGAAGGCTCCTTGCCCCAGCGCGCCGCCAGGTCCATGAGCCGGTTGGCCACGCTGCGCGCGGTTTGCTCCCCCACGATGATTTCCATGAAGCGGGTGACGTGTGCGGGCTCGTCCCAGTGGATGCCGGCGAAGCGCCGCGGGTAGCGGGCGTCGCGCTGGAGGATGCTGACCGGAATCGAGGATGTATTGGTGCCGATGATGGTGTCGCGCGGGACCACCTTTTCCACGGCGCGGTACGTTTCCTTCTTGACCGCCACATCTTCGACGACCGATTCCACCACGAGGCCGCAGCCGGCCAGGGCGGCATAGTCGCTGGTCAGCGACAGGTTGGCGATCAGCCGGGCGGAATCCCGGCGGGTGAGCCCCTCGCGTTGCATTTGCTCGAGGAGGCGCCGTACGTGGCCGCGCGTGCCCCGGTGGCGGCTGAGGTTGCGCGACAGGCCGGTCACCCGGTGGCCCGCCGCGAGCAGGCAGGCGATGATGCTGTGCCCCATCAAGCCGAGCCCAATGACGCCGGCCGGCATAGCTTCCTTGTTCATATCCGCGTTCGATTGTATCCGGCGGGAGGTGCAAATGGCAAGGTTTCAAATGAGGAACGCGATGTTTTCCATTGACACGATGCTCGCCGGGCGAGTAGATATAATGGGGAGGGCAAATGCAGAGCATACCGGGGGCGGCAGAGCGGGAGCGGAGTGTTCGCGGGAAAACCCGAGGTTCGCTCGATCGGTTCGAGCGCTCCAACCGGTCGCTCGCGGGCGGTGTGTCCACCGGTCTGCGCCGCTCAGCACGGCCCTACCCGCTGTTCTTCAGCCGCGGCGAGGGGCCGCGCATGGTGGACGTGGACGGCAATGCTTATCTGGATTTCGCGCTCGCCTGGGGGCCGCTGATCCTGGGGCACAATCCCCCGGAGGTGAGCGAAGCCATCCGCCGCCAGGCGGCCCTCGGAACCACCTTCGGCGCGCAGCACGAGCTGGAATACGAAGTCGCGGAACGGCTCGTGGCGGCGGTTCCGTGCGCTGACCTGGTCTGCTACGCCAACAGTGGGACGGAAATCGTGCAAGGCGCTCTGCGGCTCGCGCGCGCGGTCACCGGCAGGCCCCGATACCTGAAGTTCGAGGGCCACTATCACGGTTGGGACGATAGCGTGCTGGTGAGCTATCACCCGCGGGCGGACGAGATCGCACGGTTCGACGGGGAGCCCGTGCCGGTGGGCGAGGGGCAATTGCCGGGGCCCGCCGTGGTTGCGGAGTGGAACGATTGCGCCAGCGTGGCGCGGGCGTTCAAGGCGCACGGGCGGGAAATTTCGGCGATCGTCTGCGAGCCGCTGCTGGCCAACAGCGGCTCGATTCCACCCGAACCGGGCTTTCTGGAATTTCTGCGGAGGGTGACCCGGGAGAGCGGTGCGCTGCTGATTTTCGACGAGGTCATCACCGGCTTCCGCCTGGCTTACGGCGGGGCGCAGGAGCGCTACGGCGTGCTGCCGGACCTGGCCACGTTCGCCAAGGCGGTCGGCGGCGGGACGCCCTTGAGCGTGCTCGGCGGGCGGCGCGAGTACATGGAGAAAATCGCCGGTGGAAGCGTGGTGCACGCGGGAACGCTGAACGGAAACCCGATTTCGCTGGCGGCTGCCAAAGCGGCGCTCGACCTGCTGGCGGCGAAGGGAACCGAGGGATACGCCGCTCTGCGGTGCCGCGCGGAGAGATTGCGCGAGGGCCTGGAATCCACTCTAGGCGCCCGCGGCTTTAGCGTCTCGACCTGCGGTGACGGTCCGGTGTTCAGCCTGGCGTTCGCCGCGCGCCCGCCGCGCAATTACCGCGAGACGCTGTGCGCTTCCCAGCAACTCTATAGCGATTTCGCCCTGGCCATGCTGGATGAAGGCGTGCTGCTGTTGCCGGATGGGCGCTGGTACGTCTCTTTCGCGCACCGCGATGCCGATATCGACGAAACGCTGGCGGCGGCTGCCCGCGCCGTGGCGTAGTACGGGCCGACCGCTTCCTGCGGTCGCGGCTCTGATCACGGCTTCGTTTCGAGCCGCAGCTTCATTCCGAGCCGCGACCAAAGGGAGCGGTCAGCTAGCGTGGGTACATCGCGATCAACTGGTGGATGGCGGAATCCACCATGCGCTCGCCCGAACCGGGCGCCACGCGGCTGGAGACCACCTCGTAAGCGCCTTGCGGATAGGCGCGCAGGTCCGGCACATAGCCGATCGAGCCATTGGCCAGTTCGGCCAGAATCGTGCGCGGGAAAGGCGAGGCGATCTTGAGCGCTTTGCCCAACTCGACAAAAATCTCGCCGGGCATGCCCACCCAGGCGAGTTGCCTGCCGAGCGTGATGGCCTGCACTTCTGCCTGGATGGGCTCGCCGTGGCGCTCCTCGAGTTCCAGCACCTTGAAGGCGTTCACGCGCGCATAGAACGGGTCGGCGTTCGGCTGGGCATAGCGCGCCACGATGCCGCGCGCCGCCGCCACGTCTTCGGGTTTGTGCTTCGCCAGATCCAGCGTGACCATCTCCCGGCTGACGCGCAGCGGGGCGGGGTCGATCTCCACGAGGTGGCGCCACGCCTTGAGCACGTCGCCCGCCAGGATCGTACCGATGCGCTCGGCTTCCTGCGGGCTGGTCTGCGGATCTGAACTCTTCACGTCGATGTGGTTGATATTGCCCGCCGCGCCGATGGTGAACAGCGTCAGCACATCCGCGCCTTTGATTTCGGCCAGCAGGCGCGAGAGCGTGTAAGCGTAATCGGCGGAGAAGCGCATCCCGCCGGTGGTGTCCAGGTGGCAGGCGAAATTCACATAGATGGCCAGCGGCTTGCCGGCGGTCGTTTCGAACTCCGCTATAGGAATTTCGGGATCGATGGTGCCCACCGGCCCCAGAATTTTGGGATTGAGCTTGCCGGGATTCCAGCCGATGGAGCCGTCCTTCATGTAGTAGCGGCGCATGAAGCTCACGGAATCTTCTCTGCCGGTGGCCATGCGCACGCGCGCGGGCTGAAGGTCCTGCTCGGCTCGGCGCACGCACTCCGCGATGTGGCCCGGCAGAGCAGCCATATACGCATCGATCAGCCGCTTGGTCTCGGGCTTCGCGCCCATGAGCCGCTCGTACACATCCGGTCCGGTATGGCTGTGGATCGCGCTGATCATCACGTTGGCCGGGGGCACGCCGGTGGTCTTGCCGATCTCGGCGCGCGCGGCGTCGACGACCGGGCGCGGGATGCCCACCAGGTCCACAGCCACCAGCGCGGCCTTCACGCCGTCCTCTTCGATCGCGATCGCCTTGGCGTGCAGCGGATCGTGGACGCCCTCGCTCAGCCGCACGTAGTAATAACCAGCCATGGGCACACCCACCGGCGGCGTGATATCGACGGCGGCCCTCCCCGCGCGGAATTGCGCGCCGGCGGCCAGCGCGGCGGCGACGATAAGCAGAACAAGATTTCGCATAATGAACTATCATGGCACTTACGGCGATGGAACGTATTCTCTTCACGGGCGGGCAGGTGGTGGACGGCTCGGGTGCGGAGCCCGCGCCGGCGGAAGTGCTGATCGAAGGCGAGCGCATCGCGGCCGTGGGCCGCATCCGCTCCGCCGATGCGCGGCGCGTGGATTGCACGGGCCTGCTGGTGGCGCCCGGATTCCTCGACGGACACAGCCACTCGGATTTGCAGGTGCTGGAAGGCCGCCCGGAAAAACTGCGGCAGGGCGTGACCACGGAAGTAGTCGGCAATTGCGGGTTCTCGGCATACCCGACGGGCGCGCATGCCCCCGAAGTCCGCGAATTCGCCAACGGCATTCTCTGCGGCGATGGCGCGTGGGGCTGGGCGTCGGCGGCCGGCTACCTCGCCGCCGTCGAGACGCGCGCGTGCACCGGGCCGGGCGTGCTCTCGCTGGTGGGCCACGGCACCCTCCGGATTTCGCAGGTCGGGCTGCGGCAGGGACCGCTCGCGGCGCGCGATGTGGAGGCCATGGCGGCGGTGCTGGACGATGCGCTGGCAAGCGGCGCGGCGGGCTTCTCGACGGGCCTGATGTATGCTCCGGGATCGAGCGCGCCGCCCGAAGAACTGGAAGCGCTTTGCCGCGTGGTGGCGCGGCGCGGCAAGGTGTACGCCACGCACATCCGCGGCTATTTCGGGGATGTGCTGAACGCCATCGACGAACAACTCGAACTGGCGCGCCGCACCGGCTGCAAGCTCCAGATTTCGCACTTGCAGGTCGTCGGCCGCGGCAACTGGCCGTTGCAGGCGCGGGCGCTGGAGAAAATCGAGCGCGCGCGCGGCGAGGGCATCGACGTGGCATTCGACTGCTACCCGTACACCGCGGGCAGCACCGTGCTTACCCAGATCCTGCCGCAGCGGGCGCTCGAAGGCGGCGCCGAGCGGCTCCTGGAGCGCCTGCGCGACCCCGCCGGGCGCGCGCGGATCGCCCGCGAAACCGTGGAGCGCCTGGTTTGGGACTGGCGGGACATTCTCATCTCCGCGCTCGGCTCCGGCGAACGGCCGGAGGCGGTCGGGCGCAGCATCGCCGATCTGGCCGCGGAAACGGATCGCCCGCCCATCGAGACCGCCCTCGATCTGCTGGAGGCCGAGCACGGCGCGGTGAACATGATCTCGTTCAACCAGAGCGAAGAGAACCTGCGGCGCACGCTGGCGCATCCGCTCTCGACCATCATCAGCGACGGCTTCTACGTGAAAGGGCGGCCGCATCCGCGGCTGGCGGGCACGTTCCCGCGATTTCTCGGGACGTTCGTGCGCGAGCAGAAGCTCATGCCGATCGGAGAAGCCGTGCGCAAGATCACCCGCGCCCCCGCGGACCGCTTCGGTGCGAGCGGCATCGGCCGCATCGAGCCGGGCGCGTTCGCCGATATAACGGTGTTCGACGCCGCCACCATCGGCAGCCCCGCGGATTACCAGCAGCCCGAGCTTCCGCCCACCGGCATCCACGCGGTCTTTCAGCGCGGCCGCCAGGTGATGTGAACTCTACACCGCCGCCTTCCACCTCCCCGTCAGGACAACTTGCAGCACGCCGAGGACCAGCCACGCGCCGCCGGCCATGCGCGCGGGCGTAGGCAGCGACCACCAGATCGCCAGGCAAAAGGCGAAGCCCACCACCGGCGCCAGAGCATCGCCGGCGAACCGGCGCGGGCCGGCGGCCTGGAACCAGAACGTCCGCAGGGCCGCCAGGTTGACTCCCATGAACGCCAGGAACGCGCCGAAGTTCAGCAGTTCGGCCACCTGCGCGTAGCTCACCGCCAGCGCCCCGGCGAGCGACAGCACGCCGAGAATGGCCACGTTCCATTGGAGCCGTCCGAAGATGCGGCGCGGCAGCATGTCCTCGCGGCCCATGGTGTGCAGCAGCCGCGCGGCGGACGCGATGCCGGTCAGGCCGCTGCCCACGCACGCCACTACCAGCACCACGCCCATGGCCTGAAACAGCCAGGCGCCGCCCACCGTGCGGGTCACGTCCATGAACGCCGTCTCCGGGTTGGCGAAAGCGCGGTAATTCGGACTCACCCGCTGGCCGAGGTATACCTCGACCGCGGAAAAAATTCCGGTCAGCAGGCAGACCAGCACGGTCGCCAGCGGCACCGTGCGCCGCGGATCGCGCACCTCCTCGGCCAGCGTGGTCACACCGTCGAAGCCGATATACGTGAGCGCCGCGAGCGAGGTGGCCTCCATCACGGCGCGCGGATGGAAGGTGCGCGGATCGTAGAACGGCTGCGTCGAGAGCACGCCGTTCCAGCCGCCGCGGTGGAACAGGTAGCGCAGCGCCAGCCCGGCGAAGGCCACGATCACCACCGTCATCACCGCCAGCAATGCCTGGTTGGCGCGCGCCAGCGAGGAGATGCCGCACAGGTTGAGGCCGGTGAGGATCGCGGCGAACAGCACCGCCCACGCCCAAAACGGCACCTCGGGCACGAGCCGGCCCATGGCCAGCGCACCGTAGATCGTGTTGATCACCGGGATAATGAGGTAGTCGAGGAACATCGCCCAGCCCACCACGAACCCCAGACGCTGGCCGAAGGCGCGGCCCACGTAGGTATAGGCAGAGCCGGCCGAGGGATACAGCGCGGCCAGCCGCCCGTAGCTCCCCGCCGTCAGCATCATGGCGCACATGGCGATCAGGATGGTGGTGACCACGTGCCCGCCGGCCATCTGGCACGCGATCCCGAAGATCCCCACCGGAGCGATGGGCTGGATGAGGACAATGCCGTAGACGATGAGGTCACCTAGGCCAAGCACGCGCCGGTTTTCCGATGCCGCCGTGGCAAGGCCGCCGTTTCGCACGAAATCACAGTATCACAGGCCGCAAAGCTGAGGCGAAACCGGGAGGGGATCAGAGCGCTACCCGCTCATGCGGAAGCACAAATGCGCTTTGTGTTCGCACGCACCGTTGGAACAGTACCTGCTGAGAGCACTAGTGGAGGAATTATTCCATGACTTGTGAGCAAGTAATGACCAGGAACCCGAAGTGTTGTGTGCCCAGCGACTCGGCGAGCCGCGTGGCCAAGCTGATGAAGATCGAGGACGTTGGCGGCATCCCGGTGTGCGGCAGCCGGGACAGCCGCCGGCTGGTGGGTTTTGTCACCGACCGCGACCTCGCGCTTCAGGTGGTGGCGGAGGAACTCGATCCCGCAACCACGCGCATCCAGGACATCATGACCCGCGAGCCGGTGACGTGCCGCGCCGACGAGGACCTGGAAAGCGCTTTCCGCCGCATGGAGACGAACCAGGTTCGCCGTCTCCCCGTGGTGGACCATAACGGCGAACTGGTGGGCATCATCGCTCAGGCGGATATCGCCATCCGCAGCCACAACGTGCAAAAGACGGCCGAGATGGTGAGCGAAATTTCCAAGCCGACCGGAGCGCGGCTGTGAAAAAGGGCCATACGGGAGAGCCATGCCCAGAAACCGGAATCGTGTAATTTTGGTGACTGGGGCCACCGGTCACCAGGGCGGAGCGGTGTGGCGCAAGCTGCGCGAGCGGGACTTTCCCGTTCGCGCGCTGACCCGCGACCCGGACCAGGCCAAGGCGCGCGACCTCGCCGGCCATGGCACCGAGGTGGTCCGTGGCGACCTGGACGATCGAGTCACCCTCACCCGCGCCCTCGACGGCGCCTACGGCGTCTTCTCCGTGCAGAGCCCGGCCGAACACGGGGTCGCGGCGGAGGTCCGGCAGGGCATCACGCTGGCCGACACCGCCAAACGCTCGCGCATCGGCCATTTCGTCTACAGTTCGGTGGCCTCTGCGTACCAGAACACCGGCATCCCGCACTTCGATAGCAAGTTTCGCATCGAGCAGCACCTCCGCGGCACGGGAATGCGGTTCACTATTTTCCGTCCGGTTTTTTTCATGGAGAACTGGCTCGGTATGCGGCCACAGATCGAGCAGGGCACGCTGCCGCTGCCGCTGAAGCCGGAGGCGCGCCTGCAAATGGTCGCCGTGGACGATATCGGCGCCTTCGTCGCGATGGCCTTCGAGAACCCCGACCGCTGGCAGGGCCAGGCGCGGGAAATCGCGGGCGACGAGCTTTCGATGAGCGAACTCGCCGGGCGGTTCAGCCGCACGATGGGCCGCGAGGTGGCCTATCGCCAGGTGCCGTGGGACGAATGGGAGCGGCAGGCTGGTCGCGAGATGACGATCATGTGGCGATGGTTCGAAGCGGCCGGATATCACGTCGATATTCCACAGCTCCGCCAGGACTATCCGCAGCTCACCGGATTCGACCGCTGGATCGCGCAGAAGTGGACTTTGCGCCGCACCGCTTAGCACACCATTCCAAAAGTCCCCCATCGGACCCGCGACCAGAGGGAGCGGTCGGTCAATATGTACGGTTTTAGGGGGATGCCAGAAGTACTGGATGTACTAATATCGGTTGCCCCCACGCGCCGGGATTTGTTAGAATCAATACGTTTTTACCTCTCCTGGAGGGTGAGTCCAGCGGGGAAATGACCACCGATTCGACAGGTCCTGATGTCTCCAGTCCGGTTACGCTGCTGCTGGCCGGCTGGAGTAAGGGAGATCCCCAGGCCCTGAGCCGCCTGGTGACGCTGCTCTACGACGAACTGCGCAGGCTGGCGAAAAAGCACCTCGCCCGCGAACGGCCCGAGCACACCCTGGGCGCCACCGCCCTGGTGCACGAGGTGTACCTTCGGCTCGCCGACCAGGCCGGAATCACGGTCGAAAATCGGGCACACTTCCTTCATATCGCTTCCCACGCGATGCGCCGCGTTCTGGTGGACCATGCGCGAGCGCGGTCGGCGGCCAAGCGGAACTGCGCCGGCGCCCTGCCGCTCGATGAAGGGTTCCTCTGCGCGCGGATGCGCGACCGCGACCTCATCGCGCTCGACGACGCCCTCGATGAGCTTTCGAAAATCGATTCCCCGAAATGCCGGCTCGTCGAGTTGCGCTTCTTCGGCGGGCTTTCCGTCGAGGAAGCGGCCGAAGTGCTGGGCATCTCCGGGCGCACCGCCGCGCGCGAGTGGAACATCGCCAAAGCCTGGCTCTACGCCGAAATCCGGCGTGACCAGGGCGCCGGCGCGCCGGCCCGATAGAACATGTCTCCCGAGCGATGGCGGCGCATTGAAGAGCTTTTCCACCAGGCCCTCGAAGTGGACGCGGGCGAGCGGCCCCGCTTTCTGTCGAACGTCTGCGGCACGGATTCCGACCTGGAGCGGGAAGTCGGCAAGCTGATCGGAAACCTCCAGCGCGCGGACGATTTCCTGGAAACTTCCGCCGTGGAGCGCTTGGCTGGCACTGCCGCCCTGGCGGAGCCGGATAGGATCGGCCCCTACCGCATGATCCGGCTCATCGGCCGCGGCGGCATGGGCGCGGTCTACCTGGCCGCGCGCGCTGACGACGAATACCGGAAGGAAGTGGCCATCAAGCTGATCCGCCGCGGGCTGGATCTGGATTCGGTAATCCGCCGCTTCCGCCATGAGCGGCAGATTCTGGCCAACCTGGACCACCCCAACATCGCCCGGCTGCTGGACGGCGGCACTACCGAAGACGGCTCGCCCTATATCGTGATGGAGTACATCGCGGGCGAATCCATCGGCGCTTATTGCGAGCGCTGTGCGCTTTCCATGCGCGACCGCCTGGGCCTGTTCCGCACGGTCTGCGCGGCGGTGCACTACGCGCACCAGCGGCTGGTGGTCCATCTGGACATCAAGCCCGGCAATATTTTGGTGACCGGCGAAGGTGTCCCCAAGCTCCTGGACTTCGGCATCGCGCGGTTGCTGGATGGGACGGCGGGCGCTGCACCCGGAGACACCACCGGCCTGCTGCGGCCCATGACTCCGGATTACGCCAGCCCCGAGCAGCTCCGCGGCGAACCGGCCAATATCGCCAGCGATATCTACTCACTCGGTGTTCTGCTCTACGAACTGCTCACCGGCCGGAGACCTTCCGGCGATCGGAACGCCGGCACGCTGGCCGGCATGGATCGGGATCTCTACAAGATCGTCCTCATGGCGATGCACCCCGATCCGCAGCGGCGGTACAACTCGGTGGCTGGGCTTTCCGACGATCTCGGACGCTACCTCGCCGGTCGTCCGGTGCTGGCCCGGCGCGATACGCTGCACTACCGCACCCAGAAATTCCTGCGGCGGCACAAAACCGGCGCCGCGGCCGCCGCGCTGCTGCTGGGGACTCTAATCGGCGGATTCGTTTCCACGGCCTGGCAGGCGCGCAACGCGGCCATCCAGCGCGCCCGGGCGCAGGCGGCGCAGGCGCGCGCCGAGCGGCGGCTCGACGATTTCCTGAAGCTCACACACGCGCTGCTGTTCGAATATCACGACGCCATCGCCGGGTTGAACGGCTCCATGGCCGTGCGGCTCCGCCTGGTCCGCGACACCATCGATTACCTCGACGAGATGGCCCACGAAGCCGGCGATAGCGTGCCGCTCCAGCGCCAATTGGCCGCGGCGTATCTCAAAATCGGTGACCTCCAGGGGAAGCCCTACACGGCCAATCTCGGCGACACCGCCGGAGCGCTGTTCAGCTACCGCCGGGCGGTGGCGCTGCTCGAACCGCTGGTCAAGGCCAATCCCACCGACGAGAACCTGCGGTCGGAACTGAGCGGCGCTTATTCCGCCGTGGGGCAGTTGCTGACCCGCATGCTCGATTTCCCCAACGCGATCGACTACCTGAACCGGGCGCGCCACATCCGGCAGCAGATCGCGGCGGCGCACCCGAAGAACCTGGACTACGCGCGTGACCTGGCGACTATCTGGATTGCGCTCGGCGATCCGCTCGTCTATTCGTCGAATTATCGGAGCGCGCTCGACGCTTACAGCCGGGCCGAGAAGATCCGCCGCGCGGTGGTTCGAGCCAGCCCTGCGGACCCGGCGTTCGAGCGCGAATGGGCTACCAGCCGCCAGCGCCTGGGAGCGGCCTACGAAGATGCCGGAGAGTTTCTGATGATGGACCTGGGCGATCCCGCGGATGCCCGGAAAGCCTGGCGGAAAGCCGTGGAAAACGACCGCGGCGCGTTGGATCTCGCGGAGAAAGTCACCGCCGCCGATCCGCGCAATCCGCGGTTCCGCCGCACCGTCGCCGACGCGAGCTCGGATACGGCGCGGAACTTGGGCAGCGTCGGCGAAATTGCCAAGGCGCTCGAATACCAGCGCCGTGCCGTCGCCATTTTTACCGCCTTATCCGATGCCGATCCCGCCAATCGCGAATCCCGCTTCGACCTCCTGTGCGCCCGCGATGAATTGGCGGCCCTGCTGGCCAAGGCCGGCCAGACGGATGTTGCTATCCGGCAGTACGAAGCGGATATCGCGGCTGCCCTGTGGCTCTCCCGCGCCGATCCCGGCAACTATGAAATCAAGCAGCATGTGCGCGGCGCCCATCATTTTTTGATTGCTTTGCTGGCCTCCACCGGGCATCCGGCAAGCGCGGTGCGTTACGCGCGGGAGCGGCTCCAGTTAGACGAGAGCTCGGCAGCGGCGGACACATCCGCGGGGGGATGGCGCGAGGATGTCGCGGAAGATTGCATCGCCATCGCCAATGTGCTGGCACGGTCCGGCCGGCCGGCGGAGGCCAGGACTTGGGCGCTCCGCGGCCTTGCGGCGGCCAGACGGTCCGCCGATCGTCCGGCGGCGGATGCCGGCGATCTTTACGGTTACGCTACGTTGCTTCTGACGTGCCATCCGAAGGACCTGCGCGCACCTGCCACGGCGGTGCTGTATCTCAAGCGGTCTCTCATACGGTTCCCCTCCCAGGACCCTCACATGCTCGCCTTGCTCGGGAGAGCGTACGCGCTCGCCGGCTCACGGGAGAAGGCCTTTTCCGCCCTCCTTTCCGCCGCCGCCCTGCTGCCCTATCCGCCCGCCGCCCGCGATCCGGCGGCTATCCGCCGCGACATCGAGGCGTTCGCTCGCGACTACGCCAATTGAGTACATTCGCGTGCTTTTGACAACCGACGGGACGCAATCGACAGCGAATTCCTGGTACGCCTACTGCGATATGCAAGGCGCCACAGCCGGCAAAACCGTCTCCTGCTCCGGCAATATCGCCCTGGGCGCGGACATCACCGCGGGCAAGTATATCCCGCTGGCGATTGCCGATTAGAAGCAGGAAGTCGAGCAGGTTGACCGCTCAGGCAACGTCGCCTACAGCTCGAACAAAACCATGACCGTACAGTGATCGCCCCCGCGCCCTGGGCATCCGGCGGAATGCCGCGAAAAAAATCTGCCGCCCCTGGCAGAGTTCGCCGCGATTTTCCGCAATATTGCAAGGGGGATCGCATGAAGAACTCACTCCGGGCCCTCGGGGCCGCCTCGATCGTTTGTCTCGCGCTGCCGGCCATCGGCCAGATCCACGATAACGCCGCCGTGCATGGTTCGTATTACGTGCGCTACCTGGGAACCAACACCTCCAACAATGCGCGCACTTTCATCAGCTTCCAGGGAACCATCACCTCCGATGGCACCACCGGCTCGAATGGCGAGGGCAAGTACACCCTCACCGGCCAGGGAGTGTCCAGCACCGCCGGGGCCGCCAACCTGGCGTCCTCCCAACCCGGCGAATATGACGCGGAGCCGAGCGGCACCGTCGATATGCAAAACCCCTTCGATACTTCCGGCAACACCTGGCTGTTCGGCGGAATGAGCGAGGGCGGCGGCATCATCATCCAAAGCAGCGGCGATACCCCGTTCCTCGATTTCTTCGTCGCCATTCCGGTGAGCACCGCCGCCTCCAATGCCACGCTGACCGCCGGCCTTGCCCCCGGCCTTGCGGGCCTGTATCAGATCAACTTCACGATCCCCAGCGGCGCCACCACCGGAGATCTCGAGATCGATACCGTTGACTCAACCAATATGACGATCCGGATTCCCATGCGCCAGTAAGCGCGGCCCGGCATGAGATCTGCACGCGCACTGCTGGTTCTCCTTATCGCCGCCACTTCGCTCGCCCTTGCGGCGGATGGCGGCGAGGCGGAGAAGTTCGACCTTTCGGCCGTTGCGCCCAACACCGCCGAAGGGCGGCAGGTTCTCGATATGGTGAAGCGGCATCGCGCCGGCGATTGGGCCGATGCCGCGGCCATCCAGCAGAAGCTCGCGCGGTACTATCGCGCCGGCCACGACCCCGCGCGCGCGCAAACCGCTTCCGCGCGCGCCACCCAGGCTCGCAACGCCGCCGCCCGAACCGGCGCCGTGAGCTGGCAAAGCTGCGAAGGGAAGCACCCGCAGTTCGCCGGCCGCGCCGCCCCCATCTCCGGCCTCTGGTACGTGTACGACGGCGGCTACAACGAGGAGACCTGGGAATTCTGGGGCGACAGCATGTTCCGCCACACCTGGATCGCCGGCCGCCTCGGCGCTGGCGCCCGCACTTCCGAGCGCGGCCGGTTCGCTGTCAACGGCGGCCGCATCACGCTCCGCATCACCAGCGAAACCAGTGCGTCGGTGGGGGACGCGGGCGGCGGCGCGGCCCTCTCCGCCGGAACGCGCTGCAAGGATGAAACCCGCAATCTCAGTCTCGAAATTCTGGGCCGCGGCGGGGCGGATGGCCTGGTGCTGGATGGCATCCGCTTGAGGCTGCGCTCGCAATGAGGAAAACCATGCATAGGACTCACAGGAAACCAACGAATCTATCTCGCGCCCTGCGCGCCACAGCCCTGGTGGCCGTGGCCGCCGCGCTCGCCTTCGCACAGAGCGCTCCCACGCTCACCTCTCTCTCGCCCAGTTCGGTTCCGGCGGATACCGACGCCACCATCACCCTCTATGGCACGAACCTCTCCGGCACCGACGTGGTCTTGGGCGGCCAATTCGGGACAGTCATCAGCAACTCCTTGTGCTTTTCCGGCCCCTGCCCGATCGCCTATATCAGCAGTTCGCAGATGACCGTGGCCCTCGGGGCCGGCCTCCTGGCCAGCCCCGGCACGCTCTCGATTCAGGTCGAGAGCGGCTCGGCCGCCTCCAACTCTTTGACCCTCACCATCACGGCTCCCGGGGCGCCCAATCCGGTGCCCTCCATCGCCTCGATATCGCCCTCCAGTGCGAATGCGGGCGGGCCGGGCTTCACCCTCACGGTGAACGGCTCGAATTTCGTGAACGGCGCGGTGGTGCAGTGGAATGGCGCGTCGCGCACCACCAACTTCGCCAGCGCCACGCAACTCACCGCCGCCATTCCCGCCGGCGATATCGCCACCGGCGGCCGGGCGTCGGTGACCGTGGTGAACCCCGCGCCGGGCGGCGGCACCTCGGGCAGCGCTACCTTCGTGATCAATCCCGGGCAGCCCACCGCGCAGCAGGGCAACCGCGCGCCGATCATCACGTGGGTGCTGCCGGTCAATGTGACGGCGGGCGCCGGCGGCGCCACCCTGACCGTCGAGGGCACGAACTTCGTCGCCGGCTCGACGGTCCAGTGGAACCAATCGAGCCGCCCCACCACGTATCTCAATCCCAACCAGCTTCAGGTGAAGCTCTCGGGGGCGGATATCGCCGCTGCCGGTTCCGGCGCGCTGGATGTGGTGACGCCCGCCCCGGGCGGCGGCACTTCGGACCAGTGGGCGTATCCCATCACCAGCCCCGGCGTGACCACCTTCTCTGCCGGACCCTCGCCGGTCGGTAAGGCGCCGGTGGCAGCCGCGGTCGATCCCGCGCTAGGCCGCATCTACGTCGTCCATCGCGGCCTTTTCCGCGACATTTGTCTGAACGCCGCGGATTGCGCCAGTTGGCCGACGGATGTTGTCACCGTCGTGGATCAGAAATCCGGCGCGGTCCTCAACACCATCGGCGTCGGCGCCGCGGTCAATGGCGTCGGACAAGGCATCGCCGTGGATGCCACGCGCCACCGCGTCTTCGTCACCAACGCGGGCGACCAGACCGTGACGGTGATCGACGGCACCACCAACGCCACCATCGCCACAACCACAGTGGATAAGGACGCCGAAGGCATCGCGGTAGACCCCGCCGGCGGCATTGTCTACGTGGCCGGCGATAACGTGACCCTGCTCGACGCCGCCACCGGCGCCTGGATGGCCAGCATTCCCGTGGGCGGCGAAGCCTGGGCCATTACCGTGGACCCCTTCACGCACCTCGCCTACGCGCTGGTGAACACGATTCCGCAAAGCGTCGTGGTGGTGGATGGCGCCGCGCGCGGCGTGCGCGCGCAGGTTTCCCTCCCGCCACTGGTTTACACCTATTCCGCCATCGCCGTCGATCCGGGATCGCGTGCCTATGTCTGCGACTACAACAGCGGCACGATTTCGCCTGTCGATATTACCGGCGCATCGCCGAAGGTCCTCGACAGCATCGCCGGTCCCACCTACGCCACCGCGGTCGCGGTCGATCCCGGTTCGCACCTGCTGTACGCGGTCAGCGTTGCCGGCGGTGCGGTCACGGTCCTGAACAGCGGCGGCGCCATCCAGAAGACCATCCCCGGCCTTCAGGCGCCCGTCGCCATCGCGCTCGACGCGGGCTCTGGCCGCGCCTACGCGGTGAATTCCCAAGGCGGCAGCCTCAGCGTGATCTCCACCACCCAGCTTGCCGTCACCGGCGCGATTCCGCTCGGCGTGCAGGCCATGCAGATCGCCACCGACGGCCAGCGCGTCTATGCGGCCAATTTCCTCTCCGACGCGGTTTCGGTCGTCGATCCGTCCGGGCAGCGCCCCGCGGCAAGCTGGAACACTACCGGCGGCATCTGGTCGGTGGCGGTGGATCGGAATTTGCAGCAGCTCTATGCCATGGACGGGGGCGGTTCGCTCAGCGTCTTCAGTACCGTCGATGGCTCGCTCAAGGCGCACCTCGACATCGGCGGCGGACGATCGCCCACAATGGCCGTCAATTCGGCGACCGATATGGTCTACGTCGCGGCCGACCAGGTCGTGGTGATCGACGGCAAAACCAACCAGGTGGTGACCAAGATCGCGGCCGGCTCGGCGCCCACCGGAGTCGCTGTCGATGAAGTCGCGAATCGCATCTACGTCGCCAATTCGGTAAGCGGAACCATCAGCGTGATCGATGGCGCCAGTAACCAGGTGATCGCCACCTGGAATCCGAAGCTCAATAACGTGTGGAGGCTGGCGGTCGATCCCGCCCTGAAGCGGCTTTACGCCGCGGTTCCCCCGGGCTTGATCGGCTCGTTCAGCGGCCTCGAAGTTATGGACAGCTCGAGCGGCGCCTTCATCGCGCAGGTCCCCGCCTCCTCCGCCGCCGAGGACGTGGCGGTCAATCTCAACACCCACCACGTATTCGTGGCCGATGCCGGCGACGGCAGCGTTATGATCGTCGATGGCGCCAGCAACACGGTGCTCGGTTCGCTGGTCACGGGCACGAGCGCCACCGGCCTCGCCGTGGATGCCGCGTCCGGAACGGTCTATGCGACCGATCCGTTCGACACCATCATCGGTGCTTTTGCCGACCAGGCCAGCAGCGCGCCCGCCCCGGTAGTGAACTCCGGTGGCGTGGTCAGTGCCGCCAGCGGCACCGAGGGCCTTTCTGCCGGCGGCATCGTCACGATCTACGGCACGAACCTCGCGGGCAGCACCGTCGTGGCGCCGGGCGTTCCGTGGCCCACCAGCCTCGGAGGCGTGAGCGTGCTGGTGAACGGCATCGCCGCGCCCATCTATTTCGTCTCGCCGGGCCAGGTGGC
>JAJYLS010000440.1 GCA_021787555.1 Acidobacteriota bacterium | reverse complement strand
CCTGCAATCGCTCTTTTCATTTGGCTTCCGTCAACGCCGTCTGCCACCTTTGACAGTTCGTTCATCGAGCCAGAAGTATGGCGCTGGATCGCGGGCCCAGGTGGTAAGTCCGTGGACCTTCCCAAAGCGGTTCCTCGCCCGCGGCAAACAGATCTTGTGGCGCTTCGCGAGAGGTATCAACGGCCAGATGCCACCGAGCCCCCGGCAGTACAGGTGGCAAACCGAAATCGACCGCATCTGCGCCGGCATTGAACATCAGGTAAAGTGCGTGCTGCTCATCCTCATGGATCAGACAGGCAAACTGCTTTTCTTTCGGGTCGGCCCAGTTGGGCAATCCTCCTTGCGGGCCAAACCAATTGATCTCGGCGTCCGTGTAGAATTGCTCCTTACTCAGGATCGGATGGGCACGACGAAAGGCGATCATGCCACAGGTGAAGCGGAAAACATCCCTATGACGTTCCAGATAGCTCCAGTCATACCAGCTCGTTTCGTTGTCCTGGCAGTAGGCGTTGTTGTTGCCGCCTTGCGTGCGGCGAAATTCGTCCCCGCCGAGCAGCATCGGCACCCCGCGCGAGATCAACAGAGTCAGCAGGAAGTTCTTGATCTGACGTTTCCGCACAACCTCGATCCCAGCATCCGTCGCCTCGCCTTCAGAGCCGTAGTTCTCACTGAAGTTGGCGTCGGTCCCATCATGGTTGTCTTCTGCGTTTGCTTCATTGTGCTTGTCGCGATAGCTCACCAGATCGTTTAGAGTGAAGCCGTCGTGACAGGTGACGAAGTTGATGCTGCCCTCGGGTCCCTTGCCGGACTTCGTATAAATGTCGGCACTGCCGCAGATGCGGCTCGCAAACAAACCGAGCATGCCATCATCGCCGCGCCAGAAGCGCCGGACATCATCCCGATACCGGCCGTTCCACTCTGCCCAGCGCCGCTCCGAAAAACTACCCACCTCGTATGCACCGGCGGCGTCCCACGCCTCGGCGATGATCTTCACGTCTCTCAAGACCGGGTCCTCGGCGATCCGTTCGAGAAGAGGGGCATTGGCCAGCAGCTTGCCGGTGCCGTCCCGGCCCAGAACCGACGCCAGGTCAAACCGGAATCCATCCACATGCATCTCGATCATCCAATAACGGAGCGCGGCTATGATATGGCCCCGCACGACGGGATGGTTGGCGTTGATGGTATTGCCTGTGCCCGTGTAGTCCTTGTAGTAGCGTTTGTCGTCTGCCAACGTGTAGAAGATCGCGTTATCCATCCCGCGGAAACAGAGCGTCGGACCCAGTTCGTCTCCCTCCGCCGTGTGATTGAACACTACGTCCAGAATCACTTCGATATCGGCACTGTGAAAGGCCCGGACCATTTCCTTGAACTCCAGCTTCTGCTGGCCCAAACCTCCCGAACTGCTGTAGGAAGCTTTGGGCGCAAAGAAAACCACGGGATCGTATCCCCAGTAGTTACTGAGCGGTTTACTTGTTTGCGGATTCCTGCGCGTGACAGGCGTCTCATTGAACTCCTGCACGGGCATCAGTTCCACAGCGGTCACTCCCAGGGTTTTGAGATAGGGAATCTTTTCCATCAGGCCTCGGTAGGTTCCCGGATGGCTCACGCCCGAACTGGGATGAATGGTAAAGCCGCGAACATGCGTTTCGTAGATGACGGTCTTCGACCAGGGGTGCCGGAGTTGCTGGTCTCCATCCCAATCGAAGTGCTCGTTGACAAGTACGCATTTCGGCATCGACCTGGAATTATCCAGCTTCGAGGGAGCCAAGTCTTGCTCCGGCGCCGAGGGGTCAAATCCACGTGCCGACGCAAAATCCCACGAGGGCAGCCGTGAAATCGCGGCAGCGAAGGGATCGAGGAGAAGCCTGTTGAAATTGAATCGATGCCCTTCGCTGGGTTCATAAGGGCCATCCACGCGGTAAGCATAGAGTTGACCGGCACCGATCCCCTCCACCCAAACGTGCCATATGTCGCCGGTGCGGTTGCGCGCTGAATCCAGATCGATTACCCGGGCGGGCACCGCGTCTTCGGGATGATCGAACAACTCTAGACGAACGCGGCTGGCGTGACGGCCGAAAATGGCGAAATTAACCCCTCCTCCCCTTTCCTGGGTTCCCAAAGGCAGAGGAGCGCCCGCCTGGACATCGGCGCGCTCGGAGATCTCCGAGATATAATCGTGCAACTCGCGTTGGGGTGTTTTCATCATCGCTGCCACAGGATTCGTGCGTCTTCCAGTGGGATCGCAACGCCGTCGTAGTGCGGTATCACTCGCGCCGTGTAGTCCGTTAGTGGGCGGGCCGAAGACACAGCCGCGCTGTAAACGTAGCTGCCCGACGCGCCGGTCAGTTGGCGAACGCGATTCATCTCCTGCCGCACGGGAGCACCGCCCATGACGCTGTCTGCGTACAGCTCTACCCTCACCGCCTTGGGGTCCAGGTCATTGAGGCAGACCTGAACCTCAAATACCTGCTGCTCGCCACGAGTTTCAACCTTCACATCGCCGAAGTGTAGCGTGGCCCATTCCTGTTCCAGGGCATGCTGCCAATCAACCACCTGCCTGCCCACTGTGCCCGTGTTCGCCGCGCGCTCACGATAGGCGGTAGCAGCCGGAAGGTAGTGTTGCTCAGTGTATTCACGCACCGCGCGGTTGGCGGAGAATCGCGGTGTCAGTCGCGCCATGCTTTCCCGCATCCGCGCCATCCAGGCAGTGGGGATGCCCTGCTCGTCGCGGGTGTAAAACTCGGGGATCACCTCACGCTCGAGCAGATCGTAGAGCGCGTCGGCTTCGACCGCGTCCCAAGCGGGATCGTCCCCATGCTCCCGGCCGTCCCCCAGCGCCCACCCCACTTCAGGCGTGTAGGCTTCCGCCCACCAGCCGTCCAATTCAGAGAGATTGATGCCTCCATTGACGAGCACCTTCATGCCGCTCGTTCCGCTCGCCTCCCAGGGCCGCCGTGGCGTGTTGATCCAGACATCCACGCCCTGAACCAGGTGCTCCGTCAAGTTCATGTCGTAGTCGCTGAGGAACATCACGTAAGGGCGTGCCTCGGGCCGTCGAATAAAACGGGTCCATTCCTGGATCAATGCCTGCCCCGCCTGGTCCGCTGGATGGGCCTTGCCAGCAAGGATGAGTTGCACGGGCCGCTGAGGATTGGCCAGGAGGCGCAGTAAACGCTCTGGATCGTGCAGCAGCAAGTTCGGCCTCTTGTAGGTTGCGAAGCGGCGCGCAAACCCCAGTGTCAATGCGTGGGGATCAAGTAAATGCTTCGCCTCGTCAACCGCCTCGGGCGACGCACCTGAGCCGGTCAGCTGCCGGGACAAGCGTTCGCGGGCGTATTCAACAAGAGACTCGCTGGCGGCGGTACGAAATTGCCAGAGCCTGGTATCGGAGACGCGGCGCATATCCTCCTCCAGGGTTTCCGTCGTCCCCAACCAGCGTTCTTTTCCACAGGCCTCCGTCCACAGGTCGTCGGCTGCTGCCGAGTCCCAGCTCGGCATGTGCACCCCGTTGGTCACGTGCCCAACCGGCACTTCTTCTTCCGGCCAGCGCGGAAAGAGAGGCACA
>JAJYLS010000439.1 GCA_021787555.1 Acidobacteriota bacterium | reverse complement strand
TTCCGATCTAAACAGACTCATCGTGGTGAAGCGCTGTTCTGCCTCATCGAAGACTTCCAGCGTCTTTCGCCACGCTGCCTGCTGCTGATCGGTGATCTCGCCCAGGTACAGCACCGTGCGCTGCGCCGTTTTGCCACCGGGCAATCGACGATTCTCCACCATACTGAAGTAGCGGTGGTCCTTGCCGTCTTTGCGACGATTGGTGCTGCGCAGAAACATGCGTCAGCAGCAGAATGCCAGAAATTCCACCGTCAGAAAAGAGGCAAGTCTTCACCCAGGCCTTTTTCCAGCAGCCCGCGTTGATATCATTGCGAATTTTCCGGCCTCACACCGGAAAACCCCCGGGAAGTGGGAAAGTCAGGCTGGGCATTCAGATCCCACCCCGCAGCAACAACAATGCGCGAGAGTAGCAGTGTCGCCAAGGTCAGATACGAGACACGGGCCTCTGATCCAGCACTTTTTCATTTTGGCCCGCCGTGGGATGATAGAGCAACGCACTCAGAATCCCATGCGCACACCGATCTATCCCATATTCTTCGGCCTGGCGCTGATTTCGCCTGCGGCGGCTGCGCCGTCTTTGCGGGTCTCGGGGGGGATTACGCTGAACGGCGTTTCGCAGCCGCTGCTGTTCACCTGGAGGAGCACGATCTCCGTTTCCGGCGGCGGCTGGGCGCCGGGCGAAATCGTCGATTTGGTGCTGCGCGGCCCGCTCGATTTGCCGCGCGTCCCGCCGCGGCTCGCGGCGCACATGGCGGTCCGGCGGACGCCGCCCGGGTCCGGGCGCAACTACGCCTCTGTCCCGCTCGGCACCTTTATGGCCGATGCGCAGGGAAACCTCTCGGCCGCACCGGCGATTTCTTACGATTCGGGCATCGTCGGATTTTCGGCACGCATTCCGCGGCCCGGCTATTACGAAGTACGCGCCATCGGACGCGTTTCGGGAATCGTGGTCGCGGCGGGCCGGATCAATCTCTGCCCGGACACCTACACCGGGACCGGCGGCGCGCCATTCGACTGGGGGCATGAGCGGGGCGGCCGCGACGGCATTCTTCCCGGGCCGCTGCGGCAATTCTCGCCCGAGCGCTTCGACCCCGAGTGGCCGGCGGCATGGGACGAGCGGCCCGTCGAGCTGTATGGAACCGTCGCGCCCCTCGCCGGCGCATCCGCCATTCCGGGCGCGCTCATCAGCCCCTCGGACAATCCGCCCACGCATTACGCCCACGACGCCAACTTTTACGTCTCGCCCGACCCCGGCTACGAATGGCTCACCGGCACCGCCAACACCTATAGCGGCGATGCCGCCGGCCCCGGATTGGGCCGGGTGGAGGTGGAATGGGAGACGCTCAACGGGGGCAGCACGGCCACCTACGGGCAGGGCAAGATCGGATTGCCGCTCTGGGCCAGCGCAACGGTGGGCGATCGCGTCTACGTGGTGGGCCGCTGGATTCTGGATGCGGGCCATCCCGAGGTGGGCGACCGCACCGAGATCCATCCGCCGCGCCTGATCGCCACCATGCGCCAGCGCCCGGCGGTGCTGAACGGGTCGGCCGCGACCCAGGTGGATATCTACGTCAGCGGGCACGGCGGCGGCGCCAACTCCATGCCGCCGGGGCTCAGCGCGCTCCTCGACGATGATGGCCACGGCGGCGGGCGCATTCGCGACGTGCTGAGCCCGGCGGACCAGGACATCTACTACCGCGCCGGCCCGCTCGCGTCGGTGCTTTACCCACTCGCCTCCACGCTGATCCAGCAGCTCACCGGCTTTTCGCTCACCTCGACGATCTATCCGACGGCCGGCCCCAGCGCGTTTCCATGGGGTGCGCCCGGGGTGGAGGAGCGCCCCGTGAACGATCGCGATTACGATTTCGACGTGCCGCTGCCGCCCACGCCGCCTGGCGCCACCTCGGTTGCGATGCAGGCGGTCACGCATCCCGGGCACACGACGGCGGTAAGCGAGGTCGTGACGTACACCGGCGTCACGGCGCATATCCATCTGCCGTACCGCGGCGCGGACAACGGAATCTACGCGCGCACGCTCGAATTCGCGTGGAACCGGCCGCCCGCGCCGGCCAGCCACTGGGTGGTGCGGCTGAACAGCATTACCGTGAACGATTCGCCGGGTAAGTGGCAGCTTTGGTCGGATGTGAGCGGGCAATGGAGTTACCTGAGCGGGGCCGCTCCGCAGCTTCTGAACACTTCGGCGGGCGGCAGCGTGGCGCTGCCGGGCACGCCGCAGGACGTGTATCTCAATGCAGGGCAGACCATCCGGGTCCAGGTGCAGGGCTATCGCGCCGCCTGCCTGGACGATTTTTTCGGCAAGCTTTTCGGCGAGAGCTCCTACGTCGCGGGTTTGGGGTTTGTTGCGAACTGCGGAGCGGCGGACAACCAGGACCTCGGCTACGCCGTGTTGGAAATTCCGCAACAGCCGTCGCCGCAAGGAAGCTACACCGTGCAGGCGGCGGACAGTGCCGGCAATCATCATTTCTCGGTGGCGATTGCGGTGGAAGCGCCGTGAGTATAGAGGCATGACTGCATGTGCCGTTGTGATACTCTGCGGGAATGGCTTCGAACGGCATCTCCAGGCGGTATTTCTTCTTTGGCTCGCTGCTGGCGGGTGCGGTTCCGCGGGCCGGGTTCGGCAGCGTCCCTTCGCTGCGGGCGCTGGGTTATAAGCCCTTCTACGACAAATTGAACATCGCGTCGGTCGGTTGCGGTGGGCAGGGCGGCGTGGACCTGAACGACGCGGCGCGCACGGAAAACATCGTCGCGATGTGCGACGTGGACGAAGTGCGCGCGGCGGCCAATTTCAAGAAATTCGAGAAGGTCCCGAAGTACAAGGACTTC
This sequence comes from Acidobacteriota bacterium, assembly GCA_021787555.1. Lineage (GTDB taxonomy): Bacteria > Acidobacteriota > Terriglobia > Bryobacterales > Bryobacteraceae > JAJYLS01. The sequence continues at coordinate 731 of JAJYLS010000439.1, read as the reverse complement.
CGCGTGATGCTCGACAAGCAGGGCAAGGAGATCGATGCCTGCACCATCGGCATCCCCGATTTCATGCACGCCACCGTGGCGCTCACGTGCATGCAACACGGCAAGCACGTGTACTGCGAGAAGCCGCTTACCAGGACGCCATGGGAGGCGCGGCTGCTCAAGCAGGCGGCGGTGAAATACAAGGTCGCCACGCAGATGGGCAACCAGGGGTTCTCGGCGGAGGCCAATCGCGTGGCGGCGGAGATCGTCTGGTCCGGCGCCATCGGCGATGTGACCGAAGCGCATATTTCGACCTCGCCGGGGACCTACCCCGCGGCCTTGCAGGCGCCGCCGCCGGAATCGGCCGTCCCGCCCACGCTCGATTGGGACGCGTGGATCGGCAGCGCGAACATGCGCCCGTTCAGCACTTACTACGTGCCCTACAACTGGCGCGGCTTCCTGGATTTCGGCACGGGGCAGGTGGGAAACTGGGCGACCCACACAGCGGGTCCGGTGCAGACGGCGTTGCAGCTTACCGCGCCCACGGCGGTGGAGTGCATCAGCGAAACGGGGCGGAGTAAGATCAGCTATCCCGAGCACGGCATCGTGCGGCTGGACTTTCCGGCGCGCGGAGGGATGCCGGCGGTGAAGGTCTTCTACCACGATTCGCCGCGGTCCACCGATCCGGATGTGTACCACGTTCCGGGGATGGCAAACGAGACCATCCTGCCGCCGAACAACCTGGCGGACAA
>JAJYLS010000096.1 GCA_021787555.1 Acidobacteriota bacterium | reverse complement strand
CGGCCGACGCCCTCTCGGAAGACCTGCCGGAGGAGCACAAGACCTGCATCTACCGCGTGGTGCAGGAGGCGCTGCATAACATCGTGCAGCACGCCTACGCGCGCAACGTGACGATCGAAGTGCGGCAGGAACGCGAGCGGCTGCTGCTCACGATCGAAGACGACGGGAAGGGCTTCAATCCGCAGCGGGAGCGGGGGATGGGGCTGCTCGGGATGGAGGAACGCACGGATTACCTGGGCGGCAGCTTTTCGGTGGAGTCGTGGCCGGGCAGGGGCACGGTGCTGCACATCGAGCTGCCTTTGCCGGCCGCCGTGCCCGCATGAGAGCGATTCGGATTCTTCTGGCTGACGACCATACCGTCGTGCGGAAGGGGCTGCGCCTGCTCCTGGAGAGCCAGCCTGAATTTGCGGTGGTGGCGGACGCCGCCGACGGGCGCGAAGCCGTGGCGCGCGCCGAAGAGGAGAAGCCCGACGTGGTGGTGATGGACATCGCCATGCCGGTGCTGAACGGCATCGAAGCCGCGCGGCAGATTTCCGCCAAGCAGCCGCAATGCGCCATCGTGTTCCTCAGCATGCACTCGGACGAAGGATACGTGCTGCGGGCGCTGAAGGCGGGGGCTCGCGCGTACCTGCTGAAGGATTCGGCCGAACACGACCTCATCAATGCGGTGAAGGCGGTAAGCGAGGGCAAGGCGTTCTTCAGCCCGGCGGTCAGCAAGATGCTGGTCGAGGATTACATGCGGCAGATGCAGGAACGCAAGGTGGAGGACAGCTTCGAACTGCTGACCACGCGCGAGCGCGAGGTCCTGCAACTGCTGGCCGAGGGCAAGAACAACAAGGAAGTGGCCACCATCCTCAATCTGAGCCTGTACACCGTGGAAACGCACCGCGCCAACATCTTCCAGAAGCTAAACCTGCACAGCAGCGCGGAGCTGATTCTGTACGCCATCCGCAAGGGTGTGATCAGCTGACGGCTTGAGCCGTGCCGTTCGGCGTGCGCAAGGCCAAGGCTTAGCCCAATGCTGGTGGGACAGGCGATTCGCCGGGCGATTCGCCTGTCTGCGCGCCGCGTCCGCGAAGCGGATGCGGCACGGTCTTTAGCTCTCGGCTACGACCTCCACGCTCTCGGCTGGCTGCTCGCTTTCGGGTTCGCGGCAGGCGTCCTGCTTGCGGTACGCCACATAGTAAGCCGCCGGCACCATGATCACGGTCATCATCAGCGAGACGCTCATCCCGCCGAGGATCGCGCGGGCCAGAGGCGCGTAGGCTTCGCTGCCGGCGCCCAGCTTGAGCGCCATGGGCAGCAGCCCGATGATGGTGGCCAGCGAGGTCATCAGCACGGGACGCAGCCGGACGCGGGCGGCGCTCACCACCGCCTCCCGCACCGTCATGCCCTGCTCGCGAAGCTGGCGCGTGAATTCCACGATCAGGATGCTGTCCGAGGTCGTCATGCCGATCAGAATCATGAGCCCCATGAGGGACATCACGTTCAGGCTGGTGCCCGTGAGATAGAGGATCAGCAGCGCGCCGGTGAGCCCCGGCGGAACCGCCGTGAGGATCAACAGCGGATCGAGGAACGAGCGGAACTGCGCTACCAGGATCAAGTAGAGCAGCACCACCGACAGCGTCAGCCCGATGCCGAACTTGTGGAAGCTTTGCTCCATGGCGTTCACCAGCCCGCGCAGCGTCACGTTGATGCCGTCGGGAATGCGGGTGTGGGCCAGCAGACCGTCGATCGCCTGCCGGATGCGGCCCAGGTCCTCGCCCACGGGCTGCACGTAAACGTCGATCACCCGCCGGATGTCGTAGTGGTCCACTTCCGTCGGGGATGTCGCCAGGCTGACCTTGGCCACGTTGTCCAGGCGCGTGGAGTCGGGAACACCGGCGGCGTGGATGGGAATCGCCTTCAGGTCGGCGAAGCTTTGCACCTGCGTCTCGGGATACTGCACGGTCAGCATGTAATCGTTGCCGGTCTTGGGATCGATCCAGTAGCTGGGCGCGATCATGGTGTTCGACGTCAGGGCGGTGATCACGTTGTCCACCACCTCCTTCTGCGTCAGCCCGAGTTCCGCGGCGCGGGTGCGGCTGATCTTGAGCTTGATCGCCGGGTAGTCGAGGTCCTGCGGAATATAGACGTCGCCGACGCCGGGGAACTTGCGGATCTTGTCGGCCAGCCGCGTGGCGAGCGCGTAGCTCTGCTTCATATTCGAGCCGGCCACCTGCACGTCGATCGGAGCCGGCATGCCCGAGCTGAGCACCGCATCCACCAGGCCGCCGGATTGGAAATAGGTTGTCAACTCGGGCATCTTGCTGGCGAGGTCGCGGCGCAGCCGCGCCATGTACTGGTAGCTGCCGATCTTGTGATCTGGGTTCAGGCTCACCTGCACGGTGGCGGTGTCCATGCCGGAATTGGTGTTGTAGAGGGCCGAAAAGTCCGCCGTGGAGCCGACGTTGGAGACGATCATCCCGAGGTCGCCCGGCCGCACGTCCTGGCGAACGAGGTTTTCCACCTTGGCGACTTCCTGGTCGGTGACGTTGATGCGCGTCCCGGAGGGCAGTTTCACATTGATGACGAACTGGCCGGGATCGGTGCGCGGGAAAAAGGCGAGGTTGAGCATCGGGAACAGGAACAGGCTGAGCCCGACGATGCCGGCGAGGAGGAAAAGCACGGCAACCGGGCGCTTCAAAACCACGTCGATGACGCGGCCGTAGAAACCGAGGAAGCCGTCGAACCGGCGGTTGAACCAGGCGTTGAAGCGCCGGCCGGGGCCTCGCCGGTGTCCCGTCTCGTGGCCTTCATGGGCTCCGTGCACGTGGTGGATGAACTTCGAGCAGAACAGCGGAACCACCGTCATGGCGACGAAGAAGGAGGCGAGCAGCGCAAGCACCACCGCCAGCGCCAGCGCCGAGAACAGGTATTTGCTCACGCCGTAAAGCATGGTCACGGGGAAGAAGACCGCGATGGTGGTGAGGGTCGAAGCGAGCACCGGAAGCGTGACCTCCTGGCCTCCCTTCCAGGCCGCGATTTCCGGGCTTTCGCCCATTTCGAGGTGGCGATAGATGTTCTCCAGCACCACCACGGAGTTATCGATCAGGCGCGAAAAGGCCAGCGCCAGCCCGCCCAGGACCATGCTGTTGATCGAGCCGCCGCCGAGCGCGAGCAGAATGAACGCCGTCAGGGCGGAGAGCGGAATCGAGAAGAACACCGCCACGGTGGAGCGCAGGCTGCCCAGGAAGATCAGGATCATGATGGAGGTGAGCAGCAGGCCGATGGCGCCTTCGTGGATCAGGGTCTCGATGGCCGTCTTCACAAAGACCGATTGATCGAACACCACCTTGGTGATCAGGCTCTTGGGAACGTCGACGAGGTGCTTGAGCCCCTCGCGGATGCCGTTCACCACCGCGATGGTGTTGGTATCGCCGCCCTGCTTCAGGATCGGCAGATAGACGGAATTCTGGCCGTCCATGCGTACCACGTCGGTCTGGATCTGGGCGGCGTCGGCGGCATGACCGATATCTTCCACGCGGACGGGGTTCGTGCCCACGGTCTTGATCGGCAGCCGATCGATTTCTTTCACCGTATCCAACTGGCTGTTGGTGTAAATGTTGTAGTCGAGCTGGCCGAGCTGGACGTCGCCGGCCGGCAGAATCAGGTTGGCGCGGTTCACCGCCCGCACCACGTCCATGAGGCTCAACTGGTGCGCTTCCAGCTTGTACGGGTTGACATAGACCATGATCTGGCGGTACTTCCCGCCGAAAGGCTGCGGGACGCTGGCACCGGGCACGCTGCCGAGCTGGTTGCGGACCTCGAACTCGGCATAGTCGCGGAGCTGGGCTTGATTCAGCCCTTTTCCTTTAAAGGTCACGATGCAGACCGGCAGGCTGGAGGCATCCATCTTGAGCACGATGGGCGGCAGCGTGCCGGGTGGCAGGCGGCCCAATTCGGCCATCGCCAGGTTGGAGATGGTGGTGACGTCGGAATCCGGGTTGGTGCCGGGCTGGAAGTAAACCCTGATGACGCTCACGCCGGGCAGAGAGCGCGATTCGATGTGCTCGATGCCGGCGCCGAGCGTGAAGAAGCGCTCCAGGCGGCTGGTGATATCGTTTTCGATCTGCTCCGGCGGCATGCCGTTGTAGAACGTCGCCACCGCCACCACGGGAATGTTCATCGAGGGGAACATGTCCACGGGCATGCGTACCAGCGAGACGACGCCCACCACCGCAATGATGAGGCACGCCACCACAATGACGTACGGATTGCGAATGGCAAATTTGGACATCAGCCGGCCTCCGGTGCAGCGGCGCCCAGCGTAACGAACCTGGGCCGCACTTTCTCTCCGGCGTGCAAAGCCGCCCGGCCGGTGAGGACCACCATGTCGCCGTCATTCAGCCCGGAGCGCACTTCGATGGCTTTGGCGGTATCGAGACCGACGCTGACCGTGCGCGGCTCGACGCGGTGGTTGGGCGTGATCACCATGACTTTCCCGGATGTGCCGTTGGCATTGAGATCCACCGCCATGTCGGGCAGGACCAGGGCGTCATTCGCACGCGCCACGGCGAGATGCACTTCGGCGTACATCCCGGGAATCAGCACCAGGTTCGGATTGGGCACATCCACCTCGGTCCGCATGGTGCGGGTATTGAGGTCGAGCTTATCGGCAAAGCGCGTCACCCGGCCGGGGAAGGTGCGGTGCAGCGTCGGCACCGTGACTTCCACCGGCTTGCCGATGTGGATGGTGGGAACGGCCGATTCGGGCACCGGCAGGATCAGCCGCAGCAGGTCGTTCTGCGAGAGCTGCACCAGCGGCTCGGCCTGCGTTTGCGAAGCCGTTCCGGCCTGGATCATCGAGCCCACGTCCGCGTAGCGCTTGGTGATGACGCCGGTGAAGGGCGCGGTGACGCGGGTGTAATCCATGAGGGTATGCTCCAGCCCAACCTCGGCGGCAGACTCCTGGACGTGCTGTTGGGAGGCGGCGAGTCCGGACTTGGCGGCGGAAACCTGCGCTTCGGCTTCCAGGGCCTTGCTCTGGGCTTCGTCGATTTCCTCCTGGGCGACCAGGCCGGGCTGGGTCTTCGCGACATTGGCCAGGCGCTGCCAGGTCACGTGGGCGATGGCGTAGGCGGATTGCGCGCGCTGGAGTTCGTCGCGGGCGCGAGCCACGTCCGCTGTGGCGCGCTGCTCGGCGGCGTTGTCGCGGCGCAGGTCGTCGGCCATCTCGGGAACTTCGAGCGTGGCGAGGAGCTCGCCTTTCCTCACCCGATCGCCGATGTCCACGTTGATTTCCTTCACGTAGCCGGCGACTTTGGCCATCACGCCGATTTGCTGGTAAGGTTGGAACTCGGCCGTGAGCACGATATCGCGCGCAAGGTTGCGGCTTTCCACGCGGGTGGCGGCGACGGTCGGAATGTTTTCCGGCTTCGGGGTGCTGGCTTCCACGGTGTTGTGGGCGCCGGATGACATGAACAATGCCACCAGACCCAGCAGCGGCAGCGCGACACCGACAGCAATCCATTTCTGCATCGATCTCCTTCTCTGGCAGGGGGAACTACGGTGATTCTCTTATTTCAGCGTAGGAAACGGGGAGGCGGTTAGAGAATACCCGCCTGCCGGTATTTTGAAGGAAAGCGGGCGGTAGGTGCGCCTAGTCCAGCACCGTACTCGATAGAGAATCGACTATTTTACGAGCAGAAGATTCGCAGACGCTTTTTACTATATTAAGGCCCGAAACTGATTAAACAGTCAGTCCCCGGCGGCGGATTCCATCTTGGCAAAATAGAGCTCGACTGCGCGGTCGATATTGGCGCGGCTCAGGCGCACGGCGCGGCCTTCGTATTCGCTGATGGCCTTCACCAGCTTGTAAATGTCGTTGGGGTAGCAGGCGCGGAGGTGCTTCGCGCCCGCGGCCAGGCAGCGCTGGCGCATGTACTCCGCGCAACCCGGGTCGGCGGGCGCGTGGTTGGCCTCGACGACGCGCTGAACGATGAGGTCGAAAATCTCATTGCTGACGTTCTCCACCAGCACCTTGGTCTGGATGCGGCGCATGAAGGCTTCATCGGCCAGATCGGCGGGATTCAGGTTGGTGGAGAAGACCACCATGAGCTCGAAAGGCACCTGGAATTTCATGCCGGAAGCCAGCGTCAGGTAATCCACCCGGCGGTCCAGGGGGACGATCCAGCGGTTGAGCAGCTCGCGCGGCGAAAGCACCTGGCGGCCGAAATCGTCGATGATGAGGATGCCGTTATTGGCCTTCATCTGGCAGGGCGAGATGAACACGCGGGTGCTCTCGTCCAGATGCAGTTCGAGCATGGCGGCGGAAAGCTCGCCGCCCACCGTGATGCAGGGGCGCTCGCAGGCAACCCAGCGGGGATCCAGCGTGTCGTCGTCCCCCGTTTCGACGCGCTTGTGCACCACCGGATCGAAGATGGTGACGATGTGGCCGTCCACTTCGATAGCGTAGGGCACCAGCACGGTGTCGCGGTAGATGCGGAGGATGCGCTCGGCAATGCTGGTCTTGCCGTTGCCGGTGCCGCCATAGAGGAACAGCGACTGGTGGCCGATGAGAGAAGGGCCGAGCTGATCGAGCAACCCGTCCGGCAGCACCAGGTCGTGAAACGCCTGGCGCAGGCATTCGCGGCTGAGCTTCACGTGCGCGGCCTGGGCCTTGACCACCTCGTGGTATTGCTGGATGGAAACCGGCGCGGGGCCGACGTACTGGCAGATCTCGCTGCGCGCGGCGGCCTGCTGCCGGCCGGCGGCGGTGAGGGCGAAAGAATAGTCGTTGCCCAGCATCCCTTTGACTTCCAGCAATTGCTGCTGGCGCATCTGGTGAAACAGGGTCTCCAGAACGGGAAACGAGAGCTTGAGGCCCTGGTGCAAGGCCGTGAGGGTGGCCGCGCCGTGCAGCCAGAGATACCGCAGCACCAGGTCGACAATCATTGCCCGAGGAATGCCGAGATTGTCCATGCGGTCGGGAATGACCGGCCGCCCGTCCTTCCGGACAGGCTCTGCCAAAAGAGCATTTGCTGCCATGAAACGGTTTATACAACAAGGATTGCAACCGTACCAGTACTCCGTTGGTTAATGGATGGCCAAGGCTAAACTTCGCAACACTGTTCACTTTGAGTGGTGGGACAGGCGAATCGCCTGTCCGCGGCTGCGTGAAGCGCGCCGCGGGGGCGTCCTCTGGGCCGGGCGCTCTGGCGCCCCACCTGGGGCGGACTGTCACCACGCGGCCGCCATTGCATCTTCTATAATGAAATCAGACGACGATGCCTCTTTACGAATACCGTTGTAACAAGTGTGGCGCCCGCTTCGAGTTGCTCCGCCGGATGCAGGATGCCGACCAGGAGACCGAATGCCCCAAGTGCCGGTCCCGCCAGAGCGAGCGGCTGCTCTCTTCCTTTGCTTCCCATTCCGGTTCGCCGTCGGCGTCTTCCTCCGCCGGAAGCTGCTGCGCCCCGGCGGGCTCGCGCTTCAGTTGACGCTAGCCCAAGGCCGCGGTCGCGGCCACTGTGACTTCAGTCATTTCTCCCCGGCGGAGCGTTTCCTACACTCGAGGTAGGAAGGCAAATGGTTAACTTTCCGCTGCATCCCAAAAACCCGGAGCGCATCTGCTGGGGCTGCGAGAAATTTTGCCCGGCGGACGATCTCTGCTGCGGAAACGGGACCATCCGGACGCCGCACCCGGTCGAACTGTTCGGCGACGACTGGTTCGAATGGCTGAAGCGCCAGGAATCGGGCGAGCCGGTTGAGCAGGAGCCGATTGCCTCTCATCCCGTCCTCGCGCCAGAATGAAGGGATGCTCCCGGGGGAACGGCCTCGCCTGCTTGCGGTCCGCGATCTGAGCGTCGAACTGCTCGATCGCGCGCCCTATGGGCAGGGCGCATCGCGGCGCATCCTTACCGAGGTTTCCTTCGATATCCAGGCGGGCTCGATCATGGGCCTGTTCGGCGAATCGGGCTGCGGCAAAACCACGCTGGTGCTGGCGCTACTGAACCTGCTCGCGCCCGAGCGGTATCGCGTTCGCGGCTCGGTGCGGCTCAACGACCGCGAATTGCTGAGCGCGAGCGAACGCGAGCTCGAGCGCGTCCGCGGGGTGGAAATCTCGATGATCTTCCAGGATCCGCTGCTGGCGCTGAATCCCCTAATGCGGGCAGGCGACCAGGTGCGCGAGGTCATGCGTGCGCACGGCGCGGCGGCGGACAGCGTCGAGTTCCTCTTCGAGCTTGCCGGGCTGCCGGACCGCCGCATTGCCGAGGCCTATCCGCACCAGTTGAGCGGCGGCGAGCGCCAGCGCGTGGCCATTGCCCAGGCGATTGCCTGCCGCCCGGCGCTGGTGATTGCGGATGAGCCGTTCACGGCGTTGGATGGCCCGCGCGTGATCGAGCTGACCGCGCTCTTCCGCCGGCTGCGCGAGACCCTCGGCATTGCTTTTCTGCTGATCAGCCACAGCCCCGGAGTACTGGCGCGTACGGCCGACGAGGTGCTGACTATGGAGGGCGGCCGGATCGTCAGCCGCGGCACGCCGGCCGCGCTGCTCCGCGCGATTCCGCGCTTCCGGAGCCGGGAGGAACGGGCGCATGGTGCCTGAGCCGCTGCTGAGCGTCCGGAACGCAGGAAAGATTTATGCGCGGCGGCATTGGCTCGGACACGGGCGGGAGACCACGGCGCTGGAGGGCATCTCGTTCGATCTGGCGCGCGGGCGCACACTCGCGCTAGTGGGCCCCTCGGGTGCGGGAAAATCCACGCTGGCGCGGCTGATCGCCGGATTCGAAGCTCCCACCACGGGCGAGATTTGCATCGAAGGCCGGCGCGTTGCGGGCCTCCAGCCGCAGGTTCAACTGGTTTTTCAGGAGCCGGCGGCGAGCCTCAATCCGCGGTTCACCGCCGCGGAAATCGTCTGCGAGCCCCTGGTGATCCAGAAACGCGGCGGCCGCGGATCGCGCGCGCGCCTGGCGGCCGCCGCCATGGAAAAGGTGGGCCTGCCGGGCGCGGAGCTGGACCGGCACGCGCTCGAATTCAGCGGCGGCGAGCGGCAGCGGCTGGCTCTCGCCCGCGCACTGGTGCTCGAACCCAGGCTGCTGATCCTCGATGAATCGTTCGTGGGTCTGGATCTTTCCGCGCAGGCGCAGGCCGTCCATCTGCTGCTCGACCTGCAAGAGCGGCTCGGGCTGACCTATATCCTGATTTCCCACGACCTGGCGCTGGCGGGCCAGCTTGCGGATGAAATTGCCGTGATTGAGAGCGGGCGGATCGTGGAGCACGCGCCGGCGCGCGAGGTGTTCGCCCACCCGCAACATCCGCGCACCCGCGAGCTCCTGGAAGCGGCGCTGGCGCTCGCTCCGGGCGGGCTGCCGGTATGAGATACGCGGCGCGCCGCCTGCTGCACAGCCTGGTGCTGCTGATCGGCGTCTCGCTGCTCTCGTTCCTCTTCGCCAATCTGGCGCCGGGAGATTACTTTTCGGCGATGCAAACCGATCCGCGGATTTCGGCCGAAACGATCGCCGGATTGCGCGCGCGCGCGGGATTGGACCAGCCACTGCCGGTGCGCTATGCGGGTTGGGCGGAGTCGATGCTGCGCGGCGATTTCGGTTATTCGTTGGCATACAACAGCCCGGTGGCGCCGCTGGTGTGGGAGCGCATCCGCGCCACCCTGCTGCTGACCGGCACGGCCACGTTTGTGGCCTGGCTGCTGGCGATTCCGCTGGGTATCTGGAGCGCCGCGCACTATGGCGGGTGGCGCGACCATGCGCTGAATGCCGCGCTCTCGCTTCTGCTGGCGGTGCCGGATCTGGTGCTCGCCATCGTGCTTCTGGCCGGCGCGGTCGAGACCGGCTGGCTGCCGGTCGGCGGGATCACGTCGCCCGGCTGGGATATCATGGACGCCGCCGCGCGGCTGCGCGATATTCTCTCGCACCTGGCTCTGCCCGCCGGGGTGCTGGTGCTCGGAATGCTGCCGGTGCTGACCCGGCATGTGCGTGCCGGCATGCTGGAGGCGCTACGCTCGCCGTTTGCCCTGAATGCGCGCGCGCAAGGCATTCCGCGGCGGCGCCTGTTGTTCCACCACCTGCTGCCCGCGGCGGCCAATCCGCTGGTCTCGCTCTTTGGCTTTTCCCTGGGCACGCTGCTGAGCGCCTCGCTGCTGGTGGAGGTGGTCACCGGCTGGCCGGGCCTGGGGCCGCTGTTTCTGGATGCCATCATGGGGCGCGATTTCGCGCTGGTGCTGGCGGTGGTGATGCTCTCGACGGCGCTGCTGGCCGCCGGCAACCTGGCCGCGGACCTGCTGCTGTATCGCCTGGATCCGCGCATTCGGGTGCAATGATGAGGGACCTTCGCCGTTTCTGGCCACCCCTCGTGCTGCTCGCCGCCTTCCACGCCGCGGTCGTGCTGGCCGGATTTCTGGCGCCTTACGATTACGCCGAACAGCACCGCGATTTCCCCTATGCCCCGCCTTCAAGAATTCACCTGGTGCACTTGCGGCCATATGCCGAGTCGCCGGACGGCAAGTCGTACCCAATCGAATTCCTCGTTCACGGCCGGCTCTTCGGCGTGCGTCCGCCAGGCGTAGTGTTTCTGCTGGGCACGGACGGCTCCGGGCGCGACGTTTTCTCGCGACTGCTGTACGGCGGACGGGTCTCGCTTCTTACCGGATTGGCGGCGGCGCTGCTCTCTTTGGTATTAGGCACGGCCCTGGGGACGATAGCAGGATTTTTCGGAGGATGGCCCGATCAGCTCCTTATGCGCGGAGGGGAACTGATGATGGCGCTACCCTGGTTCTACCTCCTGCTGGCCGTCCGCGCTTTCCTGCCGCTGCATATTTCGGCGGTGGAAGCGTTCGCCTTGCTGATCGCCATTATTGGGGGGATCGGCTGGGTGCGGCCAGCCCGCCTCGTGCGCGGCGTGGTGCTGGCCGGCCGTGAAAATGGCTTCGTTCAGGCAGCCCGCGGGTTCGGGGCTGGGAGTCCCTACCTGATTCGGCGCCACGTCCTGCCGCTCACTTTTCCGGTAGTGCTCACGCAGGCCACCGTGCTCATTCCGCAATACATCCTGGCCGAAGTGACGCTCTCGTTCCTGGGCTTGGGGGTAGGAGAGCCGGTTCCGAGCTGGGGCAACATGCTGGCGGAGGCGCGGCAATACCATACCATTGTGGAGCACACGTGGTTGCTGGCACCTGCTATAGCCATAGTACCGCTTCTTTTAGGATTCCTCCTACTGGCGGATGCGCTGTCAGGACAGCAGGTTAGCACCTGAGGTCGGCGCATACTACCCGCATGTGGGAGAATTGAAAATACTACGGAATCGAGCCTACTAAAGGTATACAACCGGCAGTACCCGGGTGAATATCCTTTGTGATTACAATCAGATAAACTACGCACTGAGCGATTGTGGATTTGCGTATGTTCCGGTACAGTACCTTCGCGCTGGCGCTGGTCGTATCCGCGCTGTGCGCGGGGGCGGAGGATCTTCTGGTGCTCCAGGATTTGTCCGGACGACAAGGTGGCCGGTTAGTATACGCACAGCGGAGCGAACCTAAAACGTTCAATCCGATCTTCGCCGCGGACAGCGTCTCGCGCGAAGCTATCGGAATGATGATGGCGGACTTGGTCCATATCAACCGGTATACCCAGCGGACCGAGCCGGCTTTGGCGAAATCCTGGACGGTTTCCCCGGATGGACGCCGGTACGCGCTGGAGTTGCGGCGGGGGATTCGATTTTCCGATGGCCAGCCGTTCAGTGCCGACGACGTGGTCTTTTCCTTTCGGGTTTACCTGGATACGGCGCTCGATTCGCCGCAGCGCGACCTGCTGATGCCGGGTGGAAAGCCCATTGTGGTAAAGAAGGTGGGGGATTGCCGGGTAGAGTTCGATCTGCCTGTGCGCTATGCCGCCGCAGAACGGCTGTTCGACGGCTTTGCCATCCTGCCCCGCCACTTGCTGGAGCCGGCATACAAGACCGGCAAACTGGCGGAAGCCTGGGGCCTGCGCACGCCGCCCGCCGCGATTACGGGACTGGGTCCGTTCCGTCTGAAACAAAACATCCCCGGCCAGCGGCTGGTTCTGGAGCGAAATCCGTATTACTGGAAAGCCGATAAAAATGGTATCCGGCTACCTTACCTCAATGAAGTCGATCTCACTCAGGCCGGCAGCGAGGACATGCAGGTCCTGCGCTTCGAATCCGGAGAATCGGATGTGATTCGCCGGGTGGGCGCGCACGATTTCGCGGTACTGGAAAAAGAGAGCCGCCGGCGCGGATACACGGTTTCCGATCTCGGGCCGGGAATGGAATATACGTCGCTCTATTTCAACCTCGACCCGGCCGCGGGCCGGCCGGGATTCCTGCGCCGGCGGAGCTTTCGCCAGGCGGTCTCGACAGCCATCGACCGGAATGCGCTGGTGCGCCTGGTGTACGGCGGTCACGCCGCACCGCTCGGCACTCCGGTTCCGCCGGGCAACAAAGCCTGGGTAGATGCGAGCCTGCGCCCGCCGGTGCCGTCGGTTTCCGCTGCGCGCGCTTTGCTCAGCTCCGGCGGATTCAAGTGGTCGGGCGGCAACCTCCTGGATCCCGCCGGCAAGCGCGTGGAGTTCTCCATTATCACTAGCGCCGGTAACGACGATCGCGTGCAGATGGCCACCCTCATCCAGGCCGACCTGAAAGAACTCGGGATCCAGGTGGACGTCGTGCCGCTGGAGTTCCGCAGCCTGCTCGACCGCGTCCTGCGCACCCACCAGTTCGACACCGCGCTCATGTCCATGGCGGACGGCGACGCCGACCCCAATCCGGACATGAACACGTGGATGTCGGACGGCGGAAACCATCTCTGGAACACCGCGGAAAAATCTCCTTCCATGCCATGGGAAGCGGAAATCGACCGGCTCATGCGCCAGCAGATGACGGTGCCGGATTATGCCCGGCGGAAAAAGATGTATGATCTCGTGCAGCAGATCCTGATGGAGCACATGCCGCTGGTGCCGCTGGTCAGTCCGGACATCCTGGTGGGCGCGAAGCGGAACCTGGGAAACTTCCGCCCGGCGCTCATGGACCATTACACCCTCTGGAATATCGAGGAGCTCTACTGGCGGGAACTCCGCACGGGAGAGCGCCCATGAGCCTTCAGGTCCCCGCCGACTGGACGAACGCGCGCCTGGTCGAGGAGTGTCTGCGGGGCAACGATCAGGCGTGGAGCGCGCTGGTGGACCGGTATAAGGGGCTGGTGTATTCGATTCCGCTGCGGTACGGCGCACCGCACCAGGATGCCGCCGATATTTTCCAGGCGGTCTGCCTGGATCTGTTCAACGAGCTGCCGCGGTTGCGGGACGTCGAAGCGCTGCAAGCCTGGCTGATCCGCGTTACCACGCACAAGTGCTACCACTGGAAACGCCAGCAAACCTCCGCGGTGGCCACTGCCGAATGGAATGACGGCCAGATCGAGGAGCGTTCCGACGATCTGCCGATCCCGCCCGACGTGCTGGCGGACCTGGAGCGCGAGCAGCTCATCCGGGAAGCCATCGCGCAGTTGCCGCCGCGCTGCCGGGAGATGATCAATCTCCTGTTTTTCGAGCAGCCGCCGCTGCCGTATTCGGAGATTGCACAGCGCCTGCGGCTGGCGCGCGGATCGATCGGTTTCATCCGCGGACGGTGCCTCAAGCGTCTGCGAAAAATCCTGGAGGCGAAGGGGTTCTGATGGCCGGCCCGCCCGAGCCTTCCGAGCGGCTCGACACGCTTATCCAGCAACTTGCCGCCGAACCCCACCCGCTGAAGCGGCGGCAGCTGCTGCTCGCCGCGCGCGACTGCTGGCAACCGGACACGGTCCAGCGGCTCTACGACGAGGTGGTGCGGCTTTCGCGCGTGGACATCGGCCGGACCGAGCGGCTGGCGCGCTCGGCGGCCTGGCTGGGCGAGCGCGTCGAAGACGACGCGGCGCGGGCGCTCGGCCTGCGCGCGTTGGGGCACATGCACCTCATCAAGGGGAAATACGAAGCCGCGCGCGAGGCGTACGCCAAGGCGGCGGAAATCTTCGAGAGGCTGGGGCGCGAACTGGACCTGGGCCGCACGCTCAGCGGCGGCTCGCTTCAGGCCCTCATCTATCTCGGCCGGTACGACGAGGCCTTCGCCTGGGCGGAAAAGGCGCGCAATATTTTTCTGAAGACCAACGAGCGCCTGCACCTCGCCCGCCTCGACACCAACATGGGGAACGTGCTCTTCCGCCTCGACCGGTTCGAAGAGGCGCTGGAGCTCTACCGGCGCGCGTACGCGGAGCTGGTGGAAATCGGCAACCCGCAGGACGTGGCCATCACCCTGAGCAGCATGGCGACATGCCAGATCAGTCTCAGCCAGTTCCGCGAGGCGCTCGACACCTACAACCTGGCGCAGTCCTACTGCCTGACCCACCACCTGCCTCTGCTGGGCGCCGAAGCCGATTACAACATCGCCTACCTGTACTACCTGCGCGGAGAGTATACGAGCGCCATCGCCCGCTACCGCGCCGCGCGTGAGCAGTGCAGCGAGCTGGGAGACCTGTATCACCAGGGGCTTTGCGATCTGGACCAGTCGGAGATGTACCTGGAGCTCAATTTGAGCGAAGAAGGGGCGCACCTGGCGCGCCGCGCGCTGGAGGCCTTCGTCCAGTTGGGCATGGGCTACGAGACCGCCAAGGCGGTTACCAACCTGGCGATCTCGGCCAGCCATCACGGCGATTCCCGGGTGGCCCTGGAATTGTTCCGCAGGGCGCGCGAAATCTTCACGCGCGAGCGGAACCAGGCATGGGTGGCCACCGTGGACCTGTACCAGGCGCTGGTCTATCACCAGACCGGACGGCTCACCGAGGCGCGCCTGCTGTCGGAAAGCGCGTTTGCTTTCTTTTCGCAATCGCCGGTGATGGGCAAGGCGATTCTGTGCCAGTTGCTGCTGGCGCGCATTTATCTGGACGCGGGCCAGCGGCAGAAGGCGCGTGAGACGTGCCGGACGGCGCTCGGCCGGCTCGAATCGGCGGAGACTCCCGCGCTGGCCTACCAGGCGTGGTTCGTGCTGGGAACGATCGAAGAGGCTTGCGGGGCGCGCGCGGCTGCCTTCGAGGCCTATCTCAAAGCGCACGAGCAATTGGAGAACCTGCGCAGCCAGCTCAAAGCGGAGGAGCTGAAGATCGCCTTCCTGAAAGACAAGCTGGAGGTTTACGAATCGCTGGTGCGCATGTGCCTGGCCCGCGGCGACGCGCCGGAGAATCGGGAAGCGGCTTTCGCCTATATCGAGCAGGCCAAATCGCGCAGCCTGGCGGACCTGATCGCTTTCCGCGTCCACACCATCCCCGCATCCTCCGCCCAGCACCGCGCGCTGGCGGCGGAAGCCGGCAGGCTGCGCGAGGAACTGAACTGGTACAACCGGTCGATCCAGTTGCAGGAGAGCCGCTCGCGCACTCCCCGCGATCCCTACCTCGAAAAGCTGCGGCGCTCGGCGCGCAACTGCGAACAGCGGCTGGTGGAGATCATGGCGAACCTGCGGGCCGCGGACCAGGAATTCGCCAACGTGCAGGCGGCGGGGTCGATCGGGCTGGAGCAGATCCGCTCCGCTCTGGCCGACGACGCCATGCTGCTCCAGTACTATCGCGTCGGCGACGCATTTCAGGCGTGCCTGCTCGGGAAGCGGAAATTAAAGATCGTGCCCGCCGGCTCGGTCTCGCATTTGCGCCGCGCGCTGATGCTGCTGCGCTTCCAGCTTTCCAAGTTCCGGCTCGGCCCGGAATTTGTCCGGACCTTCGAGCAACAGCTTCTGGAGGCGACCAACGCCCACCTCCAGGAGTTCTATCGCCAGCTGATTCTGCCCATCGAGCGCGATCTCGACACCGCGCACCTCATCGTCGCGCCGCACGATTTCCTGCACTACCTGCCGTTTCACGCCCTGCTCGACCGGGGCGAGTATCTGGATGCGCGGTACTCGATTTCTTACACCCCCAGCGCCAGCGTTTATTATCTCTGCGCGAGCAAGGAAGCGCCGTCCGGCGCGGGCGCGCTGGTGTTGGGCGTCCCGGACCGCTCGGCGCCGCACATCATGGACGAGGTGGCCGCGGTCTCCTCGGTGCTTCCCAAGGCGCAGGTTTTCGTGGGCGCGGAGGCCACGCAGGAGGTCCTGCGGCTCAAGGGCTCGCGCAGCCGCTTCATCCACATTGCCACGCATGGCTGGTTCCGCCAGGACAACCCGATGTTTTCCTCAATCAGCCTGGGGAACTCGCAGCTCAGCCTGTTCGATTTGTACCAGCTCACCCTCCCCTCCGAATTGGTGACCTTGAGCGGCTGCGGGACCGGGCTGAACGTGGTAGTGGGCGGCGACGAGCAGATGGGGCTGAAACGCGGGCTGTTGTATGCTGGCGCGCAGGGCGTGCTGGTGACGCTGTGGGATGTGAACGACCAGAGCACGGCGGAGTTCATGAAGCTGTTCTACGAGCACCTCAGGGCGGGGATGAACAAAGCCCAGGCCGTCCGGCAGGCCATGGCAGAAATTCGCAGGCAGTACGCCCACCCGTTCTACTGGGCGCCGTTCATCCTGGTGGGCAAGTACTCCTGAGCGCCCGAATCAGCGGACCGTGACCGTAACCGCCGTGCTGCTCGATCCATCCACCGCAACCGCCAGCGGGACCTGTGTGCCGCCGAAGGACTGAGTGATGACGATCTGGATCTGAAACTGGCCCGGTGCCAGGGGCGTGACTTGGAGGACCTGCATGGGCAAGCCCGAGATGGTGACCTGGAGACGGCTGAGATTGCCGACTACCGTGGGGTCGAGGGCGGTCACATTGATGTTCAGAATATCGCCGACGGTCGCATAGTTCAGGGCGCTCAGCGGAACGCCGGAGACGTTGGTGACCGAGGTGATGTTGGGCGGCGGATTACTGATCTGGATCACAACCGGCAGGGCCGCGATTCCGCCGGACGCGAGTTGCAGCGTCGCCGGGCCGGTGGGGAAGCCCGGCGGAACCTGGAAATTGATCTGGTTGGGCGAGGCGAACGACACCGGGACCGCGGCGCCGCCGAGCGTAAGCTGGACGGCGGCGGCCGACGCGCCCAGGTTTACTCCATAGATCGTCGCGAAACTACCCGGATAGATGGTCTGCTGGCCGGCACTGGCGTTGACGATGGGCAGCGCGATGAGCGGCTGGCCGAAGGCCGGTGGCTGCGTCTGGAACCCGCCCGGAATCACGGCCGACTGGAACCCCGAGATGACGCTGATTTCCGACGTGCCGATCGCCCCGTTGGGTGCCACCATAACGTCTGCAACGAGATGGGTCGGGCTGAGCACCCAAACGCGGCGAACCGTTACATCGTCGGAGCCAAATCCGACCGTGGTCTGGCCGTCGATGAAATTCGTGTTGATGCCGGTGATGTCCACCATGGCCGCCTGCGGGATGCCGCTCGAGCCGAAGATCTGACCGGCCGGCAGCGCGGCGGGCGTTACGGAGATCTGCGGCGGCGCGGCAAATGGATAGCTATAGGTCTGCGGAGCCTGCGATTGCAGAATCATGGAATTCTGGCCGTCGCTGTTGAACACCGTCAGCGTCGAGGTCTGCCCGCTGGCTCCCTGCGGCGGAATCACCGTCATGGAGGAGCCATTGAAAGGCGTCGCAACCGCGGCTTGCAGGCCGTCGAAGAAGACGGTGCTGTCCGGACCGAAGCCCACGCCGGCGAGGGTAACTGAGCCGTCCGCATTGGGGAAAACCGAATTGATCTGCGGCGGCCCGTTCTGCACCAGGTCCACGGCGTCGGGCAGTACGTAGATGTCATTGCCGAAGTTCATCACAAGGTGGCGCGGCCCGGTTCCCGCCCCAATCCCCGGGTTAAA
>JAJYLS010000438.1 GCA_021787555.1 Acidobacteriota bacterium | reverse complement strand
TGCGCCACGGTGGTGTCGGGATCGTAAATCGTGACCGGCTTGCCCTGCCCATTGAAGGTCTGCGAGAAATCACCGGTGCGCTCGAGCAGCGTGGGCACGGTGTTCCTGAAGTTCGACCCGGTGCCCTGCCGCAGCCCTTCGTAATCGAAGAAGAAGAAGGTCTTGTCTTTGCCCTTGTAGACTTTAGGAATATCGACCGGCCCGCCGATGGTTCCGCCGAACTGGCTGCGCTTGAAACTAGCGAGCGGGATGCCGTTGGCATTGGAGTAATAGTTGTTCGAATCCAGGTCCGAATTGCGCAGAAATTCGTAAGCGCTGCCGTGAAACTTGTTGGTGCCGGATTTGTAAATCAGATTGATGAGGCCGCTGCCGCTGCGCCCGAATTCGGCCGAATACATGTTGGTCTGGACCTTGAATTCCTGCACTGCGTCCACGGAGGGGAAGACCGCGATGCCTCCGATAGGATTGGCCAGCGCCGGCGAGGACGGGATGCCATCCACCAGGATGTCGGTGCTGCCCGGGCGGCCGCCATTGATGGAGAAGTTGGCACTGTTGTAGCTGAAGCTGACGCCGCCCTCGACGCCCGGCGCGAGGAAGACCAGCGAGTAGGCATTCCGCGCGTTGAGCGGGAGGTCGACGATGCTTCGCGAGGTGATCACCTGGCCCATGGAGGCGGTATTGGATTCGACCAGCGGCGCCGCGCCGGTGACCTGCACGGTCTGGGTGGTGGCGCCGATTTTCAAAGTGAAATCGAGGCGCAGGGATTGGTTCACCTGGAGGGTGATTCCGGAGCGTTGCTCGCCGTTAAAGCCGGCGGCTTCCACGGTGATGGTGTAGGGTCCGCCGGGGGGAAGCGAAGGGAAGGAGTAGCGGCCGTCGGCCGCCGTCACGCTGTGGACTTCCAGGCCAGTCGAGGTGTTGAGGGCGCCCAACTTGGCGTTGGGCACCGCCGCCCCGGCCGGATCGAGGATGATCCCTTCGATAGAAGCCGTAATCATCTGGCCGCGCACGGCCATCGGATACACAAGGGTGAGCAGGACCCCCGCCCAGAGGATTGCATTTTTCAAAAGATGTTCTCTCCCACGCTAGAAAGCGGTTCATCGAGAATGGTATCTCAAATTACCAGATATGGGGTAATGCGGAGCATGCCGGCAGCATGCCGGCTTGGCGCGCTGGAAGCCCGCGCTCCGAGCGCAGGATCGGGGTAGAGAGGGGCCGAGCCGGACGATGCGGCGCGGCCGGAAGCGGCTGCCCGCGAGAATCAGAACAGTAGTTTTACCGCGAATTGGATCTGCCGGGGCGCGTTGCCCTGGGAGTTGATCACGCCGAACAGATTGGAGTTGATGCTCGTGCCCGGTCCGCCAAAGACTACCTGGTTGAGCAGGTTGTAGGCCTCGGCGCGGAACTCGACAGTGAGCTATCGGGGAAGATAATATCGCGGATCGCGGCGATGCGGACTACAGGAGTTTCTGTTCGAGGCCTGTGTTTACTTCTCCAGGGACCTGAACTTGTCCTGGAACACACCGTAAGGCATGGCGCCGACGATGAGCTCGCCATCGACGCCGTCCGGAGTGCTCTTACCGACGACGAAGCTGGGGGTGCCATCGGCGCCGATCTTCATGGCGTCCATGATGTCGGTTTGCACGGCCTGCTTATACTTGCCGCTTTCGATGCACGTGCGAAACGCGGTGGGGTCCATCTTCAGCTCTTTGGCAAAACCCACGAGGTGGTCCAGGTCGAGCGAGTTGGGATTCATAGCCATGACGTCGCGCAGTTTCCAGAACTGCCCCTGGTCGTTGGCACAGTGGGCCGCCTGCGCGGCGCGCATGGCGTTGTTGTGGAAGTCGAGCGGCAGGTCCCGGCTGTAGAAGCGCACCTTGCCGGTATCGATGTAATCCTTCTTGAGCTCACCGAAGGTGGTGGTCTGGAAGCGGTTGCAGAAAGGGCACTGATAGTCGGTGAACTCGACCATGGTGATGGGAGCGTCCTTGGAGCCGAGCATGGGAAAGCCGGTGAGGTTGAGCTTGGCTCTCTTGGGTTCCGGCTCGGCGGCTTTGGCCGGCTGCTGCTTGGCGAGCAACTGGCGGATATCGCGCAACTCTTGGAGGATCTCGTCGGCCTGCTGGCGTGTGATGCCGGGTTCGCCCTGCGCCGCAGGCGCCGCTGCGGTTGGCTGCGCCGCCAGGGGCAGCGCAGCCGCGATCGCGTACAGAAAAAGCTTCTTCATGGTCACCTAATTCTTTTCCATGATCAGCATGTACTGGCTGCCTGGAATGTGTTCCTTCTCGTCGACAAGCCGGAAATGGTTGGCTTCGATCTCCCGGATCACGTCCGGCTTGTTGAGCCGGATGTGGGTCATGGCGCGGCCGTTGGGCATGGCCTGAGGTGTCTTGTAAAAATCCACCACTACCAGTTTGCCACCGGGCTTGAGGGCGCTGTGAATGCCGGCCAACATCTGCGCCGGGTAGTTGAAATGGTGATAAGCGTCCAGTACGAGGACCTCATCCAGCTTCCCTGGCGGCAGCCTGGGGTCGGTCTCAGTGCCTTTAACAAAGGTGACGTTTTCCAGCTTATCGGTTTCGGCGGCCTGTTTGGCGGTGGTGAGAAAATCGTCGTAGATGTCCTCGGCGATGACGCGGCCCTCCGGCCCCACGCGGTGGCTCAGGAAGGGCAGCATGTATCCTGAGCCGGTGCCGACGTCGGCTACGGTCATGCCGCGCTGGAGCCCCATTTCGCGGACCAACTCGCGGGGCTTTTCGCTCTCGTCGCGGTGTGGGTTGGAGAGCCCGGCCGCCATGCGCTGGCGGGCTGCATCGGTCTGATAGCCCTTATTCGCCTGGGTGGCGACCTGGGCATAGGAGGCAAGGAGGAAGACAAGACTCACCACAGAGGCGCGGAGAGCACGGAGGAAGCACGGGGGAAGAAACTCAAAGGTTTCCTCTGCGCTTTCTCTGCGTCCTCTGTGCCTCCGTGGTGAAGGGTGGCTTGCGGTGGGATCCGGGCTGACCACCGAGACTCGGAGAACACGAAGGAAAAACGAGTTCATAATGCGGGCTCCATGGGGAGGGCGAGCGGGGCTTCACGCATGAAATCGAGCTGGCACATTTCTTCGACCGCCTGGCGGATGGACTCTTCCGAGGTGGGTTCCACGGTAATGACGAAGGGGAGATCGTGCTTGGTTTCGCAGGGCTCCTGAAGCACGGCCTCGAGGCTGATTTTCTTGGCGGCGAGTATGCCGGCGAGCCGGGCGATGATTCCGGGGCGGTCATCCACGCGGAAGCGCAGATAGTAGGCGCGCTTTTGGAGGAGGATGGAAACCGGCTGATATTCGCCGAGCCGCTCGTGGGCGAAGGGCGAAACGCGCTCGGGGCTGCCGGAGCGGATCTCGCGGGCCACGCGCATGAGGTCGCTCACCACGGCGACGCCGGTGGGAAGTGCGCCGGCGCCCCATCCGTAATAGAAGGTGTCCTCACCGAAGCGTCCCTTGACCCAGACCGCGTTGTAGGGGCCGCGCACGCCGGAGAGGATGGCGGAGAGAGGGATGAGCGCAGGCCGCACGAAAAGGATGAGGCCGTTGGCGGTCTGGCG
>JAJYLS010000437.1 GCA_021787555.1 Acidobacteriota bacterium | reverse complement strand
CGACGAGTTGCTGAACATCGTCGAGCGATTGAACGCGCGGCACGATATCGACGGCATCCTGGTCCAGCTTCCGCTGCCGCCGCAGGTGGATACCAAGCGCATCCTGCTGGCGGTGGCGCCGGCGAAGGACGTGGACGGGTTCCACCCGTGCAACGTGGGCAACCTGGTGGCGGGGGTGGCGGGGCCGCGCGCCTGCACGCCGGCGGGGATCATCGAGATGCTCAAGCGCTACCGCATTCCGGTCGCGGGGCGGCGCGCGGTGGTGGTGGGGCGCAGCGATATCGTCGGGAAACCGGTTTCGCTGCTGCTGCTGCACCAGAACGCCACGGTGACGGTCTGCCACTCCAAGACGCCTAATCTGGCGGCGGTCTGCCGGGAGGGCGAGATCCTGGTGGCGGCCATCGGGCGGCCGGCGATGATCACGGGCGAATTCATCCGGCCGGGCGCGACGGTGATCGACGTGGGGATGAACCGCATCGCGGACCGCGCCGACGCGGCGCGGATTTTCGGCAACTCACCGGAAAAGATGGCGGCGTTCGACCGGAAAGGCAGCGTGCTGGTGGGGGACGTGCATCCGCTCGACGTGGCGGAAAAGGCCGCCGCCTTTACGCCGGTTCCGGGAGGCGTGGGACCGCTGACCATCGCCATGCTGATGGTGAACACGGTGGCTTCGGCGGAGCGGCGGACGGGCGCGCCCCGTACATGCTGAAGGTCGGGCTGACCGGCGGGCTGGCCTGCGGCAAGACGTTTGTCGGCGAAGTGCTGGCCGGTTTGGGCTGTTTCGTGATGCAGGCCGATGAGCTGGGTCACGAGGCGCTGGCGCCGGGCGGCGCGGCCTACGACGCGGTGGTGAACGAATTCGGCCTGGAGATCGTGGCGCCGGACGGCAGGATCGACCGGCGGGCGCTGGCGGTACGGGTGTTCGGCGATGCGGTGAAACTGGCGCGGCTGAACAGCCTGGTGCATCCGGCGGTGCTCCGCCGCGAGGCCGAGCTCATCGCCGAATTCGCAGCGCGCGAGCCGCACGGCATTGCCGTGCTGGAAGCGGCGATTCTGGTGGAGACCGGCAGCTATAAGCGGTTCGACAAGATCATCCTGGTGACGTGCAGCGAAGAACAGCAGCGGGAGCGGGCGGGGCGGCGCGAAGGCGCTTCGGAGATCGATATCGAGGCGCGCCTGGCGCGGCAGATGCCGCTCGAAGAGAAACGGAAATTCGGCGATTTCGTCATCGATACATCGGCGGAGAAGGAAGATACACTGCGTCAGACGCGGGCGGTCTACGAAGAATTGCGGAGAATCGCATAATAGATAGAGAGAGCGGATCATGAGATTTTTACGCCCGTTTGCCTGGGCCGCCGTCCTGGTGGCGGCTTTCCTGTACATCACGTCGGTGGCGCATTGGAACGTGGCCCGGTTGCTGCCGGCCGATCACGGGGAATCCTTTGGGCCGGGGCACGGCTGGACCGAGCCGGCGGCATCGTCGGCATCGACCTACACGCCCGACGAGCTGAACAACATCCAGATTTACAAGGCGGCGCGCGAGGGCACGGTGAATGTGACATCGGTGGTGTACCGGCAGGACTGGTTTTTTCAGGTTTATCCCGAGCAGGGGGCCGGCTCCGGATTCATTATCAACTCCGACGGGGAAATCCTGACGAATTATCATGTGGTGCGAGGCAGCCGTGACCTGAGCGTCACGCTGGAGAACAAGAAGACGTACAAAGCGAGGTTGCTGGGCGTGGACACGCGCAACGACCTGGCGCTAATCAAGGTCAACATAGGCTACAAGCTGCCGGTGCTGCCGCTGGGCAATTCCGATGCGCTGGAGGTGGGACAGAAGGTGCTGGCCATCGGGAACCCGTTCGGGCAGTTCGGCGGGACGCTGACGACGGGGGTGATCAGCTCGCTGGGGCGCTCGATTCAGACCCAGGACGGGCGGCCGCTGGAGGGCATGATCCAGACCGACGCGGCGATCAATCCGGGCAACAGCGGCGGGCCGCTGCTCGATTCGCACGGCAACGTGATCGGGATCAACACGGCGATCATTAGCGAGACGAATGTCGGAATCGGATTCGCCATGCCGATCAACCGGGCGAAATCCATGCTGGAGGAATTCCATAGCAGCGGGCGCATTTCGCGCGCTACGCTGGGAATCACGACGGTCTACCTTCCGGGGGACCTGGCGCAGGAACTGGACCTGCCGGCGTCGGGCGGCCTGCTGATCCAACGGGTGGAGCGGGGCTCGGCCGCCGATGACGCCGGGTTGCGCGGCCCGAGCCAGGTGGTGAACGTTGGCGCGTACCCGTTGGGCATCGGCGGCGATTTGATTGTGACGGTGGATGGACAGCCGGTGACCGGCACCGATTCGCTCCAGCGGGTAATCAACCGCAAGCGCGGCGGCGACCCGCTCGACCTGACGGTGTACCGCAACGGCCGCCGCGTGAACCTGCACGTGAAATTGGGCGAAGCGCCGCAAACGCTCTAAGTGGCGGTGGCTGACACCACCTATTTGGCTGTCTCTTCGCGCGTGATGACGAACTGCCGGCCGGGCGGTTGGAACTCAGGGACCACCTCGCGGGTCTTCATCTCGTCATAGTCGTAGACGAGGCGTTGCGCACAGTCCAGGCACAGACACGTCGCTTCGCGTGAAATTTGCCCGTTGCGGAGCCGCACCCGCACAGGCCAGCCAATCCGTTTGTGTTGGCAGCGAAATGGATTCAGCATAGCCATAGGGCTCCATTAGATGACAATTCCCCGGACGCGTAAGTTGAAGGCGCCACCGTTCTTGTTCCGCGCAGTTGTTTTCAATAGCGGTGTATTGCCCGGAACATACTCGTGGATTGGCCCCGGCACTTCTTCCCGCCAGATGGTAGCGCTGCCGGCAGTCTTGCACCCGGGACACATAGGATTCCTGTTCTCCCACCACCCAGGATCGCAGGTGTATATTGCATAGCCCAGGTCACAGTTACCGCACTTTACTTTGAGGACTACAGTTGTCTCGTTCAAGTCCATGGCTACCTCCGATTAGCGCAGGACGCTCATACGGGCCATATAACCTCACGGCGCGTGATTTAACACTTGTATATCTCTTGTCTGACTTTCGTCAACTGTCTTTTCAGCCTAATGCTTTTGGGTTAGTGCATTCGGACTATCACCGCGGAAGTGGGTGGCAGGGAACGCCCTGTCTTAGGAATAACTTGCGAGGGCCGCGAGCGGGAGCGGGCTGGATTACTGCTTGCTGGCGCCCGGCGCGCCCATCCGGCAGGACGCGCAGATGCCGAAAAAGCCGCTCAGATTACCCGTGATGTTGGCGCACTGGGTGCTGAGGCTGGCCAGTTCGCCCGCGCTCAAGGTGGCGGGGGTGAATGGAATCGAGACCGTGACATAATCGGAACCCTGCGGGTGCAGAGTGGTGCCATAGGCAACCATGCCCGGCACTGTCGTGGCGGTGCTCACGGCGGCAGCGGAATTCTTGCAGTCCGTAGCCGAGCCGCCGGTGCCTGCCAGGGTTGCAAGCAGTTCGATGATGACCGACGTGGGAACCACGCCTGTCGCGGTATTGTGCGTGATATCGCGGTTCACTCCCAAGTTCCTCACCTGATTC
>JAJYLS010000436.1 GCA_021787555.1 Acidobacteriota bacterium | reverse complement strand
TGATGTCTCGCGAGAAGAAAAAAACTCTCTAATATCAGAGGGGCGAAAAATGGATAGCGACCCTGGCTTCGGCGGGCCCGCGCTTTTATCGGAACGGAAAGGTTTCCGTTTCCGATAAAACTGGTCGCATCACATTTTGGAGCTTTCGTGCGCTGGCGCCATTGATTTCAAAGTAAATAAAACGCTTGACGTGGATTATGGTTTAGTGCGAGATTGTGGGCGGCAGGGGAATGTTATGCGTGGTGTCGGGACACCACGAATCAAGAACTCTTTCCCGCACCTGAGTCAGGACACGTGTCGCCGGTCGTCCTGGCTCGCTCACCTCACACCACCGAGATCCGAATGACCGTCCCGCTGTATTCTTACGAGCAGGAGTTCCAGGGCTATATCCCCGAGCGTTATGCGTTGAAGTTGGAGCGGGAGGGGATGGCCGCGCTGGTGCGCCACAAGAAGGGCTACATCAACCGCGCCGTCCTGCATCGCCGGCCCGGCGACCCCAAACCCGGCGTGCTGCGCGATTACATGGGCCAGGCGTATTCGTACCGCCACGAGCTCGACGACGGGCATCGTCCTTGGGCGTTGCGCCCTTTGGGGCATCGTAATAAGCGCGACCAGAGCTTTGAGTACAACCTCGCGCCGGCCGAGGTGCGGCCGATCTTCTTACGCGTGCTGCTGGATTGCGTGGTGAGGGCGGCATGAAGGTGCGTCGTGATCGGGAAGGCGCGGTGCACGCGATCCTGGCGTCTCCGCGTTGCCGACAGGTCTATAAGACCCGCTCCCGGCGTTCGGATTCTTATGCGCGACGGCATTCCATGCAACGGGGAGTTCACGATCACCGTAACCACGCGCGAGGCACCCCTATCGTTCGCTTTTGGGAGGCCGACGCAGTGACGCCGGCAACGCGGGTCGTCCCTCCCCGTCTCGACGCAGCACGGGCGCCCTGTGCGCCACGGCGGGGCAATCCTCGGCGCTTAATGCTCTCTTGGGTCCTTCCTGGGCCGGCGGCGGCGGCGCGTTGCCTAGTGGCGCGGATTTTCTAGCGTTTTAACTGTTAAGAGGCTGCCATGGTTGCTCCTGATGGCGGTCGATGCCGCGTAATCATGCGGGACGGGGTCCTGCTGCCGGGAATGGCGATGCCGGCGCTCGGCCCGCCGCCGCCCGATCCGCATCCGAACCCCGCAGTCCAGCGTCTGCGCGAGGCATGGAATCTGAAGATCATCGCGTGGCATGGCGTTTTCAACTTGCGGCGACCGATGATGGCGATCCTGAGAATTCCGGTGCATCGCTGGGACCTTCCGGCGCAATCGCTGGACGAGGATGAGGAGACCGATGGCATTCCCGCCGTTCGATGACGACTTCACGCGGTTCATCGACACCCTGTTCAACGGCCGCCCGGTGCCGCCGCCGCGGACGCCTCCTGCCCAGACTGGGGGCGTGACGATCCGCGAGTTGATCCGCCGCGGCGTGTCGCACGTGAAGGCGGACGGCAAGGTTTACCGCATCGAGGCCCGCGAGATGGAAGTGAAGCCGAAGGAAAAAGCATGAGGCTCGAAATCTACAAGGGATCGACGCCTGGCCCGTCCTGCCTTTGGACGCCGGATGGCCATGCGATTCCGGTGCGCAGCCAGGAGCCGCCTATGCCGCCGCCGCAGCCGAGGCCGCGACCGAGGATTGCCATGATTCCGCACCTCGTGGATCTGCTGCGGGAGTCGCCCCAATTTCCTCGCGCGACGCTCACGCCCGCGCCGCGCCGCATGATCGCCTATTGCAGCACGTGCCGGCGCACGGTGTACGAGGCGGATTACGAACACTGCCGGCGCGATGAGCATGACTTGAGATACATGCTCGTGCCGGACCTGCGCAAAGAGAAGCCCGAGGCTGCTGCCTGATGGAATCGCCGGGCGAGGTTGCTTGGAATGCCTTCAACGCCGCCCTCGGACGGGCCGAGGGTCAGTACCCGCCGTTTGAGGAGTTGCCGGCCGCGACCAGGCGCGCGCTGGACGCGGCGGCCGACGCCGTGTGCCGGCGCTACGGCGCGATCTATTGAGATGCCCTGGTGGATGCGGGAGACAACCAAACCGCACCAGGGCTTGCGGACTTATGGTCGGCGATGGTGGGCCGTACCGCTCCTCCCGTTGTGGAGGCGCTGGTTGCTGGCGCGCGCCATGGCCGCGAACTATACCCACGCGCAACGCGACGCTGGGGCGGGCAGAGAGCCGACCGGACGGTCCCGCCCCACACTATCCAAAACAATGACGATTGAAATCAAAGGCGTAACAATCGAGGCCGCAGACGATGTGGAGATCGCGGTAGATGGCGACACAGTCACGGTGAAGGCGAAGGCGGTGCGCGTGGTGCACGAGCACCATCACCATTATCCACCGCCACTGTTCCCGCCGATTACACTGCCGCCGAACGTCACCATCCCGAGTCCACCGCTGCCGCCGTACACGATCACCTGCACCATCGGCGGCGAGACCTCCGGTCAATGAGAATCGACAGGAGTTTCAAGCCTCGCCACTACGTGCGGGAGATGCTCTATCTCATTGACGGCGTGCGCGTTCCGAAGCACACCTTCGAGGCGCGGCGGATTTTCGGCGAGCATCCGGCTGCGCGATTCGAGGCGATTGAGGTACGACGCCTGAAATGACCGCATCGATCAACCCTGCGATGGCGCGGCGCATCGAGATCTGGCCCGTCGAAAGGCTGCGCCCGTACGAGCGGAACGCGCGGACGCACTCGCCCGAACAGGTGGCACAGATCGCGGCGTCCATCGTGGAGTTCGGTTTCGTCAACCCGATCCTCGTGGATACAAACGCGGGGATCATAGCCGGCCACGGCCGGCTCCTGGCGGCGCGCAAGCTGGGCCTCGCTGAATGTCCAGTGGTGGTGCTGGACCACCTCTCCGAGACCCAGCGACGTGCGTACATCATCGCTGACAACAAGCTGGCGATGAACGCCGGCTGGGACGACGCGACGCTGGCCGCCGAGTTGGGCGATCTCGAAGCCGAGGGCGTCGATCTGTCGGTCGTGGGCTTCTCCGACCAGGAGTTGGAGGAGATCCTGGCGAAGGACGAGGAGCCGCAGGCCCCAGAATCGGACGCGGAGATGCTGCCGGAGGCGCCGGTCAATCCGGTCACCCGGCCCGGCGATATCTGGACCATCGGCCGGCACCGGCTGATCTGCGGCGACTGCCGAGACCTGGCGGTCGTGACGAAGCTCGTCGGCGGTTTTAATTCCGGAAAATTTTCCGGAATTAGCTGCGTACAGATATGCGTTACTTCGCCGCCTTATGCTTCGCAGCGCGCATACGACCCATCGAGCGGGTTCAAGCCGATCCACCCTGACGATTATCCCGCTTGGTACGCACCGGCCGCAGAGAATATGGCCGCGATCCTCTCCCCTGATGGCTCCTACTTCCTGAACATCAAGGAGCACGCCGAGGATGGCGAGCGCAGCCTGTACGTGAAGGATCTGGTGCTGGCGCACAGGCGGCAGTGGGGCTGGCGATTCGTGGATGAGTTCTGCTGGCGCAAAACGGACGACGGTGTGCCGGGTGGCTGGGGCAATCGCTTCAAGAACGCCTGGGAACCCGTGTTGGACTACGCTTCATACTGC
>JAJYLS010000435.1 GCA_021787555.1 Acidobacteriota bacterium | reverse complement strand
ATAGTCTGTGAGACCCCAAACTATTCGACGCCAAAAGGGGGTCCTTTTGTTTCATCTTGTAGCAGAGCCCGGGCCAATGTAAATTAAAAAAGTTCAATCGCGTATATAGGAAGGCTATGAAACCCGAGTAGCAGACGGGGAGGGGTGCTGCTAAAAGTCGTGAGTGATGAGTCATGAGTTCTGAGCGCGCAACTCAAGGCTCACGACTCAAAACTCAAGACTCAGAACTACTTCGGCAGCGCGACGGTGATGTTGCGGTATTTCATGCCGCCGGTATGATCGCCCTGAATCAGGATGGGGCCGGGCTCGGCCTCGTGGCTGTCCATAGCGCCGCCGGTCGAGCCTGGGATCTCCGGGTTATCGATGATCTTGACGCCGTCGCGATAGAGCGTCAGGCGGCGGCCCACCAGCGTGGCATCGTAGCTCTCCCAGGCTCCGGGCTTGCGCGGCAGTTCCACCGCGGGCTTCAGGAAGCTGTAGATGGCGCCCATGCGGTGATATTCGTCGTTGAAATCGAGCGGTTCGTATTCCACCTGGATTTCGTAGCGCCCGCGCAGGTAGACGCCGCTGTTGCCGTGCTCGGGGCAGTTGTATTCGATGTGCAGCTTGAAATCGTTGAAGGTGCGCGTGGTCCGCAGGTTGGCGCCCTTGGATTCATTGATCAGCTCGCCGTTCTGGACCACCCAGTGATTCGGCGTGGTGCTGGCCGGCTCCCAGCCGGTGAGGTCCTTGCCATTGAAGATGGGCTCGGGCTTGCCCCAGGCTTTCGGCATGGGCCGGTCGAGCTTCGGCGCGCGAACGCCCTCGAGTTTCGAGGTGCTATTTCCCTGCTTCATAGTACCGGTGAAGCGGTTGCCCTCGGCGGTGAGGTCCCACGTCGGAGCGTTTCTCGGGTTGGGGTTTCTCGGAGTGGGGTGCGCGAGGGTGATTTCGAGGTGCGAGCCCTCCAGCTTCACCTGGGTGGTGTGAAACGCGCTGCCGCCGCGCGGCTGGATGAACGCATCGAGGCCGCCGTCTTTTTCGGTGAGTTGCATCCAGTCGGGGTAGGTCCCGCGCGGCCCGGTGACCGTGATATCCCACCGGCCCAGGAAAGGGTTGGCCAGTTTCTGAGCAAGCGCCAGCGTGAGCACGCCGGCGGCTGCGATGAAAGCAAAAGAGAGAGGTTTCATTTCAGATCCAGTGTACTGGATCTGAAGCCTCGATAGGATTTTCAAACGTGCCGGCGGGGCGGCCTTTGGCGGCCGCCATCACGCCGGGGGCGCGCCTTGCCAGCGGGTAAGGGCCGGACGCGGTTTGGCCGGCCCGATGAGTTACTTGATGGCGATGGTCGCGTCGCTGCGGCTGCTGGCGCTGCCGATGGTGAGCACCAGCGGCACGTTGCCGGTCGGAGCGTCGGCCGGAATATAAACGGCCACCTGAATTTCGCCGGTATAGATCAGCACCGGAGGCGCTACCAGGTTTGCGGCGATGCCGCCGATCGTCACCTTCACCGGAAGATTCACGCTCTTGGGGTTGGCGATGAGCTCCCCGTCAACGCCGGCCGGCGACACCATCCCCTGTCCCGTAGCCCAGAATGCCACCCAGCTTCCGCGCGCGGCGGCGTTCGATCCCGAGTTGAAGCTGGAATCGGGATTGATCGCCCAGATCTGCCCAGGCCCGTATTGGTGCGTGAAGATCCCTGGCGCCGAGTCCGTTGTGGCGAGCGCGAATGGGTCTGACGTCCTGCCTTTGTAACTGACCACCACGCTCGCATTGTTGCCGATCCCGTACGGCACGATGGCATTCACCTGGGTGGCGGAAGTGTAGGTCAGGTAGGCCTCGATCCCATTGAAGGTCACGGTGGTTCCGGCCAACCCCTTCTGGCTGCCGCTGGCAACGACGCCGGTTGCCGGTCCCAGGCTCTGGCCGGAGATCGTGACGAACTCGCCGGGCGCGACCGGCCCGGACTGGAAGCTGGCGGCATTGGTGACGCTGGTGATCTGAATCGAATCCAGTTGGAACACCAAGTTGTCCGCGTAAGCATTCAGATTGTCGGTGGGAGGGCTGAGCTTGTGGAAAGTCAGAGTGACGCGCGCGGAACGGGCGCCCGAGGGGACGGTGCCGTCCGTGCTTACCGGCCACAACCCGATCAGCCCGCTACGGTTCGCCTCGGTCACCGGGCCGATTGTCGCGGTGCTGATGGTACCGCCGGAGCCGTTGTAGAACGTCACCGCCAGATCGGCGTCGTCCATGGCATCGGTGTAGCCGCCGAGCCAGGCCGAGAGAGACCAGGTCACCTTGCCGGCATCCACCAACTTGCTCGCCGTGCTGAAGTCGATGCTCTGCCACGCCGGGCATGTCGAACGCTCGGTAAAGCAGTCAAACAGGAAATTGCCGCCCGCGAAGTTGTTGTTACTGGTTGGGACATTATCGGTCTTTTGCGGCGTCCATGGGCCGTCGTACCTGGCTATCGCGAAGTTGTGGTGGGCATTCCATCCGGGTACCGGAACCAGGTCCTCCGAATCGGGATCGTTGGCAGGCAGGTGCGCATCGGTCTCGCCGTCGCCGTTCGTGAGCAGGTTGACGCCGAACATCGGCTCGGCGCTCAGGACCAGCGAAATGTTATCCGCAGCAAAGGAGTTGCCAGCGGCCTCCGGATTGGCGAGGTCAATCGTGATCTTGGCCTTGCGGACGTTCGGTGGAAGGAAGCCCGTCGCCTGGCGCAGGAGAAGGAGCTCCGGTGAATTCAGGTCCGATTGCAGCGGTCCGGGAGCGGTGGAAGTGAACAGCACCTTTCCGGATGCGTCCTGAAATTCGGCTTTCAGGCTTGTCTGTCCGATATTGTCAGAGAGGCCCAGGCTCAAGCCGATGTAGCCGGAGAGATAAAATTTCACCCGTCCGGCATCGATATCGGCGGCCGCGCCGGTTAAATCCACCGTTTGGACGGCGGTTGACTCCTGATTTCCTTGTCCGGCGAAGAAAAAGTGCTGACCGCGGTCCACGGGGCCGAAGTCGTCGGGTTGTACGAAGTCCCCGCCGCCGTAAGTACCGACGGAGAAGCCGCCCGTGGTGGTCCAACTCGGGATGCTTGCAACTTTCGGGTCGCTTGCATTAGGCTGTGAGCTACCGGCCTCCGCATCCCCGTTTACAACCAGGTTCTTGTTCAGGATCTGTGATTGGCCTGGAAAGGCCGCCGCCGTTACGAGCAGCACAGCCGGCCAGAGGTAAACACCCCACGGCCGGCGATTGGTAAGTTCGCTCATCAACGTCCTTTGATTAGGTGAATACAAGTATATTCAGATATTCTACTCTTGTAATCGATTGATTGGAATAACGGCAGTACTATTGCGGAGTTGAGCCCCGTCAGCCTGCGGGCAGAACGGCGCCGCAGATGGACCCGGGGGCATTCGTATTGACTGATTCAGAAGAGATTAGCTGGCGCGCCCGGAGGGACTCGAACCCCCGACCTGTCATCAGGCGTCAGCGCTGTCCAGCTATGCCTTTGAGTTTCCAGGGGTTAGGTGGAATTTGGCATCAGTGGCGTCAACGCCGAAAAGGCATATTTTCTTCCGCCACTGCTGCCACGGGTGCTGCCAGAATACACCGCCGGGCAACGGCCGACCGCGCGGCCGACGTGTGCGGCTGCGCTGAAGGCTGTTG
>JAJYLS010000434.1 GCA_021787555.1 Acidobacteriota bacterium | reverse complement strand
GGATGCGATTGCAGATACCAGTTGGCGACATCGATGACATGGATATTCTGCTCCACGATAATATCGCCGCCCAAGACCTTGTCGCAGTATTGGTTGGCCATGCGCGCCTGTTCCGGGTCCATGCCCGGCTTGGCGCGGTTATTGCCGACGCGCCCGGCGTAATAATATGCCTGGCCGAAAACCACCTTGCCCAGGTCTCCGCGATGGATGCGCATCGCAGCCTCCTGGAAGACGGGCTGGGCGCGCGTTTGAAAGTCCACCAGGAAGGTCTTTCTGCCTTTTGCTTTTTGGCCACTCGCCAGAATGCTCCGGCATCCCGGGGAATCGACCGCCACCGGTTTGGCCAGGTAAACGTGCTTTCCGGCATCCACCGCCGCGCGGGCATGCTCGGGATGATAGTACGGCGGCGTTTCGATAATCACTGCATCCAGGCTGGACCGAACGAGTTCTTGGTAGGCATCGGGTCCGTAATAAGCGCGCGAAGGGGAGACGTGGAAGGCCGCGGTGGTGGAGTCGAGGTGCTCGCGGACAACATCCGCCGTCGCCACGATGCGCGCGCCGGTATATTCCGGAAAGAACTTCCCGATCCAGTTGCCGCGCGAGCCACAGCCGAGCAGCCCAAGCTCGACGGTTGAGTTCGCTTGCGAGCCGAAAACGGTTTGCGGCTTGACCAGCAGAACTCCGCCGGAGGCAGCCACTGATGATTGCAAGAAATTTCGTCGTGTCGGCTTCATGGAATTTCCTTATCTCATGGGACGGATATAGATATCGCGGAAGGCGATCGGCCCGTGATCGCCTTGCAGCATGATCGGGTTTTCAGCCGCTTCCGGAATCGGGGAAGCGGCGACGGTGGGGCCCGGGATATCGACTTCCCGCTGCACCAGCACGCCATTGAACAGAACGCGCAGAACCTTGGCGTTGGCCGTCTTCCTGCCCTTGGAGTTGAAACGCGGGGCTTTGAACCAGATGTGAAACGACTGCCACTCGCCCGGCGGCCGGCACGCATTGGTCAGCGGCGGGGAACCGGGGAAGCCCGCGGGACCCTCGTAAATGGCGCCGCAATCCCCGGGCAGGAGATAGCCCGCATAACCGAAGCTGTCGAAAATCTGCACCTCGTAAAGCCCGTGCAGGTACACTCCGGAATTGGAGCCGCGGGCCGTCATGAACTCGATATACAGTTCGAAATCACCGAATCTTTCATCAGTCACCAGGTTGGCGGTTTTCCCGAGCTTGCCGTTCACGATGCGATCGCCGGGCGCGGGGACGAAAAGCAGCTCCTTCGGACGGAAAATACGCCGGAAATTGACGCTCCTGGTCGTCACCCATGCATGCGCCGCGCCGTTGAGTCCGTGCCACCCGCTCAAGTCCCTTCCATTCAACAACGGGCGCCAGCCAGTTTCGGACAAGAAAGGTGGATCACCGGCGATTTCATCGTGGTAGATGTCCGGCAGTTTCTGAGCGAACGCCGCCATGCTTGCGGCGAGTCCCAGCACGCCCAGCGTCTCGAAGAGTCGGCACATGGGATTGAGGAAGGGAATTATAGCATGAAAGCGACGGGAAGGCTCATGAACAGGGAGTCTGGGAGTCTGGCGGTAACCGCGGTAACCGGCGGTCGCCGGCGGAGCGATTGGCCTCCTGCATGTCGCGCATCAGGCGAACCGGATGGGTAGCGCGGGCAGCCAGGATCTGGGAAACTACTGAGTATGCGTCCCGCGGCGTTCGTTCTCCTGGGGCTGATCGTTTCGGCGGCAGCCGGCATTCCGCTGGCGTTTCATTACATGCGCACGCGGGATATCCCAGTGTGCGTGCTGACGGACCTGTCCTTGCGCGAGCGGCCCGGTTGGGAGGCGGCGGTGCGGGCGCGCTTTCAGAACGTGAACCGGATTTACGAGAAGGCCGTGGGAATCCGCTGGGATGTGGTGAGCTTGGGCCAGTGGGATCCGACGGCGAATGACTCCGACCTGGACAAGCGGCGGGCCGATCTGGCTTTTCCAGGCAGCGCGCCTTGTAGCGCCAAAGTACTCATCAGCCTGACCGGGCAGTCGCAGGGCGCCTGTCCGGGGAGCGTGCTGCCGTTCTCGCACGCGGCGGTTGTGGTGGATAGCCGGGGCCTCACGGAAACGCAGAACACGCTGCGGCTGGCGAACCTTCTGGCGCAGCTTTTCGGAGCGCCGGTGGAGGATAAGG
Source organism: Acidobacteriota bacterium (assembly GCA_021787555.1). Classification (GTDB taxonomy): domain Bacteria; phylum Acidobacteriota; class Terriglobia; order Bryobacterales; family Bryobacteraceae; genus JAJYLS01. The sequence goes on along the minus strand of JAJYLS010000434.1, from coordinate 1,453 downwards.
GCGCGGGCACGCTGATGACCGCGCCGCCGGAGAGCGAGCGCTTTTCCGCGCGCGCGGCCAGGCTGATTCATCAACTGCGCGATTACGATTTTGCCAATGGCACCGAAGGGCTGGAGGGGCCGTGGGGCGAGAAAGCGGTGAGTGCCCTGGCAGCCGCGCTGGAGGAACTCGATCCCAAGCCGCTGGCGCGCGGGCGCCAGATCGTGGGGGCATCTTTACAAGCCGAGCACCACCAGGCTGCCGCGATTGTCCAGTTTCAGGAGGCGTTGAAGATCGCGCCGGAAGACGCCACGGCACGCAGCGATCTGGCGATGGCTTTGATGCGGGATTCGAATCCGGCCGCGGCCATCTCGGAGATCCAAGTGGCGGTGCAGCTCAGACCGCGGGACCCGGCGATTCGGACGGAGTTGGCCGCGATACTGGCGGCCGAGTTCGATCCCAACGGCGCCATGGAGCAGTTGCGCAAAGCCATCGAACTGGCTCCCAAAGACGCTAACCTGCAAACAACGCTGGGCACGATTCTCCTGGTGCAGATGCATCGCCTCGACGAGGCCATCGCGGCATACCAGGAGGCCTTGAAGCTGGATCCGGCTTCCGGGGAAGTACAGCGGCGCCTGACGGCAGCGATCCTCCGGCGGCAGCAAGCCGAAGCGGAACTGGACCAGGCGCGGCAGCGCGCCGGAAAATCGCCCGGCGACGCGAGCGCGCATTACCAATTGGCGCTGGCGGAATGGGGCACGGGAGACGCAGCGGGCGCGGCCAGGGAGTGCGAACGGGCGCTAGCAATCGACCCCAAGCTGGGAGCGGCCCACGAATTACTGGCGGCCATGCGCTATTTCGAAAAGGATTACGCGGGGGCGTGGAAGGAAGTGCAGATTGCGTCGAATTTCGGGCAGGAATTGCCGCGGAAGCTCACGGAGATCATCCGGCAAAAGGCTCAACTGTACCAGACCTGGCGCTAGAAACGGAAAAGGGCGGTCATCTGACCGGCATGTGAACTGAGAAAACTCCGTTGGCGGTCATCCGATATGCGCATTAAGCGCTGAGCCCCTGGAACTGCGGGCATCGGCGAATCCGAGCGTTCGGAGCTTCCCGTACAACCTGCTCACTTGCCGCAGATGAGGCCGCCCTCATCCTGGCCCGGTTCTATCTGGCACCTCCCGCCGGCCCGGGTGGGCCGACTTAACAACTACGTCCGAAAGCACAACCGGCTGCTTTCGTTTTTAGTGTCCCTCCGCCTGCTATGCTTGTCAAGAGTCGCGAGGTCCTGTCCTGTGGGCGTTTGCGACTTAGGATACAGACCGTGTTTCGGCGCTGGTTTTCGAAAAAGCCCGTGCAACTCTCCGGCGCACCGGCAGTCCGGCGGTTGAAAGCCTATTCCGCCCAAAGCGGGTACGTTTATCAATATTTCTATGAAGGCAAGCGCCCGGGAGGCCCGGGCGGGGACACTGGA
>JAJYLS010000433.1 GCA_021787555.1 Acidobacteriota bacterium | reverse complement strand
GCGGTCTTCCAGCCGCTTGGAGAAGACCGGCGGATTGCGGGGATGTCAACGCGGACGACGCTGGTCGGGCCGCCGGGACAACAGAAGAAGGCCGTCGATAAACAGATCGAGGACTTCGAGGACAAGCGGCTGGGCAACATCAGCAACCGGGTCCATACGGTGGCGCAGATGATCAATTCGCTGGTGCACTCGAAACTAAGCGGCGGGCGCGGTCCGTCTCGGGATGTGATACACCACAGCGATGAGGCCGGGCGGCCGTTTATTTCCGGCATTGACGATCACATCATTGCGTTTATCCCCGCGCCGGGAGCCAGCTACATCGTTGGGGTCGAGTCGCCCGGCGGCGTCCCTGCTCCGGCGCAATGGGCGGCTTTTTTCCGGATCGTGGACGATCTTGGGTTTCAGATCGTCCTGAACACACACTGGAAGGCGCAGATGAACGCGTGGGGCGTAGGGAACCTTGGGACGACCGGAGAGATGTTTGGCGCGCGGCCGGGGCCGGACGATCCCGTGCGGTCGACTTAAGGGCGGAGCAGCCCAAACGACCTCCGGCTGGGATATACTTCCTCCCAACTGGAGGAACCAGGAATGGGCCGTTCGTGTGTGCTGTTGTTTGGATTGATGATGGCGGGTGGAGTGGGGGCGGGGTGGGCGCAGAATCCGCCGCCTCCGGTGCAGGATCCTTCGAAGCTGTACAACACGGTGAAACGGAAGCTGCTTGAAGGCAAGCAGGTGTTCAGCTTCACGCAGATGAAAGCGGACGTGAACCAGTACTGCGAGTATGCCAAGCACTACGATTTCGCCTGGTTCGAGATGCAGCACTCGACGCTGGAGTTTCGCGACGTGGAGAAGATGATTGCGGCGTGTCCGTATGCGGGGGCGACGCCGATGGTCCGCCTGCCCGATGCGCAGGAGTGGCACATCCAGCACGCCACCGACATCGGAGCGCTGGGCGTCGTGGTTCCGACGGTGGACGATGTGGAGCGGGCGCGGGAGGCGGCCAAGTGGGCGCGGTTTCCTCCGGTGGGGCGGCGGAGCATGGGCGCGGGGCAGGCGCCGATGCTTTGGGGGATCCACGGGATCAACTACCGGCAGACGATCAATGACAACATGCTCGTCGTGATCATGATCGAGACGCCGACGGGCGTGGCGAATGCCTACGACATCGCCTCGGTGCCGGGTATCGACGTGGTGATCATCGGGAACAACGACCTGAGTTCTTTTTCCGGCTATCCGCAGGATGACGACCGGTATCAGCAGATGGTGAAGAAGGTCCATGACGACACGCTCCGGGCGGGGAAGATTTTCGGGCAGGCGAACGCGAAGTACGCCTTCGGGTACGCGCTGAGCAAGGATTCGAAATTCTTCCAGAACGGCCCGTCGAACGACGGCTGGAAACCGCCGGCGCAGGATGGGAAGCCGGTGAACCAGTTAGCGCCCCCGAAGGGCGAGCAGGAGTAAGAAACTCCTGCGCGGACGCCGGGCCGCGGGGATGATACGCTCTTGGTTGTGACACGAGTCGAACTGCGCTTCAAGCTGACGAATCCGTTGACCGACGAACAGGCCGAAGGGGTGGCCCGGGCGCACAGCCATTATGGGATTCATCGCGTCCGCGTGGCGCCGGGTCTGGACGAGATCAGCGTGGATTATGACGCGTCGCGGATGAGCGAGCAGGACGTGGAGCGGGCGCTGGTCGTGAACGGCGTGCCGATCGAGCGCGCGGACTCGGGGAACTAACTGCAGCCACTCTAAAGCTTTGCCCTGAGACTCCGATAAGCAGCCAAGGGACGCGGAGCACGGTCCCGGGCTGACTTATGTTCTCCATCATCGGGATTGTTGTCGTCATCGGGGCCGTCGTGGGTGGTTACCTGATGGAAAAGGGTAACCTGCGGGTGCTCATTCAACCGGCGGAGCTGATCATTATCGGCGGCGCCGCGCTGGGCACTCTTCTGATTGCGAATCCGCTGCCGGTGGTTATGAAGGCCGTGAAGGGGCTTGCGGGGGTTTTCGCTCCGTCTCCGTTCAGCAAGGCGTGGTACCTGGAAACGCTGAAGATGCTGAACGATCTGTTTCAGAGCGCGCGCAAGGGCGGCATGGTGAAGCTGGAATCGGATGTCGAGGAGCCGGAGAAGAGTGCGATTTTCTCGAAGTATCCGAAGTTTTTGAAGAACCACCACGCGGTTCACTTTGTTTGCGACACGCTGCGGATGGCGATCACCGGCGGCGTGAGCCACTTCGAGATGGACCAGATGATGGAACTGGATCTGGAGGTGCATCATCACGAGGTGAGTGTGCCGGTGAACGCGCTGACTACCGCGGCGGACTCGCTCCCGGGGTTGGGGATTGTGGCGGCGGTGCTTGGGGTGGTGATCACGATGGGCGCGCTGGGCGGGCCGCCGGAGGAGATCGGGCACAAGGTGGCGGCGGCGCTGGTGGGCACGTTCCTAGGCATTTTGTTGTGTTACGGGTTCATTGGGCCGCTGGCATCGAGCATGGCGAAGGCGAACGACGCGGAGTCGCAGTACTATCACACGCTGCGGGTGGCGATCATCGCGTTTGTGCGCGGGGCGCCGCCGGCGCTGGCGATCGAGTTCGCGCGGCGGTCGATTCCTTCGGAGCTGCGTCCGACGTTCAAGGAAATGGAAACGGCGTGCCGGGGCGGCGGGGCGGTTGCGGCGCCGGCGGCGAACGCGGCTTAGACGGGGTGCGCGATGGCAGATACCGGCACCACGCAGCCGATCATCATCATCAAGAAAAAGAGCGGGCACGGCGGGCATCATGGCGGGGCCTGGAAGGTGGCCTATGCCGATTTCGTCACCGCGATGATGGCGTTGTTCATCGTGCTCTGGCTGATGAGCACGAGCCAGGAAGTGAAGCAGGCGGTGGGTGGGTATTTTCTGGATCCCACCGGCCATGGCAAGCAGGCCGGAAGCGCGATCGCAGGGCAGGGGGAGAATCTTGCGATCAAAAAAGATGACATGAAACAGCTCAAAACGAAGTTGGAGCAGGCGATCAAGGAACTGCCCGAATTTCAGAAGCTGGAAAAAAACATCAAGATGACGGTGACCGGCGAGGGTTTGCGGATCGAGTTGCTGGAGAACGACAAGGGGATGTTTTTTGAAAGCGGCAGCCCGCAGCCGAGCCCCGAGGGGCGGGACCTTTTAACAAAACTTGCGCAGCAGCTTGGCACGTTGCCGAATTCGATCCTGATCGAAGGGCATACGGATGCGAAGGCCTATCCCGGCGCCACATACACGAACTGGGAACTTTCGGCAGATCGTGCGAACGCAGCGAGGCGGATCATGCAGGACGAGGGGCTTCGGACGGACCAGGTTTCGCAGGTGCGCGGTTTTGCGGCGCAGGATTTACGGGATCCTGCAAACCCCGACGACGCTTCGAACCGCCGCATCAGCGTGATTGTGCAGTATCTGAACGCGAAACGTGTGCAAGGGCTACGCCCTTGAAATCCCTGCGGGATTTGGGAGCCGGAAGCGAGGAGCCAGGAGCTGGTTATTTTGTTTTGGCGTAGGCGTCCCAGAGCGAGGCGATGTTGGCGCTGGCGGTGTCGCCGGGGTGGATGACGACTCGCCAGCGGTAGTGGAGGCTCTGGCCGGGGTCGAGCGGCGTTGGGTCGACCGGGGCG
>JAJYLS010000095.1 GCA_021787555.1 Acidobacteriota bacterium | reverse complement strand
GCATCGACTCGCGGACCCCCATGTGGTTCGAGCGGTTGGCGCTGGCGCTGAAGCAGTCGGCGCACGATAGCGTGGATGTGGAACTGGACCTTCCGCGCCGGTTTTCTCTGGCCACGACCCCTGCGCGCCTGAGCGCCAACGACGAGATTTACGCGTTTCTTCGCAACTGTCCGGATGAGGAAAGGCAACGAAAGCTCGAAGAGATTATCCGGTTGCTGGGGGGCTGCGACGAAACCGAGCGCATCAACCGAATGCTTACCTGGAACCAGGTGCGCGCACTTCACGGACGGGGTATCGAGTTCGGCGGGCACACGGTGACGCACCCGTTTGTGTCGCGCCTCTCGCCGGAGCGCGCCTGCTGGGAGGCCGCCGAATGCAAGCGGCGCATCGAGGCGGAACTTCAGATCGCGGTGGAGCACTTTGCATATCCGAGTGGGCGGGAGGTGGATTTTTCGCCATGGAATAAAGAGGTGATTCAGGCAGCCGGCTACCGGGCCGCGGTTTCGACTGTTTGGGGGGTAAATTATCCCCACACGGATCGCATGGAGTTGCGGCGCGGACAGCCCTGGGAACCAACAGCGGCGACGTTTGCGGCGAAGTTCGACTGGTATCAATGGTTGGATGCTTAGTGCGGGGAGCGGGAATGTTCCGGTTGCAAGATCGCGAAAAGTGCGAACAACTGTTTCAGAAGTATTACGCGGGCAGGAGATTCAGCCGCGGCCAATATCAGGACCTGATTCGGCAGCATGAATTCCCCGGCGCTCGCTTGCTCGACGCCGGCTGTGGCCGCGCGCTTGAGTTCTCGCGGGAACTGCCCCGGGATTCGATAGCCGTCGGCATCGACCTGGAAGAGCACCTCGAAACCAGCAACGAGCATTCCCCTTATGCGCTCCGGGGGGACCTTGGGTACCTGCCGTTCCCATCGGATTCTTTCGACCTGGTTATTTCACGGAGCGTGGTCGAACACCTGAACGATCCACGGCGTGTTTTCCGCGAATTTCATCGTGTCTTGAAACCCGGCGGCAAGGTTATCCTTGCAACGCCCAATAAGTACGACTATGTTTCGCTGATCGCCATGCTGCTGCCTTACCGATGGCACCGGAAACTTGTCAGCCGCGTCGTCGGTGTATCGGAAGATGATGTCTTTCCGACGCTCTACCGGGCCAACACGCTTTCCAAGCTGAATCGGGAGCTTCAGGCCGCCGGTCTGGAACGACGGCTGCTGAAAGCGATCAACCATTATCCCGTGTATCTCATGTTTTCACCCGTGTTGTTCCGCCTGGGCATTCTGTATGAGCGCCTGACATCGCTGGCTGTGCTGGAGTGCCTGCGCGGGACCCTCCTGTGCGTCTTTGAAAAGTCCGGACCGCCCGCTGCCGCAAGCAACAAGACTGCGGGCAAATACAAGGTGAAGGCGGGCGCCGCACCTGTTGGACGATAAACATGCCGATCCGGGACATTATCATCTCTACCCTGCTGTTCGCGTCGATTCCCCCCTGTTTTTTCTCACCCTTCTGGGGAATATCGATGTGGATCGTCGTCGGGATGCTGAATCCGCACGAGTTCATGTGGAAGATGGCATTCGAGTTTCCCTGGGCTTTGTTGGTGGCGCTTCCAACTCTTATCGGCTTTGCAATCTTCACCCGGAAATGGACCCGCCTGGCATCCAGTCAAACCGTCCTGATCGTGGTCCTCTGGCTGTGGTTCACTTTCACCACGATTCACAATTCGTCCATGCCCGAGTTCTCCGGCTTCGCGGCGGACACGTGGCGCCGATGGGGCCTCGTTTCCAAGGTGATGCTGATGGCGGTCATGATGACCGCCATAGTGGATAGCTGGGCCCGGTTTCGCACGCTGATTCTGGTAGTTTGCGGTTCGATCGGGCTCCTGGTAGTAAAGGCTTTGCCATTTATGCTCCTGACGAGTGGCGAGTTTCGGGTCTACGGCCCCAGAGGATCGATGCTGGCCGACAACAATGATTTCGGATTGGCGTTGAATATGACGCTGCCGATGTTTTTCTTCATGGCCCGCGTCGATCCGAAGCCACGCATTCGGAAGGTGATGACGTTCCTGTTTTTCGCCACGATTCCTTCGATCTTCTTCACGTATTCCCGCGGCGCCCTGATCGGCTTCGCAGTTATTTTGACTTACATGATCCTGAAGCTGAGGCAACGGTTCGTGCTGATCCCTGTACTCGTGCTGGCCGCTGCCTTCGGGTTCCTGCTGACGCCGGAACGGTGGCAGCATCGAATGGACTTCGCGCGGAGCGGCGCGCTGATAGACGAATCCGCCCTTTCGCGGATCAACGCCTGGACCTATTGCTGGCGGCTGGCGCACGATTATCCGCTGATGGGCGGCGGGTTTGAGGCATTCACACCCGAACTGTTCCAACGCTATGCCCCCAATCCCGCGGACGTGCACGGCCCACACAGTATCTATTTCGGCGTGTTGGCAGAACACGGATTTGTGGGATTGGCTCTTTATCTCCTCCTGCTTGGTTCGTGCTTCGTCGATCTGGCGAAAGTGCGGCGGTTCGCGCGCCGGGAGGGTGATGAGAGGATACGCGGATACGCGAACATGATAGAGATCTGTCTGCTCGCCTTTCTGATTGTTGGTACATTCCTCGGTCGGGCCTATTTCGACTACTACTTCACGTTGGTCGCGTGCACCGCTATGCTGAAACGCTTGTGCCGCGAAGAGGGGTCGTTCGTGGCATTGGAGGAGGACGAGGAGACCGTGCTGGAGATGGGGGGCGAAGTGGCATGAGTACGCCCGCGAGTGCGGCCGCGACGAATCCGGAATGGGCCGGGGAACGCCAGAACATCACCGGCGAGATTGGGACCGCTGTCCGCCACACTCTCGTATATGGCTTGGGAAATGTGCTCGGGAAGTTCATCGGCTTCCTGATGATTCCCTTTTACACCCACTATCTGAATCCGACGGATTACGGGATTCTGGAGATCCTGGATCTCAGCATGTCGCTCCTGGGGATGTTTCTTGCCATGGGGATGACCGCGGCGATGCTGCGCTGCTATGCCGCAGCCGAGTCCGACTCACAGCGGCAGGGGGTCGTCGGGAGCGCGTTTCTCTTCGCCGCGGTGGCAGGCTTGACCGTGTTCGGCCTGGCCGTGTGGGCTATCCGGCCGATTTCCGCGCTCATTTTCGGGCCCAAGACACCGTCGATTTATCTCTTGATCTCGTTCTCGAACTTTATCCTCGGCTATATCGTCACTGTGCCCAAGACATACTTGAGGGCGCGCGAAGCCTCGGCTTGGTTTGTGGGGGTCGAGACAGCCGGCCTGATTGTGATGTTGGTGCTCAACATCGTTTTCATTGCCTTCCTCAAGATGGGGCTCATGGGGATCCTGTGCAGCTCTCCGATAGTGGTTGTGCTTCAGCTTCTTATATTCACAATCTGGATGCTGCGCCGCGTACCTATGCGCTTGAGCTATGCCGCTTTGCACAAGATGCTCGCTTTCGGTGCGCCCCTGATGTTTTCGAATATGGCGGTCTTTACGTTGAATTTTTCGGACCGCTTTTTTCTTGAGCGTCTGCGATCGCTGGAGATCGTCGGCATCTACGCGGTTGGCTATAAGTTTGGATTCATGCTGAATTTTCTGCTCGTGCAGCCGTTTTACACGATGTGGCAGTCGCGTATGTACGCAATTCACAAGAACCCGCGGCATCCGGCCGTCTTCCACCAGATCAGCGTTCTCTACTCCCTCCTGCTGATCTTTGCTGCACTCGGGCTGGCGGTTTTCAGCGCGGAGATCGTGCGCTTTCTCGTCGGCCGCCAGTTTGCTGCATGCAGGAATGTGATTCCAGTGGTGGCACTCGCCTACGTCTTCTACGGTATTGCCTATATGGCGCAGACCGGTATGTTCCTGATCGACCGGACCCGGTTGGTTGGTGCCATCGGGGCAGGCGCCGCCATTCTGAATCTTGGCTTGAATTACTTCCTGATCGGGCGGTTCGGCATGATGGGAGCGGCCTGGGCCACTGCGTTGAGCTTTCTGGCGTTGGCGCTTGCCTGCTATATTGGCTCCCAATCCGTGTACGCACTGCGTCTGGGTATGGGACGCGTACTCGTGGCGCTAGCGCTGGGAACTGCATTGTACTTCGCCAGCCGATTGGTCAGCGCAGAGTCCCTTCCGATCTCGCTCCTGGCGAAGACCGGGCTTCTGGCGGCCTTCCCTGTCGTCATCTGGAACAGCGGCATCCTGTCCGAAGAGGAGGCGGCTACCATTTTGTCCGCCAAGACTTACCTGATGGGCAGGATTTCACGCCCGTATGCGTGGGGTTCGAGGCGAGTAGAGGATTGGGAATGAGATTAAGATGAAGCCACCGACGGCCATTGTCATGAACATGTTCTACACTGGGCTGGGGATTGCGCGCAGCCTGGGAGAACGGGGGATTCCGGTGATCGGGCTGAATGCTCATCCGCGTGCGTACGGCAATTACACCCGCTACGCACGCGTCAAGCGGGCCCCTGATTCCCGCGCGCAACCGGAGGAACTGTTGAAATTCCTCCTGGAACTGGCGCCGGCACTGCGCGCCCCGGCCATCATCTTTCCAACCCGCGACGACGACGTGCTGTTTCTCGACCGCTTTCGCGAGGAACTCGGGCGATTGTACATTCCCGCTATCCCCGGCAAAGTTCCGTTGGATATTTGTCTGGATAAGTGGAAAACATTCCTGGAGGCGGAGCGGACACAGATACCGGCGCCGCGTTGTTGGGCGATCCGTTCCCGGGCCGAATTGGAGCAGATTCTGACCAGCGTCGTGTTTCCATGCGTTCTGAAGCCCCAATCGGCGCATCATTGGCGCAGATCCAACGTCTGGGAACTGGTCGGTGGACGCAAAGCGATCCCGGTATCCTCTCCCGGCCAGCTAGTAACTGAATACAAGATGATCTCGCGGGTGGAGACACGGGTACTCCTTCAGGAAATGGTAGCCGGTGGAGACGACTCGCTCTACGTCGCAGCGTGTTACTTCGACCGGAGCGGGCGATTTGTCGCTGGCTTTACGGCACAAAAGTTGCTACAAGTCCCCGCCGGGTTTGGAACGGGTTGCATAGTGCAGACCGTTTACCGGCCCGACCTGCTGGAAAAGGCCCGCACCCTCCTTGGACAGATCGGATTCAGCGGCATTGCCGAGGTGGAGTTCAAGAAAGATTCTGCAGCCAGCGAGTACAAGCTGATCGAGATCAACCCGCGCCCATGGGACCAGCACGTTCTCGGTAAGGCCTGCGGCCTGGATCTCATCCACCTGGCATATTGTGACTTGGCCGGACTTGCCAGGCCTGCCATAGGGACGCAGAGGACCGGCCAGAAATGGGTCGCGGAAGATGTCTACGGCTTGGTGTTGCTGCGGGCAGCGGTAAAGCGTAGCGGCGAATTCCGGCGCTTCCTCCGTCTGGCCCGCGGCGAACGTGTGTACCCGATACAGTCGCTTCGGGACCCGCTGCCGTTCGTGGCGCTGCTGGTTCTCGGGTTGGTTCCGGACCTCTCCCGTTTGTTTGTTCAATGGGTGCGGAAATGCCTGGGGAATTCTGGTAAAAGGCCCGCGGAGAAGGAAGTCAGGTATGGGTTCGAGACTGCGAAACGTTAAGTACTGGTGTCTGCTGGTTGCGTTGATACCGGTTGGCGCCGTACCCGTGAACGCTGCCGGGTGGCATACGGAAGTAGTCGATCCCTCGGTTGCCGGGACGTATTCGTCTCTTGGGATCGACAGCCGCGGCAACGGGCACGTCAGCTACATCGATGAGGCGCTCCATAAGCTCAAATACGGGTATTGGGACCACAAACTGGACAAGTGGTTCACCACTGTGTTGGACAGCAGCTCCGGGTTTTGCTCGCTGGCTCTGGATTCGGAGGACCGTCCCCACATTTCTTACCAGGAATGGGGGACGGGAAGGATCAAATATGCGCACTGGGACGGCAAGGCCTGGCAGAAACTGACGCTCCTGATTCAGGCTAAAAACATCAGTTTCTATACGGGGATTACCTTGAACTCGCAAGATCATCCCCGGCTCAGCTTCTACGAATACTGGGGAGCTGGCGAAGACTACGAATTGCATCTCCGCACAGTCGCCTGGACCGGCGCCCGGTGGGAGGTGCAGACCATCGACCCGACTCCAGGCAGCGGTAAGTTCAATTTTCTGGTCAGCGACTCGCGGGGCAGACCAAGAGTCGCTTATACGAATGTCAAAGCCGAAAATGAGAGCCTTCGATATGCCAGTCTGGATGGGACCTCATGGAACATCGATGTAATCGAGGGGGTAGACCGCCCCTTCGAAGTACGTTCGGTAGCGCTGGCTTTGGACAAGGACGACAATCCGCACATCGTCTACACGGATGCCGAGAATAACCTTGTGAAATACGCTACGAAGCGCGACGGAAAATGGCGGATTTCCGTGGTGGACGCTCTAAAAGCCGCCGGCTACCCGGACCGGTACGGCATCGCCATAGACGAAAAAGGCGTACCGTATGTCAGCTATTATGACGCCGGATTGGGCTTGCTGAAGGTGGCCCACCTGGAGGAAGGACGGTGGGTCTCGGAGGTCGTGGAAGACGATTTTGCAGGGTTCACCAGCTCCATGCGGATCCGCCAAGGCAACATCTACCTGACGTTCCGGGATGACACGACACAGCAACTGAAATTCGCCTTTCGGCCGCTGGCGGACGACGGCCTGTCGGCCGATGCGACCGCCTCGGCCCCGAAGAAATGAAGAGGAGATCCGCATGTCGGCATCGACGCAAGGAAACATGGAACTGTGGCGGCAGTATGGCGATTACGTGCTCATGGCAATGCCATACGCCGATGAGGTCCTGGTGGAGGGCCGTGGCTGTCGGGTGAAAGACGCGGATGGGAGAGAACTTCTGGATCTGGCCGCCGGCATGTTCTGCTGCGTGCTGGGCCACAATCATCCGGAGTTCGTCGAGCGCATTAGCGCACAGGCACGGCACCTAGTTCACACCGGCACCCAGTTCCTCTCACCTGCGGTGATGAGAGCGTCATACAAGCTGGCCCAGGTGACGCCGGGACGGCTGCAAAAATCGATCTTTCTGTCCACCGGAACCGAGGCCAACGAGTTTGCCTTCCGTCTCGCCAAGGCGTACACGGGCCGGACGGGAATCGTGGGTCTCTCGCACGGATACTATGGGACGTCGCTGGCAACCAAGAGCTGCTCCGGGTTGTCATCACGCCATCGCTCGGATTCGCTTCCAACCGTGGCCGAGACCGCGCGGATTCCGATTGCGCCGCAGTGCATGAAATGTTTCACGGATCCCGCGCAATCGCCCTGCGCCCTTCCCTGCCTGGAATCGCTGGAAAGCTGGCTGGGAGACTGGGACAACGTCGCCGGTGTGATCGTAGAACCGTTCCTTTCCGCCGGCGGCATGCTGTTGCCGCCGCCGGGTTATCTGAAGCGCCTGGCGGAAATAGTCCGGGAGCACGGCGCTTTGTTGATCGTAGATGAAGCGCAGACAGGCTTCGGCAGGACCGGCACATGGTTTGCGATCGAGCATCACGGGGTCGAGCCGGATATCCTCTCGCTATCGAAGTCGCTGGGGAACGGCTTTCCCGCCGCTGCCGTGATCACCACGCCCGCTATCGCGGACCGGGTGGTTCGGGAGGGCTTGTGGAATCTCTCCAGCCATCAGTCCGAACCGATGGCCGCGGCGGCCGTCGAAGCGGTCATCGATATCGTTTCCCGCGAGGGCCTCCTGGAGCGGGCCCGCAGCAATGGCGAATACTTCATGGAAGGCCTGCGCCTTCTCTCGGAGAAGAATTCATCCGTGCGCAAAATCCGCGGCCAGGGGCTCATAATCGGCTTCGCACTCGCTCCCAAAAATCCGGAAAAAGCCCCACTGTTTACGACTGCATTCATGCAGGCATGCCGCCGCCGCGGCGTCCACCTAACCTTCAGTTACGGGAACAGCACCATACGCATAATCCCGCCCCTGGTGATTACCCGCGAGGAAATCGATTTGGCCCTTGAAGTGATGCAGAAGGCTCTTCAAGAGGCAGAGGCCGGCAATGCCTCCGCTGACGATGCGCTGCCGGCCAACCCCTATGTCCGCCGTGTCTATCGGCAGCATCCGATGGGACGCATTCTCAAACGCTGGTGGCGTTCGTCCCCGGAAGAATGGGTGGAAAAGGGCGGCTCGCTGCTGAGCCGCATCGGGAGAAGCTGAGAGTGGGAGAGACGCGCGAATTCGATGTCCGGCAGCGAAGGGTACTGTTGATCGGCCCGGCGGTCCCGCCGTACGGCGGCATCGCCATCCAGGGAAAGCTGATGCACGATTTGATGCGCGCCGAGGGCATCGAGGCGCGCTACCTCGCATCGAACCTCCCGTTCCCGAAGGGATTCCGTTTTCTGGACCGCCTGCGGGGCGTGCGGCCATTTTTCCGCTCCGCCTACTTCTGCACGCAGCTCTGGAACCTGCTTCGCGACGCCGAAGTGGTCCACATTTTTGCCTGCTCGTGGCTCTACTTTTATGTAATCGTCTGCCCGAGCCTGCTGCTCAGCCGGCTACGGGGCAAGCGGGTGATACTCAATTACCGCGGAGGACTGGCCGACGATTTCCTGCGGCGCGCGGCGTGGTGCCTGCGCCCGTTTTTCCGGATGGCCGACGTCGTAACGGCCCCCTCCCGATTCCTGGTCAACGTAATTGGCCGCCGCATAGGGATCCCCGTGGAGGTGGTTCCGAACATCGTCAATTTCGATCGCTTCGTCTATCGCGAGCGCAATCCTCTTGCCCCCCGGATGATCGTGACCCGGCACCTGCTCAAGCTGTACGATATCGAGTCCGTTATCCGGGCGTTCGGCCACGTCCAGCGGCGCTTTCCCGAGGCATCACTCCTGGTGGTGGGCACCGGAGATCAGGAATCGTTCCTGCGCAGCCTCGTGCGCACGCTTGGGCTGCGCAATGTCGAGTTCCTGGGATATGTTCCGCAGGCTCAGCTTCCCGCGCTCTACGACCGCTGCGACATCCTGCTGAACGGCTCGCGCGCCGATAATTTTCCCGGCTCCCTGGTCGAGGGCGCCGCGGCGGGTCTGGTGGTGGTCTCCACCAACGCCGGCGGCATTCCCTATATTTTCGAGCACGAGAAGAGTGCCCTGCTGGTCGAGCCCGGCGACTGGCAGTCCTTGGGAGCAGCGGTTCTGCGCGTGCTGGACGAACCCGGGCTTGCGCGGCGCATCGAGCGCGCAGCACTTGAAAATTGCCGCCGCTACAGCTGGCAAAATATTCGGCCGCTGCTGTATGGCTTCTATGGTTTTGACCGGCCCCGCGCGGCGGCCGCGCCGGAACACGCGAAGAGACCAAGCGCCGCCCTGGGGCAGGTGCCGCAGTAACAGGTCCGGCATAAGGACCGAAGGAGAATGTGATGCAACGCTGGCTGGTGTGGAATGTTCTTTTCCCGCTGCATGAGTGGGCCAAGGGACATCCGAGTTTTCGGATCCTGAAGGAGATGGAGGCGGCCGACCGGCTGCCTGCGGCGGAACTCGCCGCGCTGCGCGACCGCAAGCTGCGGCAGTTGATCGACTACGGCTACGCGCACGTGCCCTATGTGCAGCGCATCATGCGGGAGGCCGGGCTGACGCCCGCGGATATTCAGGGACCCGCGGACCTGAGGCGCCTTCCGCTCATGCGCAAAGCGGATGTGCGTCGGCACCGCGCCGAATTGCGCTCGCAGATCGCCGGCAAGCTGACGTCGTTTTCGACCGGCGGCTCGACCGGCGAGCCGCTCCTCTACGACCTGCCCAAAGAGCGCATCGCCTCCTGGATTGCCTGCCGCCAGCGGGTGATGCGCTGGTGGGGCCTCTCGGCTGGCGACAAGGAGTATGCTATCTGGGGCTCCCCGGTCGAGGTGACCCGCCAGGACCGCATCCGAAATCTCCGGGACAAGCTGCTGGCAACGCAGTTACTCTCCGCTTTCGAGATGAACGAGCCAACCATGGACCGCTACCTGCGCCTGCTGCTCAAAGGCGACTGCCGCACCATCATCTCCTATCCGAGTTCGATCTACCTCCTGGCCATGCACGCCCGCAAGCGGGGAATCGATCTGCGGGAAACCGGCGTGAAGGTAATCTTCGTCACCGGCGAAGTTCTGTTCCCGCATCAGCGCGAAGTCGTCCAGGAGACGCTGAATTGCCCTGTTGCCAACGGTTACGGCGGACGGGACAGCGGCTTCATCTGCCACGAGTGCCCGCGGGGCAGCATGCACATCATGGCCGACGCCACCGTGGTCGAGATCCTCGATCCGCACGGCAACCCCGTGCCGGACGGAGAATTGGGCGAGATCGTCATCACAGATCTGTATTCCCGCGAAGTCCCCTTCATCCGCTATGCCACCGGCGATGTCGGCGCTTTGGCGTCCGGACACTGCGCCTGCGGCCGGGCGCTTCCCCTGATCGACAAGATTCAAGGGCGAACCACGGATTTCGTGGTCGCTCCCGACGGCACCATCCTCCACGCCCTCTCCGTTATCTACATCGTTCGCGAGCTTGATGGCGTCGAGCAGTTCCGCATCCGGCAGAAGAAGGTGGACCACCTGCACGTGCAACTGGTCCGCAACGACCGGTTCCGGCCGGAGAACGAGGGCCGCATTCGGGAGGGCCTGAGAAAAAGGCTGCACGCAAACGTGGACGTCACCATCGAATACCTGCCGGTCCTGCCGCCCGAACGCTCCGGCAAGTACCGGCATGTGATCTCCGACGTTTCCATTGAAACTGCCCTGGCCAAGCCCGTCTCGACGGGACGCTGAATAAGTCGTGAGGAATAATTGATGAAGATTGCAGTCGTAGGTGCGGGATATTGGGGGGAGAACTTAGTCCGCGTCTTCCGGCAGCTAGGTGTCCTCTACACGGTCTTCGATGCTCAGCCGGCGCGGTTGCGGCAGCTCAGCGAAAAATATCCGGGATTCCGCGCGGAAGCCTCTCTCGACGCAGTGATCCAGAACCCCACCATTGACGGCTTGGTGGTTGCGACGCCTGCGGAAACGCATTACAGCATCGCTCAGGCCGCCCTGCGCGCCGGCAAGGACGTCTTTGTCGAAAAGCCAATCGCGCTCCGCTGCGAAGACGCCGAAAGCCTGATGACCACCGCCGATCACATGGGCAAGGTCCTGATGGTGGGACATCTCTTGAAGTTCCATCCCGCCGTGGTGCGCCTCCAGGAGCTAATCGAGCAGGGCGAGTTAGGCCGGATCGAGTATATCTATTCGAACCGCCTCAATCTCGGAAAAGTGCGCCGCGAAGAAAACGCTCTCTGGAGTTTCGCCCCGCACGACATTTCCATCATCCTGCTCTTTCTCAATGCGCTGCCCATTCAGGTAACCGCCACGGGCGGCGCCTACCTCCAGCCGAACGTCGCGGACGTCACTGTCTCGACGATGTTGTTCGAGCGCGGAGTCCGGGCCCACATTTTTGTGAGCTGGCTGCACCCCTACAAAGAGCAGCGGATGGTCGTCGTCGGCGAGCGCCGCATGGCCGTCTTCGACGACGTGAAGCGAACGGATAAGCTACAGCTCTTTGATAAGAAGATCGAACTGGTCAACGGCCAGTTCATCGTGGAGAAGCATCCTGGCGAAACCGTCCCGATCCCGTCGGCGGAGCCTTTGACCGAGGAATGCCAGCACTTCCTGGACTGCATCGCGACACGCCGCACCCCTCGGGCGGATGGCGAAGACGCCTGGCGCGTCCTCAAGGTGCTCGAAGCCAGCCAGAGGTCACTGGCGATGAATGGCGAGCCCGTGCATTTGGAGCATCGACGGTCGCTAGCGGTCATGCACGTCTAAGGATAGACCTCGGGGGCCCAAGACTGCGGTCGCAGGGTGGCCTCAACAGCTCGATGATGCTCCACACCTCCCGCGGCACGCAAGAGACATTTCGGGTAACCGACTTTCGTTCCAAACGGCCCTGTCCAGTACCTTGTAATACGCCACGCACGACGCCGGATCGCCCTCCGGAGACTCGACCCCAACGATTCCAACAGGTTGCGAGCGCGCGATCGCAGCTCATCGCACCGTCCTCGCCGGAGCGTGAAGGGCGGCATACAACCTTCGTTAGATCAGTCTTCATAACTAGAAGCAGGTCAATACGGACGTGTCCAGGTGTTAAACTCTGTTCGGGGCAGTACGACGAGTACTTAGTCCGCGGATCGCCCAACCGGAGTTTGCCAGTTAGCCTTCCGTGTCCCAGCCGGAATTCCCCTGGAGAGGTCCAACCGGCGGAGTTCTCGAACCGGTCCGGCACCGCTGTCCAGTCGTGACTGGAACTGAAGAGAGGGTATGTTACGTCTTGCGCGGTTGAGCATCTGCATGATACAAACAGGTCTGCTGTCGTGTAAGGGCGCCCCGCCTCCGTTCGTCCCGAACGGACCAGAAACCACCGCGATATACGGAGTGAGCACACACACTCCGACGCAACCTTAGAAAGACCACTATGCTTTTCCGCTCTAGACATTCGGCACGCGGGCCTTTCGGCCGATGCCTTTCCCCCGTTACGGCCGTTCTGGCAACGACCATTTTCTTGATGCTTGCGGCCGTCTGTCCGGCTCAAACCGGCACGACCTCCATTCCTTCCACCTGGAACACCGGCCACCCGCGGTTGCCCCATCCGGATCAAGCCTATCTTCTGGCCCTCGCCGCTAACTCCACAGAGATGGCGAAATACGATACGGCTGCGGCGAATTTCGATCCGACTAATCCGCCATCCACCATGGGCCAGTTCCGGCGGGCCCTGATCGCATACCTGGCCAATCAGGCCGCCGGGAACACCACCCTCGCTGCCGCCGACTTGGCTAAGTTCGAGCAACTCGCCAATCTGGGCGGGACTTGGGGACAACTCCTTTACGCGGTCAACGATGGAGTGGGGAACGGCACTTATACCATTACCAGTGCCTCCGCCAACTTTCTCACCGGCTGCGGCGGATCGACCTGCGGGAACGGAAACTATATCCTATCGATTGAGGGACGCAAGTATTCCATCGTTTCTGCTACGCAGAACAGCATTGTGCTGAAGAACGCCAGCAATCCTCCGCCTTCCGGCACCGGCATCCAGATCCGGATCTTTAATGGTTACCAGGGCTACACCGGACTTCGGCTGGCGATGGTTTACGATTGGCTCTACAATTACCTGGATTCCGCGGACCGCACCGCATTCATGAATCAACTGGAAGTCAATGCTGAGGTCTGGGAAGAGTATTATACCGGTCTGGACGCCAGTCCCTATAACGACCAGGTCTACATCGAGAACGGCCCCGACGGCTTCATCGCCGCATTCGCCATCTACCCGGATTTCGACAACCAAAATCCGACCGGAGGACAATGCTCCACCAAGCCCTGCGGAACATACCACCTGAACTGGATGATGAATAAGCTGTTCAACGTCTTCGTTCCCGTGTGGCACCAGGTTTTCGGTAACAATGGCGGAGCATGGTCCGAGGACTGGAGCCAGTATGCCAACAACAATCCTGGCCTGGACCAATGGCTGGTTCCGATCCTCCTTTCGTGGGAGTCCGCCAGCGGCCAGACATATTTCGAGCAGAACACCTGGCTCAAGAACTATGCGACTTGGACGATGTACGTGACCCGCCCCGACTTCACCATGGAGCACATCGGCGAGGTCGCGGCGGGCACCCTCACCCCGGAGTACTATATTAACTATGATTTGGGGGCGGGGCTTGGGTCGCTAAACGGCCTGGCGGAGATCTATAACGACCCAGTTCTGCGCGGCTGGGCGCGGCTCGTCAATCAGGAGTTTACTTCCGGACCGAGTGGCTTCGAGCCTTCGGCATGGCCCTTCTACACACCTGACAGCAATTCGAAGTCGGTTCTTTCGCGTGCCGCATTGCCGGTCTCGAAAGACTTCGACGGCTGGGGGGTGGTATTCGCACGAACGGGATGGACTGAAAACGACACCGACGTCTCTCTCAAGTATGGCGATAACTTCTGGTCGCACACCCACGGCGATGCCGGATCGTTTACTATTTCTCACCGCGGTAACCTGGCGATCAACAGCGGTACCTACCGGGCCGGATCGAACAGCGAACACGAGATTCAGTACGGTAAACAGGCAATCTCTCAGAACACATTGCTAATCATAGACCCCAAGGACGTCTATCCGAACCAACCTTTCGGAAATATTTTCTTAAACAATGGGACCACTGCCTCCGAAGTCCTTGCCAACGACGGTGGGCAACGGCGGGCGGGCACATTTTATAACGAGCTGTTTCCGCAGTATGTGTCCCCGGACTGCCTGAACAAGGCGGTTGCACCGGGATGCACGTACGACTGGCAGTCGGAATACGACTATTACCACATGGGAACTTTGCTGTCGTACACGACAACGCCAACCTATACATACGCCGCCGTCGACATCACACCGGCTTATAACAACCCGGAAAGTGCCACCACGCCCAACTCGGTCAACCGCACCAACCGCGCCCAGAGCGTGATCCGGAACATGTTATTCATTCCAAACGGCACATCCGCTTATGTCGTCGTCTACGATGAGGTGGCTTCCACGAATGCGGCGTTTCAGAAGAAATGGCTGCTGCATAGCATCAATCAGCCGATCATCTCTGGCAATCGCTATGAAATCGACCGTGCCGAAAATGTTACCCAAGCCCTGAACTGGACGAACCAGTTTTCCACCCAACTGACATACGCGAACGGCGGTACCGGTGCGGGCGGCAAGTATCAATACAACGGTAAGTTGATTGGCTGGATGCTTTCGCCGGCAGGCGGGACCATCACGACCGTTGGCGGGCCGGGCAAGGAGTTCTGGATTGACGATCCGGCGAATCCGGGTTCCGGCAACAACTGGAATGCGTGCATGCAGGGCCAATGCAGCGGCCCATACTGGGGATTCATCGACAACTCCAGCACCACCGATATTGTGTCGCCTAGCCCGAGCGTCGGCCCTATCGAGCCGGGCTCGTGGCGGATCGAAGAGACCCCGAGCACGCCGGAGCAGCAGGACTACTTCCTTAACGTGATACTGGCGACGGATTATACCAACACCAACGTGCCGGCGTCCGTCGCCCCCACTTCGGACACCAATACCGTCGGCGCCACCTGGTCGGATGCCAACAACACGTATACCATCTCGTTCCCGAGAAGTGGAACCGGCGGCACCCTGACCATCACGGGCGCTGTGAACGTGACCGCCACTCTTCCAGCGGGGAATGGTTCGTCCAGCGGCAGTTCTTCACCGGCGGTGGCCGCGCTGTCGTGTGCTCCGGCAAGTTTATCCTCCGGACAGTCGGCCACCTGCACTGTAACTCTGTCCCAGGCTGCGCCGGCGTCCGGCGCGACCGTCACGCTCACCAGCAACTCGAGTGCAGTCACCGTGCCCGCCAGCGTAGTCGTTTCCAGCGGCGCCACCGCTGCTGCTTTCACGGCAACTGCCGGATCCGCCACCGGCGGACAGACCGCATCTGTGACGGCAGCTTTCGCCGGCACGAGCCAGAGCGCCACGCTCACTCTGACCGCGCTTTCAACCCCGGGACTCAGCTCGGTTTCCTGCGCTCCCGCCACGGTGGCCCCCGGCCAGGCCGCATCGTGCACCGTGACGCTTAGCGCGGCTGGCACCGCCGCCACGGTAATGCTGGGAAGCAATTCACAGACACTTGCCGTTCCCGCCAGTGTGGTCGTCAGCGCGGGAGCTTCCACGGCGACTTTCCCCGCAACAGCGTCCGCTTCCGCCACCAGCGCTGCGGTCACGATTACGGCTACGCTCGGCACCTCATCCGTCGCCACCGCGGTGATCATCTCAGCACCGGCTTCCTCCGGTACCGGGACATCGAGCGGCGGTTCCGGCGGCACCTCCGTTACAAGCAACACCTGGACGATGGTTCCGACAAACGGTTTCCCGGCCGCGGTGGTCGGCTACGAAAACCTGGTCTATGCCTCTGGCGTGAAGAAGTTCTTTATGTGGGACAATTACCACAACATTACTTCCGAAAGTAATGAGGCAATGCTGTCCTATGATTTCTCCTCGAACCGGTGGGACCTCGTCGGACTGGTTGGGAATTTCCATTCCGAACAACTGCCGGAGAGCGGCCACCCCGTCGGGCTCTTGCAGTATGACCCGAATCTCAACATCCTGATCAGCTACTGCTGTCAGTCGGGGTCGCAGGGTTATGAAAGACCCGAACATACCTGGATATTCGACCCCGTGGGCCTGACCGGCAGGGACGCGCAGACCGCGGCCATGCCGGGTTTGACGAGCGAGGCCTCCGCGGCCTTCGACACCGCCGAGGACCTCTACGTCCTCTACGACCGCGGAACCGGTACCTGGACTTATAACCCGGCGACAAACGTCTGGACGAACATGAACCCCTCGGGCACCCCGCCGGCAGCTTCCGGCTTTTTCGCTTCGGCCTACGATAGCAAGACCGATAAGATCTACCTCTTCGGAGGCATCACGGGCGCCAATACTTATACGAGCGACATGTATATGTATGACCTGAAGGCGAACTCCTGGACAAAGTTGAATCCGGGCGGCACGCTGCCCGCTCCTCGCCAGTATGCCGGTTTCGCCTATGACTCCACCAACGACGTCTTTCTGATGGTCAGTGGTGCGAACGGGTCCGGCGTGCTGACTGACACCTGGGCCTACAATCCGTCCGCGAACACGTGGACGCTCCTTGCGGCGACGCTTCCGTCCGCCCCCATGCCCTCCTATCAGCGCCTGGCGTACGATTCGGACGACAACATCTTTGTCCTGGTCTGGACCGGCACCGGTGGGTACGCGAACGGTCCCGCGATGGGATACGCTTCTGCGCAAACGTGGTTCTTCCGGTATGCCGGGAGCGGTCCCAATCCCGGATCGACAACCGTCGCCTTTCCGGCTCCGGCCGGCTCGAACAATCTCCATTCGGACGCCTGGGCGAACGAACCTGCCCTGGCCTCCAGCGGCTCCTCCCTGTTCCTCGGGTGGAGCGAAACCGGCGAACCCTTTGACAGCGGCAACCAGTATTACCCGCATGTTTACGGAAGCACTTACTCCAACTCGGCGTGGACCAGTCTAGGCACGAATTATCTGGCTTTGGACTCCGAGTTCAACGGGTTCGATGAAGCCCACTCCCCCTCGATGACGGCTGTGAACGGCACCCCCTGGATCTCCTGGTACAAGACCAGTAACTCCGGCCAGCTTCTGCCGAACAGCCTCTATGCCAAGTATTGGAACGGGTCTTCCTGGGTTGGCGGCGCGGTCGGAGTGGGCCACAGCACGACGGCGCTCGTCGTCCAAGGCCGTTCGCAGATGGCCAGCGCCGGCAACATTCCGTACATCGCGTTCCTGGAAAACGACCGCTCCTGCTATCCCTGGTGCCAGTATTTGTATGTCAAGCAGTGGAACGCCGCGGCAGGCACCTGGAACCTGGTGGGCACGGGCACGCTGAATCGGAATGCCGCATCTTCCACCGGAAGCCCGTTGGCCGATTCTGTTGCCATTACCACCGATGGGACGAATCCGATTGTCGCGTGGACTGAATACATTGAGTCCTCCACGTTTGAAGCCGCCACAGCTCCCCAAGTCTATGTGGACACCTGGAACGGAACATCCTGGGTTTCACTTGGTGCTTCACTGAACTCCAATCCGGCCGGCTGGGCTTATGATGCCTCGATTGCCTACCTCAACGGGCAGCCTTACGTCGCCTGGGTCGAGAGAACCCAGGGCGGTGTGAACCAGTTGTTTGTGAAGACATGGAATGGGAACACGTGGGGCCTCGTGGGCACGGGGCCGCTCAATCAGGACGCCAACACGGGTTGGGCATTCCGGCCCTCGCTGGTTTCCGACCCGTCCACGAACACTTTGTATGTTGGATGGGTTGAACAGCAGGCCCTCGGGAAGCCTGCGCAGACTTACGTCGCCAAATACTCCAACGGAGCGTGGACCGTTCTGGGCGGCTCGTTGAACACCAATCCCAGCGCCGGCAGCTCGGAGCGCGTCAACCTCGCGGTTCTCGGCGGGCAGCTCGTCGCCGCCTGGGGCGAGGTCCAGTACGGCACCTTACGTCAGATCTTTGTCAAGGAGTGGAACGGGAGCGTGTGGGGTCTGTTGACCAGCGTTCGCTCTTGCGACCTCAATGGCGACGGCGTCGTCAATTCGCTCGACGTCCAACTGGCCGTCAATCAGGCGATCGGTGCTGCGCCCTGCTCAAGCGCGGATCTTCAGGGAACCGGAACCTGCGACGTAGTGGACGTGCAGCGCGTAATCGAGGCCAGCTTGGGACAGGCCTGCGTAATCGGCCACTAGTATAGTGATTCCGAAATAATGTATCAATAACTACACTACCGACAGTGTCTCCAGCTTGTATTTCCAGCGGAAGACCGCTGGCGTCTCATTGACTTCTCTGAGGTAAAGTTCAATCCGAGTCTT
>JAJYLS010000094.1 GCA_021787555.1 Acidobacteriota bacterium | reverse complement strand
CGGCCTTCGTCACCTTCACGACCACTTTACCCTTCTTCACAGCAACCGTGGTCGGGGTGTTGCCGATGAATTCGCCGTCAATCTCGATTTCTGCCCCGCTCGGTTCCGACGTAATTGTCAACTGAGGCCCTGCCTCCCTTTCGGCGGGCTTCGGCGCTTCTGTCGGGAGTTGGCTGATCGCCTTGTCCAGATCGTCGCTGGCGGCTTGCTTGGATAGGGTTTCCACTCCATCCAACAGGTTCCTCTCAAGATTGAAATTCGAGTCAACGGCATACCAGCCGTATTGCCCGAACAAGGGCCTGCCGAACCCGGCGAAGCTCATCTTCACTTCCGCGGTACACGTTCCCGGCTTCTCTTCACGGAGATACAGCGAAGCATTATCGACGCGGAATGATTCCCATACCATCGTCCAGCCTGTATAAGCCGTTGTATACGCCTTCAGGAAATTCGTAGACCCGGTGTCGATCCTTCCGCCATCATAGGCGTAGGTTGCCGTGAAGCTGTCCTTATCGAGCACCGTTGGCCGAAATTTCCTGTCTGCGAACACCCTGAGAGCCGAAGACCACACGAGGGGACAGCGCGCACCCAGGGTCCGCAGATTCGGAGATACGTCTAACACCTCAGTGGCGGAAACGGTGTACTTCGACACCTGGACCGGAGCGTTTGCGTCGCCGATCTTGATATTTTGCTTCCCTTTGAAGTTCAGCGATGCGTCGGGTCGCCAGTTGTTTCCCAACAGCGTTATGACGCACTCGTTGCCACTCGACTTGATCTGGTGACCGGCGGCATCGAACGCCTTGACGCAAAACGCGGCCCGGAAGACGTTATGCGGTGACATGTTCCGAATCGTCGCGGTCCATTCGGCCCTGGCCTTTTTCATGGAGCCACTTAGAGAGACAGACAACTGCCCGCTAAAACTCCCTTTCTCGTGCGTAATCTCCACCGGCACTTGCTGGGTGGAAGTATCCACGCCCCATAGCGGCATAACCATCAAGATGAGCAGGAACGATCGAGTTTTCATTTCACTTAGCCTTTTCGCGAGCGTGCAAGATGGGCCGTCAGCCAATATATCATTCAAAACGAAGGCGCGTTTCGTCCTGGCCCGTGACTATGTGCCACTGTACGTCCGCGCCTAGTATTTGATCCCGGTCCACCCGAAGGTCGAACGGGTGGAATAGTGCCCGAAACCGGGCCCCAAGGTCGTGCCAACAATTAGCATCGGCCATCGCTCACTCTTGCGATTCACAAATCGATTCGCCGCCGCCTTTGGACCGGTTCGCGATGCCGGTCCTACGCGGTCAGTCTCACGGTATCACCTCACAAGAGAACCCAACGGAGAACCCCTACGGCCGCCAATCCGACTAAGACCGCCAGCGTGAGCGTCGCGCAACCCCTAGACCTCGCCACCACCGGCTTTGGAGTTTCGACTGTGCCGGGAACATCCGCTTCAGAACGGTAAAGGTCCGCCTCTATAACTGGGATGGGTCTTGACCCACCCGTCAGGATCTTGATGCAGCTCGCAACCTGCCGGCATCCCCGGTCAAGTATCGGCGCCATCTGTTCAGTTTCTTCGCGGGGAACAAAGCCAATTTGATGGCCGTTCGCCAAGCAGACTTGCACGGCGTTGCTGTCATAGATGTTGTCTGGATCGCGTACGAGATATACGGCCTGGCCAGGCCGCAACTCCCGCTCGATAATCCTGGAACGCCCTTCATACCCGGTTCCAGCAACCATGAAGTTCGCGGAATGCAGGCGCCGGTTTCGCTCCCGCTCCTCCGCTGCGAGGCGTCGCACGACGGCCATGGCTTCGCGGTTCTCCGATTTCAGCAGTTGAGCCGCCGCCACACGTCTGGATCTTGCCAGTTTGCGTGGTTCGGCCGGCAGGACGCGCTCCAGGGCCTTGTACAGTTCCGTGAAATCGTTGCCGGTAGTTCCTTCAAGTGCTTTCTGGAGAAAGGCAACTGCTGGCAGCTCGGAGCCCTCGTTGGCCTCGAGCCACTGCGCTAGTTGGCGCACGCCAGAACTGCTGATGGTTCCGCTTTCTGTGATACTCCCCAGAACTGCAAGCAGTTCGGCGCCAGCACCGCCGCTGGCGGCGGCCCCCCGGAGCGTAACTTGCCGCCCGGTTACCTTTTTCTCATCCTCGGCCATCGCAGGCTTGTCCCCGCCCTCAGCCCCAGTCCATGATACCGGGACAAGGCGCGCCATGAGTGAATATAACCCATTTCGGATGGCGAGGTGTGGTATAGTGCGGCCGATGAGAACAACAATGCTGTGTCTTGCTCTCTGCCTAGCGGCTTCCGCCCAAGTGAAATTGACCCCCGCGCAGATTCAGGCTGCTATTGAGAAGGGTCGCCAGTACAAAGATGCCCACCAGTTTCTAGCGAAGGGCATCCGAGGCAAGAAAATAGCGGTTGCCGGTTACGAAGATATCCTTTTCTGTGATGACTGGCAGTCTATCGCACTTCGGGCCGCCAGTGCGAAGGGCCGAATGCAAGAACTACATCCTGATGAGGTTCGTGCGGATGGACAACTCCATGCGTTCGTCACCACCAGACTGGGCCCTGCAATCTTCCCGATTCCGGGGATGGTGTCGGCCAGCGGCGATTACCTTCGAGAGTCGAACCTCGTTCTGGTCAGCGGGGAAAACCAGATCCAGCCGGCAAGCAAGCACGTCGCTATGAACCATGGCAAAACCGTAATATTGGAATTCGATTTCGACGTTTCGGCATCTGATCTGAAAAGTCCCGTCACGGTCTTCTCAATAGATGGCGATGACGGCCGGAAGCACAGAAGGAAGAATGTGAACCTTGCTGGGATTCTAGGCGCACCCAATTAACGGGTTGGCAAGTGTGCCCGCTTTTGTGCCTACGCCATTTGAAAGCACCGGGTACGCATGCGCAATGCCAAACAAAGCCAATCGCGGTAAGCCTCTGCGAATTAGCCATGTTAGATAACGTCGAGCGATGGCGAGCAAAGCCTTCGGACTGACTTTTAATCGCTAGGTTGAAGGCTCGATTCCTTCCGCGCTCACCAGAAACAATACAAAAGAGTTAAGAGTCGGCTAAACTTCGGCCGTTGATTTCGTCCGTTACGTGGTCCGTTACGGGCCGGACTGGTGTGCAGATTATCGGATTATCGCGTGTCGCGGGCGTCATCTCGGACGCGCCCACGCCGCGCCGCCCGTCGCGCCCGCGCACGTTTCGCCCCGGTGCGCGGCTCGGTAGTGCGCAAAACCATTCGAAGATGCCCATCGGCCGCTGATCGTCCAGTTCCACCAGTACATCGACATCGCTCGCGCCCGTGGCCTCGCCGCGCGCAATGGAACCCAACACAGCGGCATGGGACACACCCAGTCGCTGCAACTCACTTTCGTGAGCGCGCAGATTTTCGAGGACGCCGTTCAGCGTGCTGGCGATTTTCCACCTTCCGGCTTCAGGCCGCCTCCACATACCGGTAGGACATCTTTTCTGTGTCCATGTCGATTCGCACCGCGGCCGGCTCGTCCTGGATCTCCGGAAATTTCCGGATTACCTCCTCCAGCTTCCCCTTCAGCCCTTCGCCCAGGCTGAGCGCAATGACCCGGATCAGACGATCGCTCTGTGCCCCCACCTTATCCTCGTCATTCTCCCACTTGGACAGGTTGGTGCGATTGATATGCAGCAGCCGGCCGAACTCGTCTCCCGTCATGCGGAGGTATTTGCGAAGGAACCGGATCTCGTCGCCGCCCAGACGGTATGGTTTCGCGATCACCGCCACGGCGAGCATCCTCATCAGATCGTTCACCCGCGGAAGGATGGGATCGACGTTGCCGCACTTATCGCAGACGATCAACTCGATGCCTTGCAACCGCACGTGCTTCAGCCCGCTCTCGGTGAAGTCATAACTACCGCGCACGACGCGGGCTTCCGCGCCGCAATTCGCGCATTCCATTTTCCTCACGGCCTTGCTCCTACGCTGCGCCTTCGGATGCTTCTGCGCCATATCAGGACCGGCTCCTCGATTCGATCGAAAAGATCGTGACGAGAAACGCCGTCTCCGTGCTCCTGAACGTCAGGGCGATGGCCATCCACTTCCTGCCCGGCTCGTAGCCTTCGACGCGATCCTTCCAATCCCCGGTCCTGATGTCCTGCTCCGGCTCATCGTAAATGGCGCCGGAGCGCAGCACGATCCAGGCATCCTCGAAGGTGATGGATTCGTTGGCCAGTTCGTCCCGCAAATGTTTGGTCGGCACCACCTCGCCTTCTTCCAGGCAGTGGTGAAGAAGATCCAGCGCCTCCTGCCATTTCAAGCAGCCGACCGCCATGTTGGTAATTTACCAACTTTCGCGCCCCCGCGTCAAGGCCGCGCGCAAGCGCCATGGTCCGTGCCGAAGTTGAAATCGCCCAGCGGCGTGGTTTGCGCCGCCACTTCAACGCTTTCGGTTGCCGCACCGACCACCAGGCTGGCATTCACCGCCAGCGTCGTGTTGGCGTCTAGCAGCCCGTGGTAGAAGTAAGTGCCCTGGAAAACCGGGTACAGGCACCGAAATTTCGCGGGGATGTGTGTTCTGTTTCCAACGGGTTAGCGGCGCGGAATTTCGGAGCCAGTCCCCGCTTTTCCGGCTCGACGAGTTTTGCCACGGGCTGCTGGTCTTAACATGGGTTGTCTCGAATTTCTTGAATCCGGGCGCATCCACGTCTACGGTGTACAGCGCCGGCAAGATTGACCTTCCGCGCGTCAGAATAGAAGAAGCGGTGGGTTGGTGGCCAACTCACTCACCAAAGGTGGAGTTCCGAGTTATGAGCGATTATGACAATGAGCTTTCAAAACTGGTAGAGGAGCTGAACCGCGCGGCGCCCAGCCAGAAATCGGCGGGGGCCCGAGACTACTCCGGACCGCAATCCACCGCCTCGCTTGACCGCGTCTTACAGATGGCCGCCACGCGCGGTGCTTCCGACGTGCTCCTGATTGCGGGCGTCCCGCCCATGCTGCGTGTGAGCGGCGCTCTGATCGCGGCCGCCGGGCCGCCGCTCGATGCCGAGGATGTGCGGAGCCACGTCCTGCCACTGCTCGAACCGCGGCAACTCGAGGAGCTGCAAAAGAAGAAATCCGTGGATTTGAGCTTTGTGCGCGAAAACCTCGGCCGTTTCCGGATCAATATTCACCATCAGCGCGGGAGCCTGGCGGCCAGCATCCGGCTGCTGCCTTCGCGCATCCCGTCGCTCGATTCGCTGCACCTTCCGCCGTCGCTGGCGCGGCTGGCCGACCGCCGCCAGGGGCTGGTGCTGGTGACCGGCGCCACCGGCTGCGGCAAGACCTCCACCCTCGCCGCCCTCATCGATCTGGTGAATACGCGCCGCGCCGCTCACGTCGTGACCATCGAAGATCCGGTCGAATACCAGCACGCGAACCGTTCGTCCGTGATCGAGCAGATCGAGGTGGGGCGCGACACGCCGGATTTCGCCGTCACTTTGCGCAGCGTCATGCGCCAGACGCCGGACGTGATCCTGGTGGGCGAAATGCGCGATCCCGAAACCATGGCCACCGCTCTCACCGCCGCCGAAACCGGCCACCTGGTGCTTTCCACGCTGCACACCAACGACGCCATTCAGGCCGTGGCGCGCATCCTGGATTCCTTCCCCACCGCCAACCAGCCGCAGATCCGGCAGCAGCTATCGCTGGCCCTCGCCGCGATCATCGCTCAGCAGCTTGTTCCCGGAGCAGACGCGGGCACGCGCTGGCCCGCCACCGAGATCATGATCGCCACCGATGCCGTGCGCGCGCTGGTGCGCAAAGGCGAGGATCACCAGTTGCGCTCACAGATTTCGGTGGGCCGCGCCGAAGGTATGATGACCATGGAGCAATCCCTGGCCGAACTGGTCCGCCAGGGGCGCATCACCAGCGAAACCGCCTTCGCGCACTGTTTCCGCACGGAAGATTTGATGAGATACCTGGGATAAAACCACGGAGACAGAGAGACACGGAGGAAAGGCACAACAAACGTGTTTTGCTATGCTCCCCGCAGCTCGCGCTCGGCACGGAGCCAGTCATCCCACGCCGACCCGTGCCGCCGCCCACCCGCTTCCCAGTAGCGATAGGCCAAGCGCGCGATCTCCTCGTGCGTGGGCGCCCGCACTTCGGCCGGGGAAGCGCTTCCTTTAGCCGCTCCGGCCATTACAGGATGCCGGTGCAGCCGGCTGCTGTGCCATCGTCCACAGATGTGTGGCATAGTACCGAGACAAACAATATATAACATCTCGACCCGGCCGGCGCACCCGTGCGGGGCCCGATCTGTTTGAATCTGTTTGAATCTGTTTGAATGCAGCCGCAATGGGGGTCGAATTTCGGTATTATGTAACGGGCCGCCCTGGAAAGGCGCACACTCAGGGAGTCTGGAGGACCCGACATGAGCTTTTTCTCGAAGCAGTTTATCGATGTCATTCAGTGGACCGAATCGGACGATTCGGTCCTGGCATGGCGATTCCCGATCCAAGATCAGGAAATTCAGACCGGAGCGAAACTGACGGTTCGCGATTCGCAACTGGCGGTGTTCGTCAATGAGGGCCGGATTGCCGACGTGTTTTCGCCGGGCCTGTACACGCTGAGCACCCAGACGCTTCCGCTGCTGACGGACCTGCTCAACTGGGACAAGCTTTTCAAGTCTCCCTTCAAGTCGGACGTGTACTTCTATTCGTCGCGGCTGAGGATCGATCAGAAGTGGGGCACGGCAACCCCGATCACCATCCGCGACCGGGAGTTCGGCGCGGTGCGGATGCGGGCGTACGGCATCTATGCGTACCACATTGCCGATCCGCGGGTCTTCTACGAGAAGGTGAGCGGATCGCGCGAGATTTACCGCGTCGGCGACCTGGAAGGGCAACTCCGCAACACCATCGTGGGACAGATGACCACCGCGTTTGCCAACGCCAACGTCAACTTCATCGATATGGCGGGCAGCCAGGCGCAACTCGGCCAGACCATGCTGACGGCGCTGCGGCCGGTCTTCGGCGACCTGGGGCTTTCGCTTGAAAGCTTCGTGGTGGAGAACATCTCGCTGCCCGAAGAATTGCAGAAGATGCTGGACCAGCGGATCGGGATGAACATGATCGGGGACCTGAACCGCTACACCCAGTTCCAGGTGGCGCAATCGATGCCCATCGCGGCGGCCAATGAAGGTGGCGGCGCAGCGGGCATCGGCGCCGGGCTGGGTGCCGGGATGGTGATGGCGCAGCAGATGATGAACGCCATGCAGCCGCAACCGCCGGCCGCGCCGCAGGCACCGGCCGCACCGGCCGCGCCGTCTGCTGGCGGCGCCACCAAGTTCTGCCTGAACTGCGGGAAACCGATTCCGAAAGCGGCGCGCTTCTGCCCGGAGTGCGGCGGCGCGCAACAATAACCGGGCGTCGCGCCCGCGCTACCAGCGGGTCGCCGTGGCGCTCGACCAGCGCACCATGTTCCGCGACTCGCCCTCGATCCGCTCGAATACCGACTGAATGGCCACCCGCCCGGGTCCCGAGAGCCGCAGCCACAGGTAGCGGTTCCCCCATGGGCGCCACATCGCGAACAGCGCCCCCGGGTGCTCGAAGTGAAGCTGCATCCCCACGGTGGAATCTTTGAACACCAGCGCGGTGGGCTTCACCAGAATGGTCTGGCCGGGCGCCAGGTCGCGAATGAAGATGTTGCCTCCGGCGTGCAGCATCAGCAACCCGGGAGTCTGCGGTGCGAGGAAGCGGTCCATGAACCGGCCCACCGGGTGGTGCGTCTCGGTATTGTTGTCGTCTTTGGTTTCGAACCAGATCCCGGTCTGGAACCAGTCATAGCCGACGTTCGAGGTAGCGGCGAGCAGCATGTGCTCGCGCACATCGATCGACTGGCCGGGTTGCAGGGCGACGGGAATCAACTCGCCGGGGTCGTCCTTGGAGAAGGCAATCCGGCCGGGCCCCGCGGCCTGCGTCATGATAAGCGGCAGGCCCGCAAACATGCGCTTCCACCCGCCTTTGAGCGACATCACGCTGATATTGACCTGCGGTTCCTTCCAGAGCAGGACGTGATGCGTGAAGTAGACGCTGTCTCCGGCGGCCAGGTTCATGTCGGCGACCGGCACGTATGCGCCCTCGATCTGGCACGAGGAGTTGCCGAACTGGAGCTTGGCCATGTCCTTGCGGCCGGGCAATTGCCGCCAGCCGCTTTCCGCCGTGGCGGGTGGCCGCTCGAGCGCCGCACCGCAGCGCGGACACGCGGACTCGGAGCGGTCCACGTCCGCCCCGCACCAGCTACACCGCATGGCAGTGCCCGCGTGCGCGGGCGTAGCCGGCGTGGGCAGCGGCGGCGCCGCAACCACCGGCACCGGGACCGCTTGCACGTCCGGTGCCGCCGCCGCAGCCGCGGCCGGGCGCCGAACCGGCTTGCCGCAATTCCGGCAGAAGTTCTGACCTTCGGAGATGGGGGTACCGCATTCTACGCAGAACATGGGATTACTCGGTGTGGTGATGCACGTACATCGACTGGATGCCCACGCGGCCGGGACCGGTCACCCTGGCCAGGCTCATGTTGGTTCCGCCGAAAAAGCCGGTGCCGAGCTTTTGAAACTCGACGTCCATGCCGACTGACGAGTCCTTGTACAGAAACGCGCCCGGCTCGACCATGATGCTCTCGCCGGCGGCCAGGCGGCGCTCGAAAACGTTGCCATAGCCGTGCAGAATCAGCAGACCGGGGGTCTGCGAGGTGACGAAGCGGTCCATGTACATGCCCTGCCCGCCGAACAGGATATTGGACAGACCCTTAATCCGCACGAACGAGTAGGCGATCTGGTGGGAGCATAGCAGAAAGGCGTGCTCGCGGACATCCAGTTCCATGCCCGGGTGCAGCGGCAGCACGACCAGTTCGCCGGTGGCGTCCCGCGAAAACGCGATGCGCCCCGGGCCGGAGGCCACGCTGATGATGAACGGCATGCCCGCGAAGGCGCGTTTGAGCCCGCCGGAGAACGCCATCACCGACATCCCCACCTGCTCTTCCTTCCACAGCATCACGTGGTGCTCGAAAAACACGGAGTCGCCGGCGCCGAGATGAATTTCCGCCGCCGGAACGATCTCCCCTTCCACCTGGCAGGTGCTGGAGCTGAACTGAATCTTGGTCATATCCCGAATCCGGGGTGCTTCGCGCCAGCCGGATTCGCTGACCAGGTTGCGGATGTCCAGCGGCGCGCCGCAGGAGTGGCAGGCCAGCGCGGATTTCTCATTCATGCTCTGACACCACTGGCATTGGATGCGTTCGAAAGGTTCGGCTGCAAGGCTGTGAGCAGTGTCGGTCATAGCGTGGAATTATATCGTATGCAGGAGCCGTTTGTAACCGGCCAAACATTGCGGTGGACAGAGACGCGGCCGGGCGCCGCCGGAGGCCAAGTTCCAGTTCAGCATGTATCAGGGCACGTTGCCCGCACGATAGCCTGTTTTTGTTGTTGACATTCGACAACAAATGGGGCAATCTTATTGGAGGCATCCGACAGTATGGGCCGAACGTCTAAGCTCGATCTTCTCCAGGGAACTCTCGACCTGCTGATCCTCCGCACACTTCTCCCCGGCCCACAGCACGGCTGGGCGATCTCCGAGCGGATTCAGCAGGTCTCGCAGGAGGTTCTCCGGGTCAATCAGGGGTCGCTCTATCCGGCGCTACACCGGCTGGAGCACCAAGGCTGGATGAAGGCCGAATGGGGAGTGAGCGAGCTGGGGAGGCGTGCGCGGTTCTATCGCCTGACAGCGGCGGGACGAAAGCAACTGGAGCTGGAGGCCGAGACATGGACCCGCATGACCGCGGCCATAGGCCGGGTGTTGGAATTGGCATGATATGGGCTGGGCATGATCTTCTGCTGCGGCTGCGCACTCTCGCGCATCGCCGCCGCGCCGAGAGCGAACTCGAGGAAGAGGTGAGTTTTCATCTCGAAATGGAGGCTCGCAAGAACCGGGCGGAGGGGATGAGCGCCTCGCAGGCCCGTCAAGCCGCCAGCATTCAGTTCGGTGGTGTGGAGCAGGTCCGCGAACAGTGCCGCGACGTGCGCGGGCTGGTCTTTCTCGAAAGCCTGGTTCGCGATCTCCACTGGGGCGCCCACATGCTGCGGAAGACGCCACTATTCACGGCGGTCGCGGTCGCATCGCTGGCCATCGGAATCGGCGCCAATACAACAGTTTTCAGTTTGCTCGATACGGTGTTGTTGCGATTGTTGCCGGTGCGCAGTCCCGAACAACTCGTGGTGGCGCGGTGGGGCGCTCACGCGGACCTCGATTTGAACGCAACATGGTCCAGCGGCGGCGGTGATGGACAAGGAGGCTGGGTCCGCAATGTGTTTTCCTGGGCCATCTTCACGCAGATGCGCGCGCACAGCCGGGCTGTGAAAGACGTGATGGGATTCTCTCCTCTCGGTCCAGTGAATGTGGCGGCAAACGGGCGAGCGCTGGCCGCCGGCGCTATGGTGGCCTCTGGGAACTACTTCCAGGCGCTCGGCGTGGAAACAATCTTGGGGCGCACCTTCGCGGCAGATGACGAAACGGCCGGCGGGCTGCCCCCGGCGGTAATAAGCTACCGGTTTTGGGACCGCGCCTACGGGCTCGATCCCGCGGCCATCGGCAAAACTCTATACGTGAATGGCCAGCCGTGCGTCCTGATCGGCATTACATCGAAGGAATTCTTCGGCGTTTCGGCGGGCGGGTTCATGCGCACGCCCGAGGTGGATATTACATTGCCTATTCGATGGCGCGAGCAGTTGGAAGGTGCCGGCCTTAAGCGCACAGTGTGGTTCGGCGACGATTTGTTCTGGGTGCAGGTGATGGCGCGGCTCCCGGCGCCGCGCGCGGAAACCACAGCCAAGAACGAATGGGCAGCCCTGATTGCCGCCAATCTCCCCGAGCCCCTAAAACGCCAATTGGGGACGGAAGCGCCGCGCGTATATCTGGATCCCGGCAGCCGGGGGCTGGACAGCCTGCGGCGGGCGTACCGCCGGCCGCTGCTGATCCTGATGGCGGTGGTCGGACTGACGCTGCTCATGGCCTGCGCCAATCTAGCCGGCTTGCTGCTGGCGCGTGCCTCGGTGCGACAGCGGGAGATCATGGTGCGGCTCGCCGTGGGAGCAAGTCGCGGGCGGCTGGTGCGGCAGTTGCTGGTGGAGGGCGCGCTGCTTTCGGCCATCGGCGCCGTAGCCGGAATGGGCTTTGCGTGGTGGGGCGTGTGGGCGCTCGTGGCGCTGGTTTCCTCCGGCGCAGCTCCTATTTCCGTGGCTATATCGCCTGATCTGCGGGTCCTCGGCTTCACAGTGGCAGTCTCGCTGGCGACCACATTTCTGTTCGCGCTGGCGCCGGCAGTGAGGGCGACGCGCGTCGATGTTGCCGGCGGATTGCGGGAAGAGACGTTCGCGGCATCCGCCACGCGCCGTCTGGGCATGGGCCGGGTTCTGCTGGCCGTGCAGGTAGCGGTCGCCCTGGTGTTGCTCGCCGGGGCGACGTTGTTCACACGCAGTCTTGCCAATGTGCGCTCGCTGCCGCTGGGGTTCAATCCGCATCACCTGGTGCTCTTCGACCTGGCTCCGGGAAAGAACGGGTATGCCGAGGCGCGCGGCAACCAGCTTTATGCCAGCGTGCTGGAACGCTTAAGGCAGACACCGGGAGTGACCGGCGCCAGTGTTTCCGCGCAGCGGCTAATCAGCGGCTGGATGTCGAACGGCAGCATTTCCGTGGAGGGCACTGAGCGTCGCCACACGGTCCGCTCCACGTTTAATTTCGTGGGGCCGGACTTCTTCGAAGTGATACAGATCCCGGTAATCCTGGGCCGGGGCGTTGCATTGCGCGATATGGCCGCGCGACCACAAGTGGCGGTGATCAACGAGACTTTGGCACGTCGCGGCTTTGGCGGCGGATCGCCGCTGGGCAGAAGGTTCCGTTGGTCGTTCAATAAGGTGGAATCGGACGTCGAAGTGATCGGCGTCGTACGGGATGCGAAATACGCTCGATTGCGCGGCGATGTGCCGGCAACGATCTACGCGCCTTATACGCAGTGCCCTTTCGGGTGGCCTCAGGAAATGAGCTTCGAAGTGCGGGTCACAGGTAGTGTGGCCGCGGCGATTGCTGGAATGCGTCGCGCAGTGGCGGAAATCGACCGTACGCTGCCGTTGACGGAGGTGAAGACGCAGGATGGGCAGATCGACGATACTCTTGCACAGGAACGGCTGTTTGCCTCGCTGGTGAGCCTCTTTAGCGCGGTCGCGCTCGTGTTGGCGTGCGTGGGATTGTATGGTTCGGTGGCCTACGATGTCACGCACCGCACGCGCGAACTGGGTGTCCGCATGGCTTTGGGCGCCGGGCACCTAAGGGTGATGCGCATGCTTCTTGGCCAGGTGGCGGCGACGATCGCGGCAGGCTTGCTCCTCGGGTTGCCGGCGACGTGGGCCCTGACTCGGGCGATCGAATCACAGCTCTATAACATCCGACCGCACGACCCTGCCAGCCTGCTGGCCGCAACCGCGGCTGTGACCGCATTCGGCCTTCTGGCGGCCTTTCTGGCCGCACACCGTGCCATGCGAATCGATCCGGTGCGTGCTCTGCGCTACGAGTGACGCGGTCAACTCCGCGCTATCCTTATCTCCATGAAGGTCCCGCTCTCCCGCATCGCCCATACCCGCTCCGGGGACAAAGGCGACACGTGCAACATCGGCGTCATCGCCTACGACGGGCGCTACTATCCCGTGCTGGTGCGCGAGGTAACCGCCGAGCGCGTCAAGCGGCACTTCGGCGAGTTGGTGAAAGGACCCGTCGAGCGCTTCGAACTGCCGAATCTCGGCGCGCTGAATTTCCTCCTGCACCAGGCGCTCGGCGGAGGCGGTACCGTCTCTCTGCGGACCGATGCGCAAGGGAAGACCTTTGGCGCGGCGCTGCTGGGGCTGGAAATCGAGCTGCCTCCGGGTCTATAATGCTGTAAATGGCGCGGGCTCCGCGCGCCAGCCGCTGCTCGGCTTCTCTCGAAGTGCGCGTCACATGCCTTCGCTTCTGGAAATCGGCCGGCAAGACCGCGTCCTGTGGATCTCGCTGAACCGGCCGGAAAAGCGCAATGCCCTGAGCGCCGCGCTCTGCCGCGAGTTGGCCGACACGCTGGAAAAAGCCGGCCAGGACCCCTCCCTGGGCGCGATTCTCCTCACCGGGAACGGCAAGTCCTTCTGCGCCGGCATGGACCTCGGTGAAATCGGCGCCGCTTCCTCGGAAGAACTCAACCAGGTGCACGAGCGCCTGTTTACCGTGGGCTTCCGCCTGGGCGTGCCACTCGTCGCCGCCGTGCACGGCGCGGCGCTGGGTGGCGGCACAGGCCTGGTGGCCAACTGCCACATCGTGGTCGCGGACGAACACGCCACATTCGGCCTGACGGAAATCCGGCTCGGCCTTTGGCCATTCCTGGTTTACCGCGCGGTCTCGGCCGTGCTGGGCGACCGGCGGACGCTCGAACTGGCGCTCACCGGCCGGATTTTGGGTGCGCGCGAAGCCCGGGAGATGGGGTTGGTGCATGAGGTTGCAGCGGACCTGGAAAGCCGGGCGGCCGAAATCGCCGCGGGCGTGGCCTCCGCCAGTCCCAGCGCCATCCGCACGGGATTATGGTTCGCGCACGAAACGCGGGGGCGCGACTGGCGCGAGGCCGGCGAAATCGGACGGCAGGTGCGGGAGGACCTCTTCCGGAGCGCCGATTTGCAGGAGGGTATCCGGGCCTTTTTGGAAAAAAGGAAGCCAAAATGGCCATCGCTATCCTAGATATATGGTCTAATGGAGCAGGGCCACAAGATGTTGCGGTGGAGGTACTTTACTTTTTCGCTCCGCGCGTTTAGTATAGTGACAACTCCCCCGGTCGAACTGAGGTAACGCTTTTGCTGAAACTCAAACGGATCGAATTGCAGGGATTCAAGTCGTTTTGCGAGCGCAGCGAACTGCGCTTCAACGGCGAGGGCGTTGCCGCCATCGTCGGGCCGAACGGCTGTGGGAAATCCAACATCAGCGATGCCATTAGCTGGGTGCTCGGGGAGCAATCCGCCAAGACGCTCCGCGGAACGCGGATGGAGGACGTGATTTTCGCCGGAACACGCGACCGCAAGCCGCTCGGCATGGCCTACGTCACCATGACGCTGGTGGATCCCGAGGTCTACGACGCCGCCGCCGCGCACAAGATCAAGGCCGTGGAAAACGGCCAACCGCCCCGCAAAGCCGAGGTCACCATCACCCGGCGCCTGTTCCGGTCGGGCGAAAGCGAATACCTGATCGACGGCCACATGGCCCGCCTGCGCGACATCCAGGACATTTTCATGGGCACGGGTCTCGGGCCGGAGAGCTACGCCATCATCGAGCAGGGGCGCATCGGACAGATCCTCAGCTCGAAGCCGCAGGACCGCCGGTCGGTGATCGAGGAAGCCGCCGGCATCACCAAGTTCAAGACACGCAAGCGCCTGGCCGAAGCCAAGCTGGAAAGCGCCAAGCAGAACCTGGCGCGCGTTTACGACATTCTGGAAGAGGTCACGCGGCAGGTGAATTCGCTCAAGCGGCAGGCGTCCAAGGCGCGGCGCTATGCCGAGTTGAAAACCGACCTCGACGCCCGCCTGCGCGTGGTGCTCGCGGGCAAGTACCGCCTGCTGGAGCGGGACGCCGCCAAGACGGCCATCGACCTCAGCATGGCCGCGGCGGAAGCCAAAGCGCTGGACGAGCAGGTGGCGGAAAAAGAGGTGGCCCACGAGCAGCAGCAGGCCGCCTGCTATGAAATCGAGCAGCGGCTGACCGAAGCGCGCCGGCAACTTTCGGAGTTGAACGTCGAGGCGGAGCGCACGCGCGGCCGGCTGGCCTCGCAGGTGAAGGAGAGCGGCGCCATCGAGCAGCGCATCGGGCAAGCCGAGCGCGAATCGGAAGAGCTGGGCGCGCGCCTGGAAACCCTGGCGCAGGAAATTGAAGCGCGGCAGGCGGGCATCTTGGCTCTCGAACAGCAGATCGCGCAGGCGCGCGAGAAGATGATCGAGATCAACCGCCAGCGCGAGGCGCTACAGGGCAAGCTGCGCGAGCGCGAGCAGGCCATCGAGTCCGGACGGCAGGGCGCGCTGCGGCTGCTGGGCGAGGTTTCCCAGCTCCGCAACCAGCTTGCGCAGATCGACGAATACCTGGCGGGGATCGAGCGCGAGACGGCGCGCTCGACGCGCGAGGAGCAGATGGCCACGGCCGAAATCGAGCGCCTCACCGCGGCCCGGCAGCAGCTTTCGCAATCCATGGCGCAACGGCAGATGGAACTCGAATCCGTGGTCGCCGACCGGCGCCGCACCGAGGAAGGCTTAGCCGAGCGGCGCCGCGCCGCGGCCGAAATCCAGCGGCAGATCGACGCGCTTAAGACCGAGGTCTCGCAGATTCGCGCGCGCAAGGAATCGCTCGAACAGGTACTGGCGCACCGCACCTACACCACGGAATCGGTGAAGCGCCTGTTCGCCGCGCTCGACAAGGGCAAAGCCGATCTGAAGCCCCTGGGTGTGCTGGCGGACTACGTGGACGTGGATCCGCAGTTCGAAAAGCCGGCCGAAGAGTTCCTGCATGAAGAACTGGAATACGTGGTGGTGGAGAGCTGGAACGAGGCCGAGCGCGGCCTGGATTTCCTGCGCGCCGGGCTGGACGGCCGTGCCACGTTTCTGGTTCATCCCGAGTCCAACGGGAACGGCAAGCCGCCGCTGCCCGAACCCGCGATCGGCCCGGAAACCGGCATCGCCGCGCGGCTGAGCGAATCGCTGCGCCTGACCAACGGCTTCAAGGACCGTGCCGCCGATCTGCTGCCGCGGCTTTCGCTCTGTTTTTTGGCCGAAGACCGCGCGGCGGCGCAGCGCCTCTCGACCGCCTGGCCGCACCTCTATTTCCTCCTGCCGGATGGCGTCTGCTATCACGGCCACACGGTGACCGGCGGGAAAAAGTCGGGCGCCGGTCCGCTGGCTATGAAGCGCGAGGCGCGCGAGTTGGGCGTCCAACTGCAATCGCGGCAGGCCGCGCTCGATGAAAGCCTCGCACGCCAGGATGCTCTCCGGCAGGAAGTGATCGCGCTCGAAGCGGAACTGGAACGCCTGCGTGCCGCACAGCAGGCGCGCGAAAAGGACCGCGTGGCGCTGGATCACGAGATGCGCAAGCTCACCGAGGATTCCAACCGCGCCAATTCGCGGCTTTCCGTGGCACGCCTGGAACTGGAGCGCCTCCAGCGCGACGCGGCGAAATCGGCCGAGCAGCGTGAGAAGAACCGCGCGGCCGTCGCGGAGCGCGAGAACCGCCGCGCGGAGCTTGAAGCCACTCTTGAAGCGCAGCGCCAGGAACTCGAAAAACTGGAAGCCGAGGCCGCTTCGATCGGCGAAGAACATGCCGCCACCCGCGCCGAACTGGCTGGAATCGAGGAGCGCCACCGCGGCGAGCGCGCCGCCATGGCCCGGCTGGCCGAGCAGTCCCGCGAAATCGGCAACCGCCGCAACACGCTTGCGCCCGAGATCCAGCGTCTCGGCGAGCAGCGCGCCCGGCTGCTGGCCGATAATATCGCTCTCGACCAGAAATCCGCGCAACTGGCCGAAGGCATTAGCGATCTGGAGGGCCGCGTCAACCAGATGGCCGCCGAGAGCGACGGCATGCGCGAAACTTTGCGCGGCGGCGAAGAGGAGCTGAAGGGCCTCCGCACCGCCGTTTCCGCCAAACACGAAGCGCGCTCGCAGATCGAAGTAGACCTGGTGCGCAAGCAGGCCGAGCTTAAATATCTCGACGAAACCAGCCGCAAGGAACTGAACTGCGCGGTCGAAGAACTCGCGCCGGCGGATGCCCCCATTCCCGACGCCGTGGCCATTGCGGTGGCCGAGGAGGAGTGCAACGAGGTTCGCAGCCGCATCGAGGCGCTCGGCGCGGTAAATCCGGCGGCCATGGAGGAGTTCCAGGAAGCCCAGCAGCGCCACGATTTCCTCAGCGCGCAGCGCCAGGACCTGATTGACTCCATCCGCGACACGGAAAAAGCCATTCAGGAAATCGACCAGGTCTCCCGCCAGAAATTCGCCGAAGCTTTCGAGGCCGTCAACGCGAATTTCCGCCAGTGCTTCCAGACGCTGTTCGGCGGCGGCACCGGCGAGATGCGCCTCACCGACCAGGAGAACGCCGCCGAGTCGGGCATCGACATTGTCTGCTCGCCTCCCGGCAAGCGTCTGCAAAATGTGCTGCTGCTTTCGGGCGGCGAAAAGGCCCTGGCGGCGGTGGCGCTGCTCATGGCCATTTTCAAATACCAGCCCAGCCCGTTCTGCGTGATGGACGAGGTGGACGCTCCGCTGGACGAAGCCAACATCGGCCGCCTAGCCAGCCTGTTGACCGAAATGTCTGCGCAGACGCAGTTCGTGGTGATCACCCACTCGAAGCGCACCATGGAGGCGGCGCAGGCGCTCTACGGCGTCACCATGCAGGAGCCCGGCGTCTCGCGCCTGGTGGCCGTACGGTTCAACGCGGCCGAAGCCGCGGCATAGCTTCCGTTCCTATCTTCCGGAACCACCGTTTCACGGCGCCGCGAACACCACTGAAGTAAACGCTTGCAGCGCCAGCGCCCGCTCGTTCGCCACTTCACCCGCGAACAAATGGGAGGATTGGCCGCAGCGGGGAGTGCTGTTGCAAACGCACAAAGCGGCACGGCACGTTCATTTTTTGATCAACGGCGCGTTGCCGGCCGCTCCGTATTGGCCGCGCCGGCCCTTGGGATCGCGTGCGTATTGGCCTTCAGTCTCCCCGGCGCTCTTGCGGGCGCGCGCCGGAGGTTGGCGGACGCCGTGATTTCCAGCGCCCTTCACAATCCGGGATTTATGAGATTTCTTTCCAGGCATTTCTGGCTCCATGCTTAGGTGCCGCACTACCAATGCCATGGCGGATTTTTGAACCTAACACCGTCCGGAGCCCCTGTCGCAAACCTCCACATACGGGTTATAATAAAGCTGGATATTCAGACATCAGGATATTATTTCCTGCAATGTCAATTTAAGGAGAAATAATGCGCGCGTTGAAAGTTGCAATTCCCTCTTTAATCCTGGCCGCGGGCTTTCTAGTTTGCACAACGGCTTCTTATGGTACGCCGGTGTTCGCTAAGAAGACCGGGAAGACCTGCACGTTTTGCCATGCCAAGATCACGAGCAAAGAGGAGATGCCCAAGAACCTTACGGCGGCGGGCAAGTACTACCAAGAGCACCACACCCTCGACGGCTACACCGGAAAGTAGTCTTCACCCCGG
The DNA here is from genome assembly GCA_021787555.1 of Acidobacteriota bacterium. GTDB lineage: Bacteria > Acidobacteriota > Terriglobia > Bryobacterales > Bryobacteraceae > JAJYLS01. Next base: position 222 of record JAJYLS010000094.1, on the reverse strand, counting down.
ATTTGCGGCGCCGCTGAGCTCGCAGGGCGTGGTCCCGACGCGGACCACGCCAGGGTGTAAACCCGTCACACCATCGCGGCGGTCCGAATGGTAGAGTGTCTCTTAAGGAGGGTTCCAAATGGCTCGATCTACCCGCCGCGATTTCCTCAAAACCACCGCGGGCGCGGCTGTCTGGTCCGGCTTTGGCGGCGCTACGGCGCTGGCCAAACACGGTAAGCGTAC
>JAJYLS010000432.1 GCA_021787555.1 Acidobacteriota bacterium | reverse complement strand
ATCGGGAGAAGCAAGCGGCGGGCGGGCGAAAGCGGCCCGTGCGCCGGCCGCGACGGCGTCGGTGTTTGCTCAAGGGATGCGAGCGCCGGTTTCAGCCGCGGCACGCGCGCCAGCGGTATTGCAGCGAGGAGTGCCGGCAGGCGGCACGGCAGTGGTCGGAGTGGAAGGCTGGGCGGCGGTGGCGGGCGACAGCCGCGGGCAAACGGAAGCGGAACGGGCAAAGCCGGCGCTACCGGAAGCGGCGGAAGGACCAGAAACCAGCGGAGAAGACAGCAGTTCCGGGACGGCCGAGGGTCATCACTAAGAAGTTTTTTCGAGGGTTGCTGCGACCGGCCGGGCTGCTATGCGTGCTTCCTTCGCTCGCGGCGATCGCCGCGGCAACGGTTCTGTTCGCGGGCTTGCCGGCGCGCGATGGAGCGCGTCTGGGAACGGGAACGGCGCTGGCGACGGCGGTGCGACTGGCGTCGCCATCTCCGGCGCAGACACCCACCGGTGCGGCAGCCCTGATCGCCACGAAAGCTCCCGAGATGAGCTTGACATATTGATCCCGCCCGGCTGCTGGCTTACATTCAACCTGTGTTGCGCTGGGCCGAACAAGATGTCTTGACGCTGGAATGCCGCCAGATCGGGGAACACTATGGCCGCTACCGCCTGCATCTGCCGGAAGCGGAACGGGCCATGGCGCGCTCGTTGGAACGCTACGGGCAGTTGTCGCCCATCGTCGTCTGCCGGCGCCAGGAGCGCTACGAGCTGATCGACGGGTTCAAGCGGCTGGGGGCGGCACGCACGCTGGCGCACCTGTCGCGTCTATCGGCCCGGCTGCTGGAGGCCGATGAGCGCACCGCCAAAGCGGCCATCTACGGGCTGAATCGCGCCGGGGGCCGCACACGAGAGTTGGAAGAGGCGTGGATCATTCAGGCACTGGTGCGGGAAGACGGCATGAGCCAGGTGGAAGTAGCCGAGTTGTTGGGCCGGCACAAGAGCTGGGTGTGCCGGCGGCTGGCGCTGATCGAGCGTTTGGGGCCCACGGCGCGGGATGAGCTGCGCGTCGGGCTGCTCTCGCCCACCGCCGCACGGCAGATCGTGCGGTTGCCCGAGGGCAACCAGGCGGAAGTTCTGGAGGCCATCCGCCGCGAGTCGCTGAGCGGCGCCGAGTTGGCCGGGGTGGTGGACCTGTGGATGGGCTGCGCCGAGCGGAGCCAGCAGGAATACCTCCTGCACCATCCGCGGGAAGCTTTATCGCAGGCCACGGGCGCGCTCCCGGCAGTGCACGATCCGCGCTTGAGCGAGGACGGGAACAAGGTCTGGAAGCGTGTGGGGCTGCTGCTGGATGTGTTGGGCCGCATGGAAGTGTGGCTGGCACACCATGGCCGCACGGGCCTGACGCCCGAGGATCGCGTGATCCTAATTCCCCGTTTCCAACGTCTGGCACGGGATGCCGGATCGGTGGCCGCGCTGAGCCGGGACTTCGTCGGCGAACTGGAGCAGGCATGAACGAGTCTACGCGCAACGAGATCGTCCGGCTGCACTATGGCGGCGCTTCGCAGCGGCGGATTGCCCGCCTGCTGGGCGTCGACCGCAAAAGCGTAGCCCGCGCGCTGGCGGCGCATGAAAACCGCCGCACCGGCGCCGCGGAAAGGGAGCGCCCGCCGCGACCCAGCCTACTGGACCCCTTCGTCGATCACATCGCGCAACTGCTGGAACGCTATCCCAACCTCACCGCGGTGCGCCTGCAGGAAGAGCTGCGCCGGTTAGGGTTCCAGGGCCGCTACACCATCGTCCGCGAGCGGTTGCGCGCGCTCCGGCCGAATGCGCCCAAGCCGCCCGTGCGGCGCTTTGAGACGGCGCCAGGGGTGCAGGCCCAGATGGATTATTCCCCCTACGACATCAACTTCACCGCCGAAGGCCGCCGGCGCGTGCATGCCTTCAGCTACATCCTGGCGTACTCGCGCCGCCAGTACGTGCGGTTCGTGGAGAAGCAGGATTTCGCCACCACCATCCGGGAGCATGTCCGCGCCTTTGAATATCTCGGCGGTTTGGCTGCCACTTGTCTCTACGACAACATGAAAGTCGTAGTAACTGGCTATGACGGAGATCAGCCGATTTACAACACGCGCTTTCTGGCCTTCGCCACCCATTACGGCTTTCAACCTTGGGCTTGCCGTCCGCACCGGCCGCAAACGAAGGGTAAGATTGAGCGCCCCTTTTCCTATGTCTCCCAGAACCTGCTCAACGGCCGCACGTTCACCTCTCTGGAGCATCTCAATGAGGTTACGGCACAGTGGCTCGCGCACACCGCCGATGTGCGCCTTCACCATGAGATCAAAGCCCGGCCCATCGACCGGTTTCAAGAAGAGAAACCGCATCTGCTGAGCTTACCCGCGCGGCCCTACGACACCGCCCAGGTCCTCTACCGCACGGTGAACAGCGAAGGCCACGTGATGTACCGGCAGAACTTCTACTCCGTGCCCTGGCAGCGGATTGGCGAGCTGCTGCCGGTGCGCATCACGGAGAAAGAACTCATCGTATACGGGCCCGACGTGCGGGAGATCGCCCGCCATCCCCTGTACCCTTCCGGGATCACCGGCGAGAAGCATACGCTGCCCGAGCACGCGCCCGGACGCGATCATCAGCAGAAATACGAACTGCTGAAGGAGCGCTTTGCCGAGTTCGGAGCGGATGGAATTCTGTTTTTGGAGGAACTGGTGCGCACGCGCCGCTGCGGGAAGAATGAGGCCGCGCGCGTGCTGGGGCTGTTGGCCACCTACCACCGCGAAGACCTGGCGCGGGCGCTGGAACGCGCGGCCCGCTACCGCGCTTTCTCCGGGAGCGCCGTGGAGCGGATTCTAGCGGCGCAGGCGCGCCCGCGCTCGGTGCAGGAATCCCTCATCACGGAAGCGCAGGAACAACTCGCGGAGATCCTCCGCCAGGCTCCCTTATCGGCTCGTCCCACAGCGGAATATCAGGCGCTGCTGGAAGGAACGGAAACCGGCCATGAAAAAGACGACGACGATCCCCACGAACCAACTACGTGACCAGTGCTTAAGCCATTGCTCCACGCTGGCGATTCCCTTGGAACCAGCGGCCCTGGACCAAGTCCTCTCCCAGGCGGAAAAAGAGAACCTATCCCATCTTCAGTTTCTCGACCTCCTGCTGGGCGCGCAGGCCCATGCCCGCCGCGAACGCTCCATCGCGCGACGCATTCGAGAAGCCCATTTTGCGGAGGACAAGACGCTGGAAGGCTTCGACTGGAACTTTAATCCCAAAACCTTCGACCGGGTGCAGATCGAGGAGCTGGCCACAGGCGATTTCATCCGCCGCCGGACCAATCTGGTGATGGTCGGCTGGAGCGGAATCGGAAAGAGTCATATCATGCAGGCTCTGGGGCAGAAGGCCTGCGTTCACGGATATCGCGTTTTGTATCGCACCAGCGCCGAATTGCTGAGCGATCTGACGGCTTCGCTCGCCGACAAGACCCTGCCCGCGCGGCTGCGCCGTTACGCCAATCCCGACCTTTTGATCATCGATGAATTCGGGTTCGACCGCATCGAACGCACGGAGTGTCCGCAGGCCGCCCACCTGCTGTACAAAAATCATCGCCTCCCGCAACCAGAAGCGCTCCACGGCGCTGGTCACCAATGTCGACTTCGACAAATGGGCCGAGTATCTTACTGACGGCCCGCTGGCCATGGCCTTCTTAGATCGCTTGGTCGAG
>JAJYLS010000431.1 GCA_021787555.1 Acidobacteriota bacterium | reverse complement strand
ATCTATCGTCAATCAGTACCCCTTACCCACGGTGGCGGGCTCGTCCAAGAACTACGCCATTGCGGGCGCGCGCGATTTCGCCTACGACCAATATATGGGCCGCATCGACCAGTATTTCTCTGAAAACACGCGGTTTTACGGACTCTTCACTACCCAGCAGCGCGACCAGTCGCACGCTCCCGGCAACGGCTTCCCGAACGTCGCCACGACTGCAAACTTCCCCACGGCCGATCGCTACGAAGATGTCGCGGACCTCACCCGAGTGGTTTCGCCGTCAATGGTCGCGGATTTCAAGCTGTCGTTCGGCCGCTATTCGACTTACAACGTAAACGGAGATGCGGTGCAGCAGAATTTCACCGGGAGTGACATCGGCGGCCTCGCCATGCCGCTTGTCCCGTCGACCACGCACCCCAATATCGTGCCGGAAGTCGATATCCCCACCTTCACCCAGGCCTTCGCCAACACGCAGAATGGCAGCGTAAACAACGAGTGGGATTTCAACGCGAGCCTCACCCAGACCAAGGGGCTTCACAATCTGCACTACGGCTTCGAGTTCCTCGACGTGCAGAACGGGACCGACGGCATTCCCGGACAGCCCAACGGCGTGTTCAGCTTCGGCCCAGGCTGGACGCAGAGCAATCCGTACGCTGCCACCAAGGGCCAAGGCGTCGGAATTGCGAGCCTGCTGCTGGGCGATCCGACCGGCGGCAACCTCTCGTGGGACTCTCACTATTTCGTGAGCTATCACTACTACGGCGCCTACATCCAGGACGATTTCAAGGTGTTGAAGAATGTCACCCTCAACATGGGCCTGCGCTGGGACGTGGACAAATCGCCCTTCGAACGCTACGACCGCATGAACGCCGGCTTCTGCACCACCTGCCTCAATCCCTACGCGAGCCAGATCTCGACTCAATTCGCGAATCCGTTGACCGGGGGCCTGCTGTTTGCCGGGGTGGGCGGCGCGTCGAGCGCTCCGTATAACGTCCAGTGGAACAACTGGCAGCCGCGGTTCGGCATCAGTTGGGCCATCACTCCGAAGACGGTTCTTCGCGCCGGCTACGGCATTTACTATTCCTGGGGCCGGAACGGCACCAATGCCATCGGGTTCAACCAGACCACGCCGTACATTGATTCTTTGGATGGCGGCCTGACGCCCACGAATTCCTTCCTTTCCGGCCGCCCCTATCCCAACGGGGCCGAAGCCCCGCCGGGAGCGAGCCTGGGCCTGGCGACGCAGGCGGGCCAGGCCATCACGTTTGACAACATGGACCGGGCCATCCCATTCACGCAGCACTGGTCCATCGGCATCCAGCGGCAGTTGCCGAAGAACACGCTGCTGGACGTCGAATACGTGGGCAGCCACACACACGGAATCGACGTCAGCACTTCTATGGGCATCATTCCTTCGGCTGAGCAGGCAGCCTGCTATGGCAACAACGCACTGTGCAACACCAACGTGCCGAATCCGTTCTACGGCGTTCTGCCGGTCACCACGCCGAAGGGATCTTCGGCGACGATCCAGCAATGGCAATTGACGCGCATGTATGCGCTGTTCAACGGCGTCACCGAGAGCCAGGATCCATCGGGTGAATCGGACTACCACGCCTTGCAGGTGCGCGTGGAGCGCAAGATCAGGAGCCTGGATTTCGTGGCGAATTACGTGTACTCGAACTGGATGGACGAGACCAGCTACCTGAACAACGGCAATTTCCAGGACGAAAAACTGTGGCGCGGGCTGGACAGTGCCGACCGGCGCCACTACGTGGATTTCAACGCGGTTTGGCCGCTGCCCATCGGCCAGGGAGGGGTGGTGGCCCGCAACGCGTCGGGGTGGCTCGGCGCCGTGCTCAATCATTGGCTGGTGGATTCCACCATCGTCTGGGGATCGGGAACGCCTTTGGCCATTCCCGCCGCGGATTTCTACGGCCCCGGCTGCACCAGTTTCGTGCCCCAGGGCGGCCAGAACCAGGCGCACTGGATCAACAACAACATGAGTTGCTGGCACAACCTTCTGCCGTGGGAGGCGCGCACCAATCCGCTGAACGTCGGCTATCTGCGCAATCCGGGAATGTTCCAGTGGAACCCGGCGATCCACAAGCAGTTCGCCCTGCCGTGGGAAGGCAAGTTCGTGCAGTTCCGCATGGAAGCCATGAACGGGTCGAACCACCCCAACTTCGGTGGGCCCGCGGAAAGCATCGCGGTCAATCCCTCGCTGACGCCCGGCCTCGGCTGGGTGGGATTCGGCACACTTCCGCTTACCCAGAGCGGTGCGCCTCGGGCGGTGATCATTTCGCTGAAGATTCTATTCTGAGCCGGCAACAGGGCGGCGCCGGCGCGCCGGAGAGATGTCAATCGCGCGAGCGATGGATCAGCAGCCGCACGCCCCATATGATCAACATCGTCCCAGCGGGGACTGCAAAAACCAGGATGCGAAGGATGCTCCGAATGGTGATCACGGACCCATGCGAAATGACTGCGAGGACGTCGTCACTGCCGGCGAACAACATCACCAGCAGGAACATGACTCCCGCGGCTCCAAGGGCGGTGCGGAAGGGCTGCTGAAAGGGATAGCGCAGAACGTGGTGTTCGTCGCGCTCTCCGCTGATCCAGCGATCGAGGAATGGATAACTGTAGAGCAGCCCGAACAGGACTAGCGGAATCAGCACGCCGGGAAAGAAGACCTCAGGGACCAATCGGTTTCCAATGTGCAAATTGAAGCCCGGGAAAAGCCGCAGGGCGCCTTCCGCCCAACCCATGTACCAGTCGGGTTGCGCTCCGGGAAGGGTGGCCGCGGGATCGAAGGGGCCGTATATCCAGACGGGGTTGACCTGCACAAGCCCGGCCAGCACCGCCACGCCTCCAAAAACGAGGAAGAACAACCCCACTGCCTTGGCCGCGTAGGTCGGCCAGAGCCGGGAGCCGACAATCGTGCTGTCGGAGCGCCCGGGGCCGGGATAGTTTGTGTGCATCTGGTGCCAGAGGATCGCCAGGTGCACAGCCAGCAGTACGGAGATGATTGCGGGGAATAGGAAGATATGCAGCGCGTAGAGCCGGGAGATCATCACATGCGTGGGAACCTGGCCGCCAAAAATAATAAAGGCAAGCCACGGGCCGATGAACGGTATCGAGAGCACAATCGAGTAAGCGATGCGCAGCCCGGTTCCGGAAAGCAGATCGTCCGGAACCGAGTACCCGACAAAACCGTCGGCCATGGAGACAATGAGCAGCGTCATGCCTACCACCCAGTTGATTTCCCGGGGCCGGCGGTAAGCGGCCGTGAAGAACACGCGAAACAAGTGCGCCACGATAGCCGCTACGAAAACCAAGGCAGCCCAATGGTGGATCTGGCGCATCAGCAGGCCCAGGCGAACCTCAAAACTGAGGGCCATCGCGGAGCGGAAGGCCGCCGTCATGGAGACCCCCTCGAGCGCTGTGTAGGGGCCGTGATAAATCACTCGGGCGGCGCTGGCGTTGAAAAACATGGCCAGGAAAAGCCCGGTAATCACGAGAGTCAAGAAACAGTACAAAGCGATCTCGCCGAGCATGAACGACCAGTGATCGGGAAAAATATGGACGAGACCGCGGCGCACGAATCCCGCCAGTCCGAGACGGGAATCGAGCCAGCGGGCGGGGCGCTCAGTCATGCTATTATGCTCCAGAAACCGGGACCCGGGTGCTCGGTGAAATCTCCTCCAGCGCGCAGGTTTCCGTCGTGGGC
>JAJYLS010000430.1 GCA_021787555.1 Acidobacteriota bacterium | reverse complement strand
GGAGAGGGCGACGCGCTGCACGTCCACGAGCTCGTCCGGGTAGAGGGAGCGGGCCGCCGTGGGATAGAGGTCCCCGTGGTTGTCCCGAAGGAAGATCACCCCCCTCTCGGCGTGAAGGTGCTGAATGGCGAGGTCCACGAGGTTCTCGAGGAGCGGGTCGATCTCGGTGAACGAGTGCACCACGTGCGCGAGACGGAAGAGCGTCTCCACGTCGTTCCGGTTTTCGGGGAGCGCGACTTCTTCGCCCGCGGCGCCGGGCGCCGGATTGAGGTCCAGCGTGGCCGCGGCGGCCGTGCCGGCAACCACGCGGGCGATAAACGCCCGCTGCCCCCCGTTCTCGAAGAAGCCCTGGATGCTCGCCGGCAGATAGCTCGTGCCGGGATCCAGGTAGCCGCCGAACCAGCGCTGGTAATCCGGCCAGCTTGTCACCAGCCGCGGATGCGTGGGCCCGCGCTCCGCCACGCCCGCGAAACCGGCCGTGCTCGTGCTGACGCCTTCGATCGGCCGCGGGCCGGTCGCCACCTCTTCCACGTAAACACCGGGTGATAGATACTCCGCCATCTCCTTCTCCTTCGCTTTACGCCGCCGCGTCGGCCGTCTTTTGGCTGATGCGGAAAATCACGAATTCCGCGGGCTTGACCGGCGCCACACCGATAAGGCAGATCAGCCGGCCGTTGTCGATATCGTCCTGGGTCATGGTGGTGGCGTCGCACTTTACGAAGAACGCCTGCTCCGGCTTGGCGCCGAACAGCGCGCCGCTGTGCCATACCGAGGTCAAAAACGCCGTGATGCTGCGCCGCACAGCCGCCCACGTGGTTTCGTCGTTGGGCTCGAACACCACCCACTGCGTTCCGCGCTCGATCGATTGCTCGAGGAAAATGAACAGCCGCCGCACGTTGACGTACTTCCACTGGCTGTCGCTGGACATGGTGCGCGCGCCCCACACCCGGATGTCGCGCAGTTGCGAGCGGAAATCGCGGATGACGTCCACGCCCTTTGGATTCAGAATGTCCTGCTCGGCCTTGGAAAGCGTGAACTCCAGCGGCTTGCGGTCCGGCCCCAGGTCGCGCGTCAAAATCCCTTGCACCACTTCGTTGGCCGGCGCTTTGTGCACGCCGCGATCCACGTCCACGCGCGCGTAGATGCCGGCCACATGGCCGGAAGGCGGAATCAGGATATCCGTCCGGCTCCGCGGGTCCATGATGCGCACGAACGGGTAATACACGGCGCCATACGAGGTGTCCGCCGGTTTGACCACGTTGGTCACCAGTCCCGAACGGTCTGCGATGTTCAGCACCGCGAACCGGTCCTTCAACTGCTCGCTTTGGTTGATCAGCTTATTCGTCAACTGTCCGGTGTTGAAGCGGACTTCGTCCGGCGCGCTGAGGATCGAAATGTCGTCAATGCTGCGCAGCGCCGCCAGCCCGGTCCGCTCGTTGATGGGGGCGCTTTCGTCTCCGATGTAGTCGCCTTCGACCACCGTGCCGTCGAAACCGCCATCGAAGGTCTGGCCCGCGCCGCCCCCCAACGGCGCCGCTGCCGCCGGCGTCGGCAGCGCCGGCGTGATGGGGTTCGGCGGATTGGCCTGCGACCATTCCACCTCGATCAGATCGGAAGTGCCGTTAATGGACGTAATGAGATTGGCTGGTGTCAGATTCTGGAACGATTCCGCGGGCGTCACAGTGATATCGAAAGTTCCGGCCTGCGCGCCGGCCTGCATTGCTACCGTGACCGTCGTGGCCGCGTTGAGCGTTGCGGATACCGTCAGTCGCAGCGAAGTAGCTGGGTCGCCCGCGGTGGGGAAGTCGTGATGCCCGGCAATTACCGTCGCCGCAATTGGCAGGCCGGCTGGCAAATCGGGCGGGCTCGGCCCTACCCACGACGCGGTCACCAGCGCCGAATCGTTGTTGATGGCAGCTACGGCTGCGTTCGGCGCCAGAGCTTTGAGATCCTCGGGCGGTCCGGTAACCTTGATGGTGGCGCCCGCATCCACGATCTCTACACTGACGTTGCTGTTCGCCCCCGTCTGCTGCGCGAACACGCGCAGGTTCGTATCGGCGTCGGCAGTCGGATAGTCGTGGGAAGCCGTGACCGGAAACTCGAGATTATCGGGCCGCTTGGCGGGCGTGTCGTCGGGGAATTGAATCAGGTTCGACCGCGAATTGACGACGTTCACGAAGAAATTGGCGTCGGTCCGATCGGGCGACAGCGTCTCGTACTCCTCCGTGACGTCCGGCGGCACAAACAGCGGATCGCCGAGGTTCGTCAGCTCGGTCGGATCCAGGAACGGCGTGGGAATGCCGCCCGCGTAGTACAACAGGGTCAGCCGGAAGAAGCTCTTGTCCTTGGCCGCCTGGCTTTGGGGGTCGCTGATGCGGATCAGCATATTGCTGCCCCACGCGCCCGGCCCGATCGCTTCCGCCACGATGTCGGGATTGCCGGCCGACGGCAGGGAGATCGACGCCGCCACGGCCTTGGCTGCCGTCACCCGGGCGATGTAGAGCCGCTGCCCGGAGTTGTCGAAGAACCCCTTCACCGCGTACGGCAGGTAGCTGGTGTTCTGGTCCAGATAGCCCCCGAACCAGCGCACGTACTCCTGCCAGCTCGTCACCAGCCGCGGCGCCGTCGGACCGCGCTCCGTGCGTCCCACAAATCCTGCGGTGCTGGTGCTCACGCCTTCGATCGGCTGGCCGCCGGTCTCGACTTCCTCCATGTATACGCCGGGCGAAAGGTACTCGGGCATATCGATTCTTCCTCTCTCTCAAAATGCGAACGCCGGCACCCACACCGTCTGGCGTGCCTGTACCGGAACCTGTTGGACCTCGTGAAAGTTGCCGTCGGGCAGTGTGGCCTTCACCGTCACGGCGGCATTCCCCTGCGTCAAACCGAAATAGTGGACCCATGTGCCGTCGCTGCCGGATATGGTCCCCTCCGCCTCGCCTGTGACCGTGATGGAGGCGCCGGCGATCGGGCCGCCCGACGCGTGGCGGACGCTGCCTCGCAACGCCGCCTGGTTCAAGCTGCTGGGTTGGCCCGGCGCGAACGGGATGTTGGCGAGATCCACCGGAGGCGGCGCTGGATTGGGCGGCACGGCCGGCAGCGAGAATCGCACCGTCACCGTGTTCCCCGCCGGCAGCCCCTGCTGGAGCGCCGGGAAGTCCGCGGCGAGCGGCACCACCAGGCAGAACTGCCCGGCGTCGTCCGTCACGTACTGGCCGTAAATCCAGGGGACGTCGCCATTGTCCGTCCGCACCATCGGCTGGGGCTGGAGCGCGACGGTCGCGCCGGCGATCCCGCGTCCCGCGGCATCGAACACGCCGCCGGCAATCAGCGCCGGCCCGTGGTTCGGCGCGAATGTCCCCGCGGCGGGGAACGGATACACATACCCCGGCAGGAAGTCGATCACGAGCGCCTGCGCGCGAGCCTGAGGCAGCTTCAAATTGATCCTGCCGCGCTGGTAGAACTGCGTGCCGTCGCTTTCGAAACGCAGAATGTACGTCCCATCGGCCAGTTCGATGCGCCGCCGCTCTTCCGCGCCGGTACGCGAATCCCGGATACGGATCTCGCCAAAAAACAGATCGTACCCGCTCGAGTTCCGTACCATCGAGAGCACCAGCGGGTCCGGGTAGAACTGCGGTGTGTTGTTTACGACCGTTCCGAGCAGCGAATACCTCACCGGACCGATCGGTCGCGGATGCCGGCCCCGCGTGCCGGAATCGCGCGCGTA
>JAJYLS010000093.1 GCA_021787555.1 Acidobacteriota bacterium | reverse complement strand
GAGGGCTCGGGGCGGCTCGAAGAGGCTTTGAAATTGCCGGGTGTGGAGTGCGTGGCCGCCGCGGATCTGTACGACGGGCGGCACACGCTGGCGAAGGAGATCACGGGGAACGCGAGCCTGTTGACCACGCGGCGCTACCAGGAGTTGCTGGACCGCAAGGACATCGACTGCCTTCTCGCCGCGGTGCCGGATCACTGGCACAAGCGCGTGGTGGTGGACGCTTGCAACGCGGGCAAAGACATTTACTGCGAGAAGCCCATGTCGCATACCGCCGGGGAAGGGTTCGAGATGGTGGAGGCGGCGCAAAAGAACCGGCGCATCGTGCAGATCGGCTCGCAGCGGGTGAGCTCGGCGCTGTGCGCCAAGGCACGCGAACTCTACCGGAACGGCGCGATCGGCGAGGTGGAGAACGTGGAACTGAGCCTGGGCCGCAACGATCCGACGGGCGCGTGGGAGTATCCGCCGCCGCTCGACCTTTCGCCGCAGAACCTGGATTGGGACACGTGGCTCAACGAGGCGCCGAAGATCCCGTTCGACAAGTTCCGCTTTGCGCGCTGGCGCTGCTGGCGGGAGTACGGCACGGGCGTGGGCGGCGACCTGATGGTGCACCTGCTCAGCGGGATGATGTTCACGCTGGGATGGAACGAGCCGCCGCGGTCGGCGTATGCGCTGGGCGGGATCTTCCGGTGGAAGGACGGGCGCAACATGCCGGACATCCACACGGTGCTTTTCGACTATCACGGGATCCCGGTGTATGTCCGGCTGGGGCTGTGCACGGAGAGCCCCGAGCTTGCCCGGTTTATGGGGCCGAAGGGGATTCTGGATGCGAGCGAATTCGGGCTGCGGCATTCGCCGCAAGCGGGCGTGGACCGGGCTCCGAGCTATTACTCGGGTAGCTTTCCGCGCGCGATGCGGGAGCGGTACGTGAAGGAGTGGCACGCGGAGCACGATCCGAAGCTGGGGCACGAGCCGATCGACGGCGAGATGGTGTATAGCGGCCACGACTGGGACGACCTGAAGCCGCATCTTTGGAATTTCTTCGAGGCCGTGAGGACACGCAAGCCGGTGGTGGAGGATGCGGTGTTCGGGAACCACGCGGCGATCGCCTGCCACATGGCGAACGAGTCGTATTTCCGCAACTGCCTGGTGCACTGGGACGCGGAGGGAAGAAGGATCAAGGGGTGAGCGGGGCTGGGGTATGCCGGCAAAATGCCGGCACGGCAGGCTATAAGCCTGCGCTACTGGTCCTCGTCGCGCTGCTGACGGCGGCGGGCGCCGAAGGGCGGCCGGGCGCCGCTTTCAAGTTGACGTTTGGAGCCCGGAGCAGGACGGCGGGGCGCGTGTGGAGCGGCAGCGTGCGCGATCCCGCGCAGGTCCGCTCGATCCAGGGATGGCACCTCGGGGCCAGCGACTCGATTGTGCCACCGAATCGCTGGAACGTGGCGCTGGAAGCGGCGGGCGGCGCGGTATCGGCCAAGGCCGTCATCCTGAATCTTCTATCTCCGGAAGAACAGCCGGTGGAGATCGGGACGCGGTACGGCGACTTCAGCTTTGTCCCGGCCGAGGTTCCGTATGGGAAGGCCTATGCCGTTCCGACGTTCAGAGGGGACGTGACGATCGAGCGCGTTCCGGCCGCGGACGCGGTGGCGGAGCCTGGATACGAAGACGACGATCCGGCCATGCTGCGCACGCGCGGCGGCGAATACTGGCTGGCCTGGACGGCTTACCGGACGCGGCGCCGCGACGGCTACCGGTATACGGGAGGCGATGAGGTGATGGTGTCGCGCGGGGTGCCTTCCGGATCCGCGGGGGCACAATGGGAGCCGCCTACGAGCATCACGCCGCCGGGAGATCATTTTCGCGTGGCGCTGGCCGAAGACGGGCGCGGGCGCATCTGGTGCGTGTACGGCGAACAGAAACAGCTCGAGACCGGCAACTTCGACCTGTACGCGCGGTCCTTCGACGGCAAGCGATGGTCGGCCGAGGAGCGCCTCACCAATAATCCTTTTCCGGATATTTTCCACCGCCTGGTTGCGGACCGCAAAGGCGATCTGTACCTGGTGTGGATGAGCTACCGGCCGGGGCCGCGACGCGGGGCGCCGCAAAGCCCTTCGCAGGGCGGCATTGCGCCTGCGGCGCAGCAGCCGAGCCTCATGGGTCGGGCAACGGTCCAATCTCCGTTACCGCAGAGTGACATCTTCCTGCGCGTCTTTAACGGCGACCGCTGGGGCGAGGAGATCAACCTCAGCCAATCTCCGGAAGACGATTGGGAGCCGGCGGTTGCGGTGGATAGCTCCGGGCGCGCGTGGGTGGCTTGGGATGCCTACCGCTCGGAGGCGGGCGGTCCGGGGACTTACGACGTGCTGCTGCGGAGCTATTCGGCAAGCGGGTTGGGGCCGGTGCGCAAGGTATCGGCGACGCCGTTCGCGGAGATGCGCGCGGACGTGGCGGTGGATGGCGCCGACCGCGTGTGGGTGGCATGGGAAGAGGGCGGGCTCAACTGGGGCAAAGACACCGGCTATCAGAATCCGCTCCACCGCCTGTGGCTGCGGCCGGGCGGGTCGCGGATTTACGGCCCAGCGAATTACACGGCGGACACGCTCTACCGCCGGCCGCGAGTGGCCGTGCTGGATGGCGGGCAATGGAAACAGCCGAAGGCGCGGCTGGAAGACGCCACTCCCGCATGGATGGTGAAGAACCTGTACCTGAGCCCGCGCCTGGGCGTGGATGCCCGCGGCCAGACATGGCTGTTCGTGCGGCAGCAGTTGATGGCGACGGGCCGCAACGGCGGGCTGATGTTCGATTACTACGCGACGACCCTGACCGGCGATGCGGGCACGCAGCGCTGGCTGGCGCCGATTCTCCTGCCGGGCAGCACGGGCCGGGAAGATACGGTGCTGAGCGCGGCACCGGCGGAGGACGGGATCGCGGTTGCGGTGGCGGGGGACGGGCGGCATTTTCCGGTGCCGCTGCCGATAAAGTGCGACATTTCCACGCTGGCGATCGATGCGCGCGGGTTGCGCCACGCGGCCCCGGAACTGGAGGCTTTTCAGCCGAGCGCCGCCGGGACGTATCCGATCACGCATCCGGACGAGGCCAGGCAAGTTACAGCCATCCGCGCGCACCGGGTGACGGTGGGCGGGCGGACTTACAAGATCGTGCGCGGCGATCTGCACCGGCACACGGAGATCAGCATGGATGGCGCGATCGACGGCAGCCTGTACGACCTTTACCGCTACGCGATGGACGCCGCGGCACTGGATTTCGTGGCGGTGACGGACCACAATTACGGCGCGTGGCTGGACACCGACGAGCCGGAATCCAAGGACACGGACAACGAATACCAATGGTGGCGCACACAGAAATCGGCCGATTTGTTTTACGTGCCGGGCCGCTTCGTGCCGCTTTACGGGTATGAGCGGTCGGTGAATTTTCCCCTGGGGCACCGCAACATTTTTCACGTGCACCGCGGAATTTTCAGCTATCGGGTGCCGAAGCTGTTTATTTCCGAGCGGCCGGAGTTGATCGACCGGGACGCGCAGGGGCTGTGGGCATATCTTCGGGCGACGGATGGCATCGGGCTGCCGCACAGCACGGGGACCAACATGGGAACCGACTGGCGCCTGCGGGACGACGGGCTGGAGCCGGTGGCGGAACTGTATTCCGGCGATTGGGGCGCCTTCGAAGACCTGGGGCAGCCGCGGGCGGCGACGAAGGAGGCGTCCGGGGGCGGCTTCAGCGGGCGCGCTCCGTTTACGAACGGCCTGCTCTGGAACGCGCTGGGGGCCGGGTACAAGATCGGGTTCATCGCTTCCCACGACCACTGGGCTACGCACATCGCGTACGCTAACCTGCTGGTGCCGGACCGGATCACCACGCGCGGGGACATTCTGGACGCGCTGCGGAACCGCCGCACGTACGCCTCGACGGACAACATCGTTCTGGATTTTTCAGCGGGCGATGCGATGCAGGGCGGGGAAATGCAGGCGTCGCAATCGCCGGTATTTCAGATCCGCGTGCATGGGACCGCGCCGATTCTGCGGGTGGAGATCGTCAAGAACAACCGCATCGTGTTCGCGCGCGGCGCCGGGCCCGAATCCGGCGATCCGCGGGTGGTGGAATTCAGTTTTCGCGACAACGAACATTTCGGGGATACCACGATGGGGCCGAGCCAGGAGATTCAAAACTGGGAGGCGCCGGGGACGGGCATCCGGCCGCGGCCGGCGGAGAAGACGGCGTATTACTACGTTCGCGTGACGGAGCGGTACAGCAAAGAACTGCCGGAGCGCGCGGGCGAGATCGCCTGGTCATCGCCGATCTGGGTGAAGCAGTAGAGCAAAGGCGGTTCGATTCGCGCTAAAGTTCATTTACTGACCTATGCGCATCGTTTCATGCCTGCTGTTCGCCGGGATTCTGGCTGCCCAGGACACGGCTTATCGTCCGCTGCCGGAGCAGATTCCGGGGCCTCCCTCGCCGGCGGCATTTGCATCGTGGCTGCGGGATATCCAGCACTGGCGCCGCGAGCGGCTGATCCGCATCGGGTACAACGGCTCCGAATACGACCGCGCGGAACTGAAGTGGGCGCAGTCGAGCTTTATCCAGCCGCAGATGATGATCGAGGACCGCTATTTCTACGATCCGGCGGCGGGCAAGTACACCGTGGACCGGTACCTCGACGATCTCGAAAAGCGCTACGGCGGAATCGACAGCGTGCTCATCTGGCACACCTATCCGAATATCGGGCTCGACGACCGGAACCAGAACGACCTGCTGCGCGACATGCCGGGCGGCATTGCCGGCGTGCGGCGGATGATTGCCGATTTCCACCGGCGCGGCGTGCACGTGCTGTTCCCGATCATGCTGTGGGACCAGGGCACGCGCGATGAAGGCGTGCCGAACTGGGACGCCACGGCCAAACTGTTCGCCGAGATCGGCGCGGACGGTTTGAATGGCGACACGCTGAGCGGCGTTCCGCGCGTTTTTCGCGAAGCCTCGGACCGCATCGGGCACCCGTTGGTGCTGGAGCCGGAAGGCCGGTTGGATTCCGACGAGTTACTCGCCTGGAATAACATGACCTGGGGTTACTGGACTTACAGCGAAATACCGAGTATCAGCCGGTATAAGTGGCTGGAGCCGCGGCACATGGTGAACGTTTGCCGGCGCTGGGCCCGCGACAAGACCGACGATCTGCAATTCGCCTTTTTCAACGGCGTGGGCTACGAAAGCTGGGAGAACATCTGGGGCATCTGGAACCAGATTTCGGACCGCGATGCGGCGGCGCTGCGGCGGATTGCGAAAATCGAGCGCAAATTCGCCGCCGCGCTCATCAGCCCGCGGTGGGAGCCGCACACGCCGGTCTTGCGGCATGGGATTTACGCCAGCAAATTCCCGTCGGGGAACCTGACGGTTTGGACGCTCATCAATCGCAATGAATTCGACGTGGCCGGCCGGCAGATCGAAGTTCCGCAGCATCCGGGGGTGCGCTACTTCGACCTGTGGAACGGGGTGGAGCTGAAGCACGAGCTGGACGGCGACAAAGCGGTTTTGAGCTTCCCGATGGAAGCCAACGGATACGGCGCGCTGCTGGCAACGGACTCGGCCGTTCCCGGGTTGGAGGCGTTTCTGGCGGAGATGCGGCCGCTGGCCAACACTCCGCTGGCCAGCCTCTCGCAGGAGCACAGAGTCCTGCGACAACAGCTCGTGCCGATTGCTCTCACGGCGCGCAAGTCAACCGCGCCCCCGGGTATGGTGCGGATTCCGGGCGGCAGTTTCCGGTTTCGCATCTCGGGAATCGAGATCGAGGGCAAGAACGAGATCGGCGTGGATGTGCAGTATCCGTGGGAGGATTCGCCGCGGCGCGATCACGACCATATCATGAACGTGGCGGCGTTCTATACGGATCGCTACCCGGTGACCAACGAGCAGTTCCACAAGTTCCTGGCGGCGACGCATTATCACCCCAGGGACGACCACAATTTTCTGCGCGACTGGAAGAACGGCAGCTACCCGCAGGGCTGGGGCAACAAGCCGGTAACCTGGGTATCGATCGAAGACGCGCGCGCGTATGCGGCGTGGGCCGGCAAGCGGTTGCCGCACGAGTGGGAGTGGCAATACGCGGCGCAGGGCAAGGATGGCCGCCTGTATCCCTGGGGCAGCGAATGGGACGAGGATGCTGTTCCGCGCCGCGACACCGGCCGCAGCATGCAGCCGGCCGCGGACGTCAACGCGCACCCGCGCGGCGCGAGCCCGTTCGGCGTGGAGGACCTGGTGGGCAACGTCTGGCAATGGACGGACGAATACGTGGACGAGCACACGCGGGCCGGAATTCTGCGCGGCGGCAGCCACTACCAGCCGCGAGGGTCGCACTGGTATTTCCCGCAGGCGTATGAACTGACGGAGCACGGGAAGTACCTACTGATGGCGCCCAGCATCGACCGCTCGGGGGCGGTGGGATTCCGCTG
Organism: Acidobacteriota bacterium; assembly: GCA_021787555.1. Classification (GTDB taxonomy): domain Bacteria; phylum Acidobacteriota; class Terriglobia; order Bryobacterales; family Bryobacteraceae; genus JAJYLS01. The sequence goes on along the minus strand of JAJYLS010000093.1, from coordinate 12,303 downwards.
CGTGGTGGACGCGGAGTAGGCGAGGGCGCGCGCCGTGTGCCGCTTCGCGGCGCCCTGGCGCGGACAGGCGAATCGCCTGTCGCACCGGCTTAACAAGGTGCCGGCGCGGCGCTTTATTCCGTGCCGCGCTTGCGCCGCCGCATCACGATGACGGCTCCCAGAATGGCGGCCGCTAGTGCGCATACGATGCGAATCATGGTTGGGTCCATGGGTGACATCCTTTCTCTTTTTCTTATCGGCGGATTACATGTTTTCGATCATAGGCAACAGGTCGCGGATGAGCCGGGTCAGGACCGGTCCCACCGTCACCACGAACAGGGACGGCAGCACGCAGAAGAAAATCGGAAAGACCAGCTTCACGGCCATTTTCGCGGCCCGCTCCTCGGCGCGCTGGCGGGCCAGGATGCGCAGGTAATCCGCATGGCCGCGCAGGCTCTGCGCCACGCTCGTGCCGAAACGGTCGGTCTGCACCAGCACCGCCACCAGTTTCCGCATATCCTCGACCCCCGTCCGTTCAGCCATGTTATGCAGGGCTTCGGCACGCCGCTTGCCGGCGCGCAATTCCAGGTTGAGGAGGGTGAATTCGTCGCTGATCTCCGGATGCGCCGCCTGTAGCTCCTTGGCCACCTGAATGGTGGTCTGGTCCATGCCCAGGCCGGATTCGACGCACACCACCATGAGGTCGAGGGCGTTGGGAAGGCTGCGTTCGATGGCGTGCTGCCGCCGGCGGATGCGCCACGCCAGATATTGGCCGGGGGCCAGATAGCCCGCCGCGGCGCCGGCGCCCAGCCGGAGGACGAACTGATCGATGCCGGCATTCCCCCGGATGGCGGCAACCAGGCCCGCCATGGCCGCGAGAGCCGCCAGGACCAGGCGCGCCCCCTGGAGCACGCGAACCGCCGCGGGGTCGCGGAACCCGGCGCGCACCAGGCGCCGCCGCAGCGCCGTGGCGTCCCGCGGCGAAGCCGGAACGGCGGCTCCCACGCGGGCCACCAGTTCGTGCCAGAGGAACGCGGGCGAGGGCGGCAGGCTGGCGGGAAGCGCTTTCGGCGCCAGGCGCTCGACCGCCCGCGTCCGCCAGTCCAGAGCGCGCATGCCCAATGCCGCGCTCGCGCCCGAGACCAGTACGAACACCGCCGCCGTCAGATACCATTCCACATCACACCTCGATGGTGACGATCTTGCGAATCACCAGGTACCCCAAGAATTGAAGTCCCAGGGCCACGCCGAGCAACTCGCGGCCCACCGGATCGTCCACGAAAAAGCGCGCGTACTGGGGATTGACCACGAACATCAGCAGCCCCACCGCGATGGGGATGGAGGCCAGAATTCTCCCCGACATGAGGCCCTGGGCGCTCACCGCGCGCACCCGCGCGCGCAGCTTGAAGCGCTCGCGGACCAACTGCGCCAGCTTGTCCAGCAGCTCCGCCAGGTTTCCGCCCGTGCGCCTTTGCAGCAGCACCGCGGAGACGAAGAATTGCACGTCCATGGTGGGCACGCGCTGGGACATTTTGCGCAGCACGACCTCCAGCGACTGCCCCAGGTTCTGCTCCTCGAAGGCGCGCTGGAACTCGCTGGCGAGCGATCCGGTGTACTCGCGGGGAACCATTTCGAGGGCCACCGAAAACGCGTGGCCCGCGCGCATGGAGCGGGAGATGAACTCGAGGCAATCCGGGAACTGTTTTTCGAACTCGGCGACGCGCTGGCGCGAGCGCCGCCGCACGTAGCCCAGCGGCAGCAATCCCGCTACGCCGCCCGCCGCCACGGCCGCCAGGGGCGCCGTGTTGTGCGTCAGGAGGGTGACCAGGGCGAACCCGGCGAGAAACGCCGCGACCGACCGGTGCAGCAGCCCGGCCGCGCCCCACTTGAGCGCCGCCGTTTCCAGCAGCCGTTCGGCGGCCTCGTTCAGGCGCATGAGCTCCAGGAGACCGGCGGCCAGCCGGCCGCGCACCTCCGCGGAGGCCCCGATCAACAGCGGCTTTTCCTTCGGGCGCGGCGCTTCCTGCGGTCCGGGGCGCGCGCCCAGGCGCCGCACCGCCGCCCGGTCCGCGCGGCGGGCCAGCACCCGGCAGATCGCCAGGTACCCGGCCACGCTTCCGGAGGCAGCCGCCAGAAATAATTCCGCCGGTCGCATCCTCCCACCTCGACGACCTCGTCGAACACGTGCGAGGGCAGCCGGATGCCCGCCGCCGCCAGCTTCTCATTGAATTTGGGCAGAATGCCGGTGGCCGCGAAGCGGCCGCGCACGCGCCCGTCCGGCGCCATGCCCCGTTTTTCGAACACGAAGATGTCCTGCAAGGTCACCACGTCGGTCTCGATTCCCGTGACTTCGGTGATGTTGACGACGCGGCGCGAACCGTCGCTCAGGCGCGCGCACTGCACCAGGATATGGACCGCCGAAGCAACCTGCTGCCGGATGGCGGCCAGGTGCATGTTGGCGTTGGCCAGGGTCACCATGACCTCCAGCCGCGAAATGGCGTCGCGCGGGCTGTTGGCGTGCACGGTGGTGAGCGACCCGTCGTGGCCCGTGTTCATGGCCTGGAGCATGTCCAGCGCCTCGTCGCCGCGCACCTCGCCCATGATGATGCGGTCCGGCCGCATGCGCAGGGCGTTGACCAGCAACTGCCGCTGCCGCACCGCTCCCTGTCCTTCCAGGTTCGCCGGCCTCGTTTCGAGGCGCGCGATGTGCGGCTGCTTGAGCTGGAGCTCGGCCGCGTCCTCGATGGTGACGATCCGCTCCTTGGCGGAGATGAAGGCCGAAAGCGCGTTCAGCAGGGTCGTTTTGCCTGCGCCCGTGCCGCCCGAAACGATGATGTTCAGCCGCGCCCGCACCCCGGCCTCGAGAAGCCGCAGCATGCCGGGCGTCAGCGAGCGTTTTTCCACCAGGCCGTCGGGCATGAGCTTGTCCGTTCCGAAACGGCGGATCGAAAGCAGCGGGCCATCCACCGCCAGCGGCGGAATGATGACGTTGACGCGCGAGCCGTCGCCCAGGCGCGCGTCCACCATGGGATTGGATTCATCCACGCGCCGCCCGACTTGAGAAACGATCTTGTCGATGATGCGCAGCAGGTGGCCGTCGTCGTGGAAGCGCACGCTGGTCAGCTCGAGCATGCCCTTGCGCTCGACGTAAACCTGGCTGTGGGTGTTCACCAGGATGTCGGACACGGTGGGGTCCTGGAGCAGCGGCTCGAGCGGCCCCAGCCCGAAGACTTCGTGCAGCACTTCTTCGCTGATCTGCTGCTTCTCGGCGGCGGTCAGCAGGTTGGGCTCCTCCGCCACCATGGCCAGCACAGCCTGCCGCACTTCGCCGCGGATGCGGTCGTCTTCCACGTTGGCGAGCGCATCCAGGTTGATGCGTTCGAGGAGCTTGCGGTGGAGCGTGAACTTCAGCTCCTGGTGCTCGGGCTTGAGCTCGGCCGGATGGCTGGCGTGGTGCAGCAGGCGCTCTTCCCAGCCTGCCGGGGTTGGCGCGCTCATTTCTTCTTCCGCCCTTCGCCCGCCGGCCCCATGAACGTGACCGGCGCCTGGATCGTGGGGGCATCGCCCGTGACCGGCGCGGCCATGTGCGGCGTCACCACGACCAGCAGTTCATCGTTGGATTTGGTCACCAACCGGCTGCGGAACAGCGCGCCCAGAAGCGGAATATTGGCCAGCCCCGGCAGGCGCGAGAGGTCCTGCGTGACGCGCTGATCCAGCAGGCCCGCGATCACGAAACTCTGGCCCTCGCTCAACTCCACGTCCGTCTCGATGCGCCGCGTGGAAAGCGCCGGGATGCGGAACCCCGAAACCGTGATGCCGTCGGCCGCGTCGATGGTCGATACCTCCGGCTCGACGTGCAGCCGGAGCGTCCCGCTGGGGGTGATCTGGGGCAGGAAGGAGAGCCGGATGCCGAACTCGCGGAACTCCACCGTGATGGCCCCTTGCGCGGCGCCCGCCTGCACCACCGGTATCGGAAATTCGCCTCCCGCCAGAAAGGTGGCCTTCTTGCCATTGGTCGCCACGAGATCGGGTTCCGCCAGAATCTGGAGCAGCCCGCGGGTCTCGAGGTCCTGGATGAGCAGCCCCAGATTCAGATCGGGGCGGAAGGCAAAGATATTCAGCAGGTCGGAAAGGGCGAACGTGGTGGTGCTGCTGGACGACCGTGGGGTAGAGCCTGAAAGCTGCGCGACCTCGCCCGCCGGAAACTGTCCGGTGGCGACCCGTCCGACGGTGCCCGCCGCTCCCGTGGAAAGCAGGTTCATGCCGAACTGGATGGCCGCCGACCGGTCCACTTCGGCGAAGCGCACCTTCAGCAGAATCTGGCGGTCCGACGGGGGCGGTGCGACTTGCAGGTTGCTGACCGCGCCCTTGACCGCCGAGTTCACCAGCGCCAGCGCGCGATCCGCCACCGCCTGCGTGCTCACTCGCCCCACCAGCGCCAGAGAATCTTTGGTGGCTTCGAGCTCGATCTTTTCTGCCGGAAAGGTTTCGTGAAGAAGTTGCCGCAGCGGTTCCAGGTTTGGCTCGACGGTCACTTCATACAACCGCCGCGAGCCGTTCTTGGACCAGATCACGAGGGTCGCCTGCCCCAGCGCCTTGGCATGGAACAGGACCTCGCGGTCGCTGGCCACCACCGCATCCACGGCTTCCGGGTTGCTCGTGGCCACGCGCTCCACCCCGTCCGGGCAATCGATTACGGTGCCGCGTCCCACCACCAGCGAAATCGAATCCGGAGCGCCGGGGCCATCCAGCGCCGCGGCCGGCAGCACCAGCGCCAGCAGCACCAGACCCGAAACGGGAAAACGGATGCGCCTCATGGCCTCTCCTTCGGTCGCGCCGGAGCCGTTTCCACGGTTTTGATGTTTCCGCGAATCAGGACAACCTGGTCCACTATCCGCGGCGCCGCGGGCGCGATGGGCGCCGGTGGAGGGGCCACCCGCGCCACCCGGGCGCCTGCCGCTTTGCGGTGGGGCTTGGGCTCGGGCGCTGGCGCGGGCGCGGACAGGGGCGCGGGGACCTCCGCGCGCGCCGCAAACAGCTCCTGCGTCTGGCTGCCGGGTGTGCCGGCGATTTTCTGGTCGCTCGAATTGCGCAGCACGAGCTGGATGTGCCCCTCGCTGTTGGCCAGTGCCAGCGCCTCGGCTTGCGCTGGGTTCACCAGCAGCGTCACCACGGGAACGTTCATCGACAGGTTTTTCCCATCGGTTTGCACGGCCTGGCCCGCCGAAAGCACGGTAACGTCCTGGAGCACCGTCCGGGTATAGGTATCGGCGCGCCCCGGAGGCCGTCCGGTGACGAGCACGTCCACCCGCATTCCCGGCAGCACGAACCCGGCGACCCCCACCACGTCGTTCACCCGCACCGCGATGGCCCGCATGCCGGAGGGAATCAGGGGCGCCAGCCCTGAACCGCTGCCGCGGCCGGCCAGGCGCGCTTCCACCACCGGCTCATTCTCCTGAATCGGGCTGATCACCGGTCGGTCGAGCACGTCCTCGATACGCGCGGCGCCGCCGGCCGGAAACAGGTCCTCCGGGACGCTGCGCAGCTTGACCGCATCGCGGCCGATCACCGTGCCGAACGGCAGCGCCCGCGCGGCCACCACCAGGGACTTTTCCGCGTCCCTGCGGGCGCCCGCCCGCGCCGTAATGCGCTGAAAGAATCCCGCCACCAGCAGCCCCCAAACCAGGCTGGCGGCGATCACAATCCAGAAACGCCGGTCGCTACTCATCGTTCACCTCGCCTCCGGACCGCCGTCCGCCGGTACAGGACGGCGACCGAATCCTCATACACGGGCTGCCATCCGGGTTGGCCGGCGAGCCCCGCATCGAGCGGCCACGCGCGCGGCAGCAGCGCCAGGTCGAAGCGGTAGCGCGCCACCAGCGCGCGCCAGTTTTCGGCGCCGGTCTGCAAGGCGCTGTAATCCGCGCCCAGGCGCGGGCCGTAAAAGTCGCTGCGCCCGTCGAAAAAGACGCGCTCCCGGGGATAGAAGCGATAGATCAAATAGTCGGCCCACTGGTCGGAAGTCAGGACGCGCGGCATCCTCCCGGCCGGCGCCAGCAGTCCGGCGTTCCGCTCCACGGCCTGAACCGGGAAACGGTCCGCGGGAAAGCCAATGGGAACCGCCGGCGCGGCCATCGCCGCCGCCGCGCCCAGAACCGGCAGCCAGACCGTGGCCCCGCGGCATCCCAGGTCTTGCGCCGTTTGCCACAGGATTTGCACGGGCGATCGCGGTGCCGCCCGTTCGGCTTCCCGCCGCCACCAGCGCGCGCATTCGTCGGCAATTACCGGGGCCACGGCCATGGCGAAAAGCGGGATGTGCCGCGCGGAGCGCAGTGCCGCGAATCCCCACGCCAGCGCCAGGATGCCCTCGAACCAGTTGCCGCGCGCGATGGTGCGCGAGGCCAGCGCCGCCCCGCCCAGCAGCAGGATGGCGAAAACCAGCGTGCCCTCGGAGCGGAAATCGGGCGATTGAAACTCCTGCACGTGGTTCAAAATCCAGGGCGAGCGCAGGTAGCTCAGGATGTGCTGGTCGAGCTTCCAGCCGTAGGGGTTCAACAGGCTGGCCGCAAGGCACGCCATCGCCGCCGCCAGATAGCGCCACGCCGGGTGGAACCGGCGGCGCGCGGCATCCACCGCGGCAGCCAGCAGCAGCGTCGCGGGCAGCACTACAAAACCGGCGTGCAGATTGGCCCAGAGCGCGCAAAGCGGCGGCAGCATCCAGAGCAGCAGCGGCCGGCCGCGCCCCGCCTCGTCCAGGATCCATAGCGATACCGCATACAGGAGAATCGAGAAAACGTGCGGGCGCGCCAGGTAATGCACGCTCGAAGCGTTTACCGCCGCCAGCGTGACCGCCAGCGCGATCCAAAGCCCCGACCCGCGCCGCAGCAGCCAGGCAAACACGACCGCCGCCGCCAGGCACAGCACCGCACCCGCCAGCTTGGCTACCGCCGCCAGGCCGCCGGCCGCGAACATCAGCGCAAAGGCGGCGTCCGAAAGCCATTCCCACGCGCACCATCGCTCGCCCGGCCGCGTGAACGAGAAGCGATCGACCCGCGGCGCGCGCCCCTCGGCGAGGACCAACTGGCCGGTGCGGATGTGCCAGCCGGTGTCGCCGTCGGCCAGCAACTGCTGCCAGCCCGGCCGGACGAACGCCGCCATCAGCAACGCCACGAAGAAAATGTCCACCATCGACGGTGTTAGCAGTCTGCCGATTCGGCCGGCCCAGGGCCGGCGCGGCGCAGCCCGAGCCATTTTGCCTCCTGGTAAGTAGATCGGCTGAACGTCGGATATTCTTGAGGGCCAAGCGCGCCATTGCGGTGGAAAAACCTGTTGCAAGACCCGCGCGCATGCCGGCAGGATGCCGGCATGGCGGGCTGGAAGCCCGCGCTACTGCGCGACCACATCGCGTGCGGTCGTCGAGAGCGTTCCGAGGCCCGACCCCAGCGGCACCAGCAGGGTTCGGAACCGATAAGCCACCGTCACCTGCACCGTGCTGACGGGATGGTTACCCGGAGTCCACGTGGTGGTAACCATAAGGTTGGAACGATCGAGCGCCACCACCAGTCCCAGGGCCTCCGCCTGTACGTCGGCAGCGGATGCCGGGTGCCCGCTGGCCGACCCGCGTACGGCGGCAAACCGCGCGGCGCGGTGCGCCGCAAACGAGATCGAGTTATACGCCAGCCCCAGCCGCCCTCCCTCCATAATGGCTACCAGCAGCAGCAGGAAAACCGTTGCTACCATGGCCGATTCGATCATCGCGCTCCCGCGCGTTTTCCCGTTTCGCCGCATGAGAGTTCCTACTGCGCCCGCATGGTGGCGGTGGCCGCGACCGCTCCCGAATAGGGCAGTCCGGAATACCGGAACACCGTGGGCGCGGTCGCGTGTGCGGTCACCTGGACGTAGATTCGCAACCCGCCCGCGCAGCTTCCCGTGCAACTCGCGGCGCCGCCGCTGCACTGGCAGGATTCCACGGCGGTGGCGCTCAGGCCGGTAATCCCCGGCGCCGCGTTGAGCGCCGCCGCCTGGATGCCGGCTGTGTCCGCCGCGTTGGCCGGGCTGCGGCTGCCGTACTGCGCTCCCGCGCGCGCGGCGTCCGCCACCGAGGCGGCGGTCCGCAGCGCCATGGAAAAATCGAGGACACCCGCTACCAGCAGCAAGAGCAGCGGCGCCACCAGCGCGAACTCCACAATCGCCGAGCCCTTGGCAGGGCAGCAATGCGCCTCCGGCGCAGCGGCGTGCTGCATGGATGAGGCAGCACGGTCAGGCTGCGTTGCCGGAGAGCCCCGGCGCCAGCAGACGTACCATCTGTTCATCGTCCGCATGTCATTCACTCAGCGCCGCGCCTCCCTTGGCCGGCGACCCGGCGGGCAGGGAAGAGTAATCGTCGTTGACCACCGTGCCTCCGGTAAACGTCACCGTTTTGGCCACAATGAGGGTATACGGCGGGTCCCCGCTGCTGCCGCCCGAATAGGTGAGCGCCGTAGTGGGGAAGTAGAGCGCGCCTTGCAACTTCATCGCCGTGCCGCCGGAGAATGTGCTGGCCGCTCCTCCCACGATGCCGCGGTCCTCGAAGAAGAGGATGCCCGCCAGCGGCCCCGTCGCCGGCGCCGCCAGGTCCACCGTGGTGCCTCCACTGAAACCGATTGCCCCGTAGGTATAGCCAGCGCCGGCGGTGTTGTAAAACGTGATGCCGGTGCCCGTAATCGAGGCGCCGCCGCTCACCTGGAGGCCACCTCCTTCCAGAACGTAGGTTCCAGGATTGAACGTCACGTAGGCTCCGCCGGAGACGCTGATCCCTCCGCAGTACACGCCCTGATCGAGTGTACGCGTACCTCCCGAGATGCTCAGCCCGGTCTGCGAACAGCTTCCCACCGCCGGCGCCGCGATGTACCCCAATGGATCGCCCGCCGCTGCCACGCCGGTTGCCGGTGCAGGTGAGATCACGCCGCCGCCGCTCACCGAGTAATTGCCGGCCACGGTTACGTTGGCGGCGCTGACGACAGCACCGCCGGAAACGGTCATCGCCGTTCCGCTGGTGGAATTGACCTGGATGCCGCAGCTCAACTGGACCGTTGCGCCACCGCTGGCCGAAAACGAGCCCGGCGCCGCCGGGTCCAGCGTGTACACGCAGGACGGCGAACTGGCCAGGCGCGCCACCGCCCGCGCCCGCACGGTGGCCGGTCCGCTTCCCACCAACTCCATGAAAAAGGGGTTCACGCTTTGCGCAATCGTCACTTCGACGCCGCTCGCGTCGGTGGTGTAATACCCCGTTGCCGGCGGCGTGCTGACCGCCACCGTCACGCCGTGGATCCCATCCGTGAAGCCGTTGAGCGCCGCATCGGCGCGCGCCGCCGCGGGGGCGTCCGCCGGCCCGGTCATGCGGATCTGCTGGGCGCCGCCCAGCGCGGCTGCATCGGCGGCGGTTTGCATGCGGGTTTTCAGCAACTGAAGATATCCGGAGTCGATAGCCAGTCCGAGAAAAGCCAGGAGCACGGTCATGGAGAGCACCGTCGTGATGAGAACGAACCCGCGTTGTGACCAGCGCCTCATGCCGCGGCCTGCTTCGACTCTAACGCTCCCGGGCGCCGCGCACGATCAGGCGAACGCCCCGTTCCGGTGGAAATTTCGCCTTAGCCTAAATCTTTTTCCGATTCAGCCGATGCAGTGTTGCAGAGGTACTTTTTCACTTGTCAGCCGATGAGCCCATGGCCTGGAAGCCCCTGGTGCTGTGCGCGGGGGCGGAACAGGGCCGCCAGATTGGCGCTGCCTTGTCCGCGGCGGGCATTGCCGGCGCGCAGATCGTTGCCGAGCATCCTCCGGCCGGCGCCATCGGCGGCCTGGCGGCGCGCTGCGGAGCCAACGTCTGCCTGGTGGATGTGACTGCCGAACAGGAGCGCGCTTTGCTGCTGATCGCGGAGGCCGCCGGCGCGATGCGGGTGGTGGCCGTCCATCCACAAAAAGATGCCGACCTGATCCTGCGCTGTCTCCGGTGGGGGGCCTGCGAGTTCCTGTCCGACCTCGGAGCCGAGAGCATCCGGAGCGTTTTCGAGCGCCTGTCGCGCAGCCGCGCGGCACAACCGGGCCGGCGCACCGGCACGGTTTATTGCGTGGTGCCGGGAAAACCCGGGTGCGGCGCCAGCACGATTGCGCTGCATCTGGCTTTCCACATGCGCCGTGCCGGGAAAGTCCTGCTGGTGGATGCCGATCCGCTGTTCGCCAGCATCGCGTTCATGCTGAAGCTCAAGTCCGAATTTCACCTGGGGGACCTGGTCCGCGACTGGAAACGCATGGATGGCGACCTGTGGCCGCGGCTCACCGTCCCGACGGCCGGAATCGACGTGCTGCTGGCCCCCGAAACTCCCGCCGGGCACCTGGAGCTCGATCCCACGACGGCTGCCGAGATTGCCGCCTTCTGGAGGGAGCGCTACGACACCACGGTGGTGGATGCGCCGGACCCGCGCACCGCCGCCGAATCCGGGTTTGCCGCCGCTGCCGATCAGGTCCTCGTGGTCACCACCAACGAACTGGCCTCGCTGCATGCCACGGCGCGCGCGATCGAGTTCCTCAGTATCTCGATTCCCGAGCGCCGTCCGCCGCGGCTGGTGATCAACCGTTACACGCCGGCCCTCGGGCTCAAGCGCAACGATCTGAAAACCGTCCTGCGCGAAGAGCCGTTTGCGGTTTTGAGCAACGATTACGCAATGCTGCAAGATGCCCTGCTGAGCGGCAAGCCGGCGGCGCCGGGCTCGCGCTTCCAGAGCAGCCTACTGGCACTCAGCGAACGGTTGCAAGGCAAAGATCCGGGCGAAAAAAGCAGGGGCGCATGGCGGTCGCTGTTGCATCTTGGGCATAAGTAATGTGGCAATCGGTCGAAAATCTCCGCGCTCTAAGCGCTCCGCTCTATGGCGCCGGATGGAAATCGGCCGTATCGTCGATTTCAGGACGCCATTGCGTCGGGAGATCAAGAAAATGAAAGCGCTGTGCATCGGTTTGTGGAAGGATACGGGCGGTCAGGACCTGGTGGAATACGCGCTCGCTGCCGGCATGGTCGCGGTCGCCGCGGTGGCCGCCATGCCGGCTCTGAGTACGGTCGTCAGCAACGTGTTCATGAAAATCGGCTCGATCATCAACTCGAGCGTGCAATAAAGGAGAACGTCATGAAAAAGCTGAGAGGATTCGCATGGGAACTGTGGAAGGACGACTGCGGCCAGGACCTGGTGGAATACGCCCTGGCAGCCGGTCTGGTGGCGGTCGCCGCGGTAGCCTGCATGCCCGGCCTGAGCGGCACGGTGAACACCGTGTTCAGCAAGATCGGCTCGATTATTAACGCCAACATCAATTAGCGGGCCGGCGCGTGATCGGTGCGCGGTTCTCAGCGGAATGATCTGCGATATATCGCGGCCAAGACCAACGTCCCGGTGGCGCAGATCTTCAGTGTGGTGACCTTCTACGCCCTGGTCAACCGGACACCGCAGGGCGATCACACGATCTCGATCTGCCGGGGCACCGCCTGCCACGCGCGCGGCTCGCGCAGCCTGCTGGAGAGCGTGCGCCTGGAACTGGGACTGGACGAAGCATCCGGCGCGGGCCGTGGCCGGCGATCGCATCGAAGGCCGCCTCACCCTCCCCGTGCGCGACGCCGCGCAAAAAGTCCTCGCGCCCGCCGGCACCCGCGTTCAGGGGCGGCTCATGCGCGTCGAGGTGCGACATACCGGCCACCCGGATGTCACCGTCGCGCTGTGCTGGGAAACTATCGAGATCGACGGCGTTGCGCGCCGCCTGCTGCTCGTTCCCAACCGCGAATCGCGCTCGTGGAAGCGCTTCGGTTCCGGCGCGCTGCCGTCCAGAGGCATGGAAATCGAGCTGCCCCAGCGCGGCGAAGAGAGCTACGGCGTTTTCCATTTCCCCGGCGAACACGCCATAATCCAAAGTGGGTTCCGATCGGAATGGCATACCGGCTGGTTTTGAGAATCGGCCTCGCGGCGGTGCTCGCCTGCGCCTCCGCTTCCGCGGCCGGTCCCGATCCCGCGGATGTCCTCCGGCGCGCCGCGCGTAAGGCGCTGGACACCGCCAACCACATCCCCAATTACACCTGCGTCGAAAGCGTGGAGCGCCGCTATTATCGTCCCGCCGCCGCCACCCTGCCGCGCGATTGCACCGTGCTCATGAACGAGCGCCTGCATCCCACTCTCGATCTCGTCCTGAGCTTGTTCTCCACCGACCGCCTGCGTCTGGACGTCACCCTCGCCGACAAGGGCGAAATCTTCTCCTGGGCCGGAGCCCGGAGCTTCGTCGACGGCAATGTCGATGAGGTCGTTCGCGAGG
>JAJYLS010000429.1 GCA_021787555.1 Acidobacteriota bacterium | reverse complement strand
TTCCGATCTGTGATCGGTGCGCTAGGGCTGATGACGTCCGGCCTGTTTGCGCAGGGGCTCACGCCTCCCAGCGATCAGACCAAGGACTCGTGGGAAGAAATTAATTTCGAATTTAATTCCTCCATCCTGTCGGACGGATATCCCAGCCTGCTGCGATTGGCAGATCTGTTACGCGAGCATAGAGACTATCACGTGCGAGTGGTCGGTAATACGGACTATGTGGGGTCGGCCCGTTATAACGACCGGCTCGCGATGGCACGCGCGGAGGAGGTTAAAAAATTTCTGGTGAAATACGGGGCCTTGCCCGATCAGATCACTACGGCGGGCAACGGCAAGCGCGATCCGGAAGTCAATAACCGGACCAAGGAAGGCCGGTTCATGAACCGTCGGGTGGTCCTCACGGTGACCAACGCGCAAGGGGCGGTGATTGGAGCGGGCGGCATCGGCGATATTCTGGGCGAGCTCCAGAAACTGGAGAAGAAGCAGGAGGAATGCTGCGATGCGATTCTGAAGCGCCTGGACAAGCTCGACGACATCCTGGCCGCAGTGCAGAATCTCAAAGGCGAAAACGCCAAGCTCCAGAACGAGTTGAATGATCTGCGCAACCAGCACAACAAGCTGGCCGAGCAGGTGGCGGGCTTGCCCAAGCCGCTCAGCGAGCAGCAGACCACGAACATCGCCAACGCTGCGGCTAATACCGCGGCCGAGAACCTTGCCAAGCGCAACAAGAAGTTCTCGCTGCTCGGCTTGAACGTCGGCCCGACGTTCGGCCCCCCGCAGGCGCGCCGCGGCGATTTCACCTTCAGCGGCAGCGGCCAATTCTTCTCGCCATTCGGCTATGACGGCAAGAATGCGGTTCAGGCGCAGGGCGAGTTCATGTACTACCCCGGCGACAAGGAAGGGCAATTCGATGTCGGTCTTGTGAACCGCTACTGGAAGAACCTTCAATTGGGCGGATTCGCCAGCTTCAAGGTCATCGATTTCGACCAGTTCCAGCAAGCCGGCTGGATGGGGCAGGCGGATTTCCTGGCGGATTATATCTTCAGCCGCGGGCGCATCGGTGCGTTCATCACCAGGGGCTTCAAGAACGACGCCGTGCTGAGCAACACGCTGATCTCCCCTGGCTTGTACCTCCAGGACTACGCGCGCATCGTGAACCAACAGGGCATCGACTTCCTGGTGGGCGCATGGGGCGACGCGTATTTCCAGGGCGATCTCGCTTACTTGAAGATGCGTGAAACCACGCGCGACGCGCGTCCGGGCGGCAACCTCGAACTGGTCCAGCCCATCACCCCGCGTGTGGCGTTCACGCTCTCGGCCGGCTACAACGAAACCTACATCGATCCGCACGGCAGCGGCGAGGTGAAGGTCGGCGTGCTGGTAGGGAATTACATCAAGCCGAAAGACTACGGAAAGGTTGATACACCAGTGCCCATGGATGTGCCGCGCATCCGCTACGAATTCGCGACGCGGCGCGTAGGCACCGATACACCGGTCGCCAATGCCGGCGCCAACCAGGTCAACGTGCCGGCGGGCATGAAGACGCTCAACGGCTCCGGGTCGTATGATCCGCTGGGCGAGACGCTGCGGTACGTGTGGACGCAGATCTCCGGTCCCACGGTCACGCTTTCCAGCCCGAATACCGCGATCACCACCTTTTCGGCGGCTGCCGGCCAGACATACATCTTCCGGCTGACGGTGACCAACGCGGACGGCCGCTCGGCCTCGGCGACGACCACGGTTTCGACGCAGGCGTCGGCGGGCGTGCAGATCAACTCGTTTACGGGTACCCCGGCTTCTATCAACGCGGGCCAGGCTGCGACCCTGAGTTGGTCGATCTCCAACGGAACTTCGGCAACCATTTCGCCGATGGTCGGCAAGGTGAATGCTACGACCGGTTCTGTGTCGGTGACGCCGACCCAGACCACTACCTACACGCTGACGGCTACCGGCGCTAACGGCGAGGTCACCGCCACAGTGACGATTGAAGTAGGCACGCTGACGGGCAATCCGCAGATCATCCGCTTCGCAGCCAACCCGTTGACCATCCAGCCGGGCGGGCAATCCACGCTGAGTTGGACCACTTCGGGTGCGACGAACGTGACCATCAGCGGCGTCGGTTCGGTGACTCCCAACGGCAGCACCACGGTGTCGCCGTCCAAGACGACCACGTACGTCCTGACCGCCACGAGCGCGGACGGCCATTCCGTCACCGCTCCGGTCACGATCACGGTGGCTCCGGGCACGGTGCCGCAAGTGGTGACCTTCGTGGCCAATCCACCCACCATCTCGGCCGGCAGTTCCACCAAGCTCTGCTGGCAGGTGACGGGCGCAACCTCGATCACCATCACGCCGGCTGTCGGCAGCAATCTGAACGCGAACGATTGCGCGACCGTCAGCCCGACCACGACGACCACATATACCCTGACCGCCGTCAACGCGACGGGCCAGATCCAGGCCAACGCGACGGTGTTTGTGGGCCAGGTGCAGATCCTGTCGTTCACGGCTAACCCCGTGACTTCGACCGCCGCCGGCAACCCGGTGGTGCTGTCGTGGACCACGGCGAACGCTCAGACGGTTGTGCTGACCGGCGCCGATGTCCCGGCCATGACGCTGCAACCGAACGGCAGTATAACGGTTAGCCCGATTACCAACGAGACCTACACATTGACGGCATACGGTGCAGGAGGCACCACCGTCAGCGTCACGATCTCGGTGTTCGTCAGGTAAACGCCAACCCGGACGATGCGGGCAGGTGGCCCCGGAAGGGGCTTCCTGCCCGCTTTTTGCGTTTTTGGGCCTATTTCAATCCTGGGCAAAAAGCAATCCGACGAGTTGCTTGCCGTCCGCGACTTCCAGTACCGCGCTTTCCTCGCATCCATAGCCTTCGGCAGCCATGGCTGCGATGAGCCGATCGCGCGGAACCAGCGTGGGGTGCGCTGTCTTGAGCGCCTGGGCCAGTGAGGACGGCAGGCGCCGCCCCGGAGTGACGGCCGTGGCCATGCCCGGCGGATTTTCCTGGATGACCAGACCGCAATGCGCGGGTTTCAGACGGGCGACTGCCTTCACGCCGCGCTGCCAATCGATGTGTTCCAGCAGGAGCGTGATCAGGAGCAGATCGGGACCGGGCGCGAGCGAGGTGCGCTCGAAATCGTCCACAACGATCTCGGCTTCCATTCCATGGCGGGCCAGCCGTTTGCCCAAACAGACGAGGAACGCCAGGTTGAGGTCCGCGCACGTGAGGCGATACGGGCGAAAGATTTCCGGATCGAGGAAATCGAAGATCTGGCCGGTGCCGGCGCCGGCGATGGCGATGCGGCTGCCGGCAGGGAGAGCCGAGCGCGCGATCAGATAGCGGTTCAAGCCGGCGGCAGCCTGCGCCTGACCGATGGCGGTCATGTGTCGTTCATAATCTTCCGCATTGATGATCTCGGTCCAGGCGCGGCGAAGTTCGGAATTCATAGCAGAGCGTGCCGCTTATTGAACCACGGTGGCGCCCGTGGCTCAAAACCTTCGGCACGGCGGCATGAAAGGCCGCGCTACGGTCTGATACCATAAAACTCAAACCCTTGATCGAGACGATTCCGGACATCCTCGCTCGTATTGTCGCCAAGAAGCGGGAAGAGTTGGCCTCGCGCACCGCGCCCCTTGCCGAATGGGAGCGGATCGCTGCCGCGCGCCGCCCGGGGGCGCCCTCTGGGCCGCGCGACTTTGCCGCGGCCCTGCGCGCAGACCAACCCGCCTTCATCGCCGAAATCAAGAAGGCTTCG
>JAJYLS010000428.1 GCA_021787555.1 Acidobacteriota bacterium | reverse complement strand
GCCAGCAAAGTACTGGGCGAGTTGGGCGTCGGTGTCCATGCCCACCGTGATAACACATTAAGGTGGCACTTGTAAATGTTATTTATTTACGATGCCTAATTGTCACGTTTACGCCAGGCATCGCCGCTCCCGACATATCCGTCACTACTCCGCGGATTTCGCCGGTATTCGCATTCTGACCAAGAATGGTGCAGGTTAAACCGGCTACTAGCGTTAAGATGATCAAACCGAAAGGCCTCAGCGCCAGGACGGCCTTCGTATTTGCAGGGTTCATAATCGAACCTCCTTGTAAGTTTTCCTCACGGTTGTTTCCTCCAAAAAGTTCTAAGGTGCTGAACTAGGGCCGAACCGCAATATGGATTTCGTCGATCTCTTCTTCCCGTGATAGCGCACGGGTGGGCTGTTGGATGGGATGCTGCGTCGCCTTTCTTGATCGATTGAATGCCAGGTATCATGATGTTAAGCTATCAGTGTTTTGTTACTCTGACCTGTCGCCGGCTAATAGTCGGCGAAGTGTCGCCGCCGGCCACGGCGATGGCTTTGAGCAGAAAGTCTCCGCTCACATCCGGAATTGGAAGATCGAGCTCGTAAGTCTGTTGACCCAAACCGGGCAGTTCGAACGGCGCCTCACGCTCAACCACCGGAGCACCGTCAGGCTTGTCCAGAACAAGCCGCAGGGTGCCGGATTTCAGGACATAGTCGTCATTGATCATCATGACGGTAAAACGCTTTCGGGCGCCGGCCTGGAGCGTCGGCTGCCAAAAATCAATGTAGACCCCCAAGGGCTTGAACGCCTGCTCAACATAGTCCGCGAAGTGGGGCTCGAGATCCAACTTCTCGACGTCACGGAAATTATCGGACGTGTAGACGCCCGGATAACTCGAGGTCAGGTAAACGAAATACATGACGGCTGCATAGTTGCGATGCGCGCGCCAGTACTCTGTCAGTCCACCCAGGAGATAAGCGTACAGGGAGAATCTCTGCTCGGCAGTGGAATTCGGGAGCACAGTGTTCCACACTTCCTTAGCTACCTCTGTTGGGCTTCCGTCGCGGTTCAGCCACAACCAGCCGTACTCATTGTTGATGAGTGCATGCGCCGTGGCATGAACGCTGCTGTTGGGTCGCGGCATGGCAGTCTGCTCCAGTTCCGTCATGTGGAAATGCGGCTCCTGCAGAGTCGCGGGCCGCTGGTTGCGCATGAAAAGATAGGGGTGGTCTTCCATCGGGTCATCGGGGCCGTCTGGCAGATTGTAACCATCTTCCCAGGGACGATTGGAGAGATCGTCGCGGCGGACAGCGGGAATGACCGTGTTGGCCAGAACGGGCGAAACCGTCTCATTGCATGCATCCCAGATCGCGACGCTCGGATGGTTCCAGTTGTCCCGCATCCATTCGCGGTAGTCGTTGATCAACTGGCGAACGTCCCATTCGTTGTGCCACCGCCTGGCGGTCCAGATGAAATATTCGTTCTGGATTAGCAGGCCGGCCTCATCGGCGATATCGAGCCACTTGTCAGGCACAGGACCGATACAGAACCGCATACTGTTCCAATGCATCCGCTTGGGAATATCCACGAGCAGTTTGCGAACCCAGGCTTCGTTCCAGGGCAGCGCGCCCGATTTCGGGTCCTCAAAGAATCGGTGGAGCGTGATATTGGCGCCTCGCATGAAATAGACTTTTCCGTTCAGCCAGGCGCGCCGGGTGGCCGTATCAAAACGAAATTCGCGCATCCCGAAACGTGTGCTGGCGCTATCGCCGCCTGTCCCGCTTTCGAGCACATAAAGGAACGGATTCTCCGGACTCCACAGTACCGGGTGCGGAATCCGGATGGTTTCGCTGAAGGTCTTTTCTTCACCCGCTGCGAGCGCCAGCTTTCGTGGAGCAGCAGCAGCGACTTGCGCTTTCGACTTCCATGTCGTGATGCGGTTGACAAGCACGAACGCCGCGGGCTTCGCCGAGTAATTCTTGAGCACCGTCTGCACGAGGATCTCCGAAGTCTCGATGCGCGGCGCCACCTGGACGCGCTCGATAAAGGGATTGTCGCTGAGTATCAAACTGACGCTATCGTATATGCCGGGAGTCCACTTATATTTCTCCTGATCGGTTCCGGTCGCGATGGCCGGCGGCAGGACGGCTGGGTGCGCTCCGACCCGCACCAGCAGCCGGTTTTCCCCGGCCCAGTCGATCGCACCCGTCAGATCGAAGTAGCCGGCGGCAAAGCATCCGGTGTGCTCTCCGATCTTTCTGCCATTCAGCCAGACCGCGGTGCCAAACTGCGCCTTGTTAATCTCAAGAATCGCGACCTGCCTCGGAGCAGGCGCGCGGAAAGTCCGCATGTACCAGAAGTAATTTCGGTTCTGGTGGGATATGCCCGTAGCGGTGGTTTCCGCCGACGCTGGCAACCGCTTCTTGACTACTTGATAATGCAGCCACTCCCGGCTTGAGAACCGATCCACGTCCGGAAAGGGAGGTGTTGCCAGATGCACGAGGCCCGGAACCGGAACTTCATAATCAAAAACCGCAGGTAGCCGTTCAGCCTCCACGGTGTCGGCTATCCGCCACAGGCCATCCAGGGAGAGAGTGATCCGGTGCCCGGCGAAAAGGTTCAGGCTTCCCCACAAGAAAACGACAAGAGCTTTTCTCATGCCGTATTTCACACGGACCTCCTGTTGCGTGCACGATAACGCAATATTATATGCCACGCTCAAACCTGTGTCAACAACAGTTGTGAATGACAAACAGAGTTTTCACCCCAAAAACTAGGACCTCCTCTCGCCAACCCTTTTCCATTCAATATCTTGCTGGTTCCGGGAAGTGGCATCGCTGCAATTGCGGCTGGCATGACAAACCCTTGACCTTTACTGGCCGTCCAGCGTATAGTTCCGTTTGCGCACACGGAAAGGAATACGGAGCCGCACCACCGCAGTCCAAGAGATAGCGCGGGAGCGCGCCTCAAAGTTGTACACGTACCGAATCGCCGCCATGGCTGCTCTTGGGGGTCTACTGTTCGGTTTCGACACGGCCATAATCAACGGCGCCATAGTGTTCCTTAAACGCCAGTTCGGCTGGACCGAATGGCAGACGGAGGCGGCGGCCGGAAGCCTGCTGTTCGGCTGCGTGCTGGGCGCCATCATCGCAGGAGGGCTCAGCGACTGGCTGGGGCGCCGCCGCCTGCTGGCCGCATTAGCAGCGCTCTTTGCGGGTTCTTCGCTCGGCACCGCGCTGCCGAAACAGGTTGGGACCGTTCTGCGCTGCCCGGCTAATAGCCGGGGTGGCCATTGGCGTCGCATCCATGCTGTCACCGCTCTATATCGCTGAAATCGCGCCCGCCGCGATTCGCGGGTTGCTAGTCAGTTTGAATCAACTGGCCATCGTCAGCGGGATCCTGATCTCATATTTGACTGCTGGTTGCTGGCCGGACTCGGGGAGCAGAGTTGGCGTTGGATGTTTGCCTCGGCGTTCGCGCCATCGCTCTTGTTTCTAATCGCGCTGTCATTTGTCCCGGAAAGCCCACGCTGGCTAGCCAAAGAAGGGCGGGACGGTGAGAGCCTCGAAATCCTACGAAGGTCCGGAGAAGGCAGCCGGGCCGCTGACCGGCTGGCGGAGATCAAGGCAGCCATTGCTGAGGAGAGCGGCTCGTTAGCGGAGCTGCTCAAGCCTGGCTGGCGGCGACCGCTGTTGATCGGGATACTCCTGGCAGTCTTGCAACAGGTCACCTGCCCCAGCACCACCGGCGACGGGATCGGTTTGCCCAACTGCTCGCGCATGAAC
>JAJYLS010000092.1 GCA_021787555.1 Acidobacteriota bacterium | reverse complement strand
CGAACGAAATCACCCAGCCCAGCCCCAGCACGATGCCGACCCACTGAATGCCCATGGGGTTGTCGCTGAAGGAACCCAGGGTGCTCCAGAGGTGCGTGTAGTTTTGGCCGGGAAAATTATGGGCGATGCGCGCCACCATGCCGCTCCACCCGCCGGTCTCGATGAGGCCCATGATGGGGATCAGGAGCGCGCCGAACCAGATCAGGAAGAATTGCAGCACTTCGTTGAAGATGGCGGAAGTCAGGCCGCCCAGGAAAACATACGCCGCCACGGTGAGAGAGGAAGCCCAGATGCTGAAGTGGATGGGCCAGCCGAGCACGACCTTCATGACCAGCGCCATGGAGTACATGTTGATGCCGCTCATCAGGACGGTCATGACGCCGAAGGTGACGGCCGAAAGAGCGCGCGCCGGTTCGCCGTAGCGCAGCTTGAGATAGCCCGGAACCGAATGGGTCTTGGAGATGTAATAGAAGGGGATCATGACGATCCCCAGGAAGAGCATGGCTGGAATGGCGCCGATCCAATACCAATGGGCCGCCAGAATTCCGTATTGGTAGGCGGCGGCGGCCCAGCCCATGAGCTCGAGCGATCCGAGGTTGGCGGCCAGAAAGCTGAGGCCCGCCACCCAGGCGGTCATCTCGCGGCCGGCGAGGAAGAAATCCTCTCCGGTTTTGGTGAAGCGCTTCAGATACAGGCCAATGCCGAGGACGGCCACGAAGTAGATGGCGACGATGGCGCCATCGATCGGGGAAAGCGAGAGGATGCGTTGTGGGAGCGGCTGCAAGCCGCTATCGTAGCAGGAAAAAGGGGGCACAGGCCGGCAGGACCTGTGCCACCCGTGGTTATTGGTTTACCGTTGGAACACGTCCACCGATTTTACGTTGCCAGTGTTGAGGTTCACGCGGCAGGAAAAGCCGAAGGAACTGGTCCCATAGCCGTTCATTGCCGATACCGATCCAGAGATGTAATCCCGCCTCGGCCCGGTTTCCTGATTGATCGAATTGATCTGGACGGTGTTGTAGCCGCGGTCGTGCAGGTTCTGGTCCACGGCGCCCTGGCAGTTGTTCAGGTCTATTTGCTGGTTGGTCATTACCCGGCTCGCCGCTCCACTAGATGTGACCGCTGGAGGAACATAGGCAGTTGCCGACGGACCGATCGCGACAGTGCGCACGTGGCCGTTGGTGTCATTCAACCGGCACGTAAACTGGTATGGGTTGAGATGAGCGTGATCGCGCGTTAAGAAAAACGTTCCGGAGACGAAGTCGTTCCGGCCGTAATTCTGGTTCACGGTGTTGATGGCGAAATCGTGGGCGCCGGTCATAAACTGCCGGTTCACCTGATGCCGCACCGCGCTTTCACAAGAAGACACTGAATTCGCGTATGCCGAGACCGCGAATCCAGCGAAAAGTAAGACAGTAGGAATAAGTACTTTCCGCATACGAGAGGTACTCCCACACTCTAATTTGCACTTGACTTGCCATGGGCCGCAGCCGGTGCGTTATGTTACCGTGGCCTCGAATATGAAGAAACTGGCAATCCTCCCGGTTCTGGCGCTGCTGGCATCGCCGGGCCAAGCCCAGCGGCCACGAAGGCCGCGGGCGCCGCAGATTGTTTCCCCGGAGGTGCATCCCGACCGCACGGTCACCTTGC
Source organism: Acidobacteriota bacterium (assembly GCA_021787555.1). Lineage (GTDB taxonomy): Bacteria > Acidobacteriota > Terriglobia > Bryobacterales > Bryobacteraceae > JAJYLS01. The sequence continues at coordinate 17,136 of JAJYLS010000092.1, read as the reverse complement.
GGCTCATGGCGCCCAAGGCGAGCGGGGTTTCGGTGACCGGCGAGATTGCCGGCGGCACTCCGAAGCCCATGACGCGGAACGAACAGGGCCTGTGGAGCGTTACGCTGAACGAACTGGCGCCGCTCCTCTTTACGAGGAAGGCGGCTTGAGCCGAACCGCACCGGCCCGCTTTGGCGACCGGTTTGCTTGTACCTCAGCGTGGCTCTGACTCTGAAGAAAGCCCACGCGCAATGAAAACTCTCGGGTGTGTCCTCGTGCTGGTGCTGTGCGTATCCGCGGCGCAATATCCTCCGCAGATACGGCACTTCCGCCGTGTAGACGAGCACATCTATAGCGGGCACCAGCCCAACCGCGAAGGATTTCTGGAACTGAAGCGGATGGGGATCAGGACGGTGCTGGACCTGCGCGGCGGGTGGATCCACAGGCCGCGGGAGCGGAGGGAGGTCGAAGGCGACGGCATGCACTACATCAGCATCCGGCTTTCCGGCATTTTTGCACCGAAGCCGCGGCAAGTCCAGGCCATCCTCGCGGTGCTGGAAGACCCGGCGCGCTGGCCGATCTTCGTGCACTGCCGGCGGGGCGACGATCGGGTCGGGCTGGCAATCGCCTGCTACCGCATGGACCACGACCACTGGAGCAATCGGGAAGCGTACGGGGAAGCCTGCCACGACGGCATGAGCCACTTCGAGATCTTCATGCGCAGGTTCATCCGGCATTACCATGGCCCGCGGCAAAATTCATTCGCGGGGCGCACGCCTGATACCATCGGATTGAACCGATGGACCTCGTCATCTTCGATCTCGACGGCACACTAGTGGATTCCCGCATGGACCTGGCGAACGCCGTGAACGCGGCACGGGCGCACATGGGGATGGGGCCGCTGGAAAACGAGCGGGTCTACTCCTACGTGGGCAACGGCGCGCCGCTGCTCATTCGCCGCGCGCTCGGCCCGCAGGCCACCGAGGCGGAAATTCAGGAAGCCCTGGAATACTTTCTGGAATACTATGGCGAGCACGATCTGGACCACACGGCGCTCTATCCGGGCGTCGAGGAGGCGATCGAGCGGCTGCGCGCCGCCGGCAAGAGGATGGCGGTGCTGACCAACAAGCCGGTGCGCATGAGCCGGGCCATCGTGGAAGGCCTGGGCGTGGGCGGGCACTTCTTTCAGGTCTATGGGGGGAACAGCTTCGAATTCAAGAAACCCAACCCGATTGGGATCGAGGCGCTCATGAAGGAGGCGGGGGTGGACCGCGGGGCTTGCATCATGGTGGGGGACAGCTCGGTGGATGTCCAGACCGCGCGCAATGCGGGGATCCAATGCTGCGGTGTGACATATGGGTTCCAGCCGGAAACTCTGGCCGACCCGGCTCCCGACCTGCTGGTGGACCGGATGGGCCAGTTCGCGGACTGGGTGCTGCGGCCGTAGCGGGTGGGCTAAAGTTTTTCGCGGCACCCTCCGATCTATTGCACGTGACCTTGCAGGTTGCAGTTCGCGGCCGGGGGGCCCTCGGGGCCGGGGCGGATTTCTCCGCCGCTCTCCGCGCCCTGCTTCTCAACTATGACCGGGACACCATTTCCAGCCGCTCAGGGATTCGCCAACTGCTGGATCGCGATCCGAAGGCTTTTTACGCGGCGGCCCTGACGGAATTGCGCACCGGCGGCGATTCCCGGGCCGGCCAGTTCGTAATAGGACTTCTGGCAAGCGCCAACCTCTTGCTGCCGGCGCTGCGGGATGCTTCGCTCAGCCGGAAAGAAGCTCTGGTCGATTCCATGTACCAGCCGCCTTCGCCCGGCAGGCGGACGCTGAAGATCCGCGTGCATACGCCGTTCGGCTGGGGGCAAGCCAACATTGCGATTCCGCCGGAACCACCATAAAGCCCCCGGTCTTTGCGAACTTTTTTCCCGCCGCGGCGTCATAACCGGTAATGGCACGCTGGCTTCTGGACCTCCGCTTCGCCCTGCGGAACCTAGCTCGCAGCCCGCTGTTCGCCGCTGTGGCCGTGCTTTCGCTGGCGCTGGGAATCGGCGCCAATACCGCGATCTTCACGCTTATCGACCAGCTCATGCTCCGGCTGCTGCCGGTCCACAATCCGCAGCAACTCGCGATGATCTGGACCACCGGTCCGCACATAGGCAGCAACACCGGCAACCGCGCCGCCTCTTATCCTATGTACCAGGATTTTCAGCAGAAGGCGCGGGCGTTCTCGTACGTGTTCTGCCGCTATCTCACCCCTTCCTCCGTCAGCTTCGGCGGACAAACGGAGCGGGTCAACGCGGAACTGGTCTCCGGGAATTACTTCCAGGCGCTGGGGGTCAAAGCGGCGATTGGCCGCCTCTTCACACCGGAGGAGGACGACCGCATCCACAAGGGCCACCCAGTGGTGGTGTTGAGCTATCCGTATTGGGTGACGCGCTTCGCCGCGGATCGCGGTGTTCTCGGCAAGAAGCTCCTGGTCAACGATTACCCCATGACCATCGTGGGCGTCTCGGCGGCTGGATTCAACGGCCTGGATCCCTCGCGCTCGCCGCAGATCCGCGTGCCGATCCAGATGAAGCCCATCCTGACGCCGGGCTGGGACGCCCTGGGCGACCGGCGCTACCAATGGGTACAGATGTTCGCGCGGATGAAGCCGGACTTCACCCTGGCTTCGGCCAAGGCGTCGCTCCAGCCGCTGCTTTCGCAGGTTCTGCAACATGAGGTTACCCAGCCGGAAATGCGCGAGATCCGCGAGTATTACCGCCAGCGTTTTCTGGCGCGCAAAATCCAAATGGAGCCGGCGGGCAACGGTTACTCTCCGCTTCGCCGCGGCTACTCCACGGCGCTGATCGTGCTCATGTCCATGGTCGGGCTGGTAGTGCTCATCGCCTGCTTCAACGTGGCCAACCTGCTGCTGGCGCGCGCCATCGCGCGGCAGAAAGAAATCGCGGTGCGCCTCGCGGTGGGCGCTTCGCGGCGGCAGATCGTCGGGCAATTGCTCATCGAAAGCCTGCTGCTGTCGCTCGCCGGGGGCGCGGCGGGCCTCGCTCTGTCGGTGCTGATGATCCGCGCGCTGCTGAACTTGCTCCCCGCGCAAAGCGCGCCGCTCATGCTGCGGGCCGCGCCCGACGCACGCATCCTCGCCTTCAACGCGGCCCTCGCGCTGCTCACCGGCCTGATCTTCGGCCTCGCTCCGGCCCTGCAATCCATCCGCGTGGATCTCTGGAACACGCTGAAGGACGTGGTTGGCGCGGTGACCGGAACGGGCGGATCGGCGCGGCTGCGCAAGGCGCTGGTCACCGCCCAGGTGGCCTTTTCGTTCCTCCTGCTTGCGGGCGCGGGCCTGTTCGTCCGCACGCTTAGCAATTTGAAGGACACACGAACCGGATTCCGCGATCTGGAGAATCTCGTCACTTTCCAGGTCGATCCCTCGCTGAACGGCTATACCCTCGCGCGCATCAAAGCGTTCGACCGGCAGGCGCTCGAAGCCGTCCGCGCCATCCCCGGCGTAAGAGGCGCGAGCTTCGCCCTGGTTGCCATTCTGCATGGCGGCGAGTGGGACTCGGGCATGTCGGTCGAAGGCCACCAGATGCACGATGGCGAGGACATGCAGGCTTACATGAACGCGGTCTCGCCGGGCTACTGGAAAACCATGGGGATTCCGCTGCTCCAGTGCCGCGATTTTGACGAGCGCGACCGTGCCGACGTCGCAGCCACCGAGGACCCGGCGCGCCAGGCGGACGCGGTCACCGTTGCCATCGTCAACCGCCGGTTCGCCGAGCATTTCTTCGGCAATCGCAGCCCCATCGGCAGGCACATCGGCTTCGGCACGGGGCCGAAAACCAAGCTCAATATCGAGATCGTCGGTCTGGCCGAGAACACGCTCTATGAAGGCCCGCGCCAGGGAGTTCATCGCCAGGTTTTTGTGCCCCTTCTGCAAGCGCCGGTACCGACGGGGGCCACTTTCTACGTGCGCTCTTCCATGCCTTCGGCCGCCCTCTTCCCCGCCCTGCGCGAGAAGATCCGCGAGCTCGATCCCGCCCTACCGATTTACGAGATGAAGACGGTCGAAGATCAGCTCGACGAAACGCTGGGCACGGAACGGCTCATCGCTATGCTTTCGGCGGCCTTCGGCGTTCTCGCCACGCTGCTGGCGGCCATCGGCCTGTACGGCGTGATGGCATTCGCGGTGGCGCGGCGCACCAAGGAAATCGGCCTGCGCATAGCGCTGGGCGCGCAGCGCGGGGAAGTGATCTGGATGGTGCTGCGCGAAACGCTGCTGCTGCTCGGGATCGGCCTAGCCATCGGCATGCCCTCCGCCTGGCTGATCAGCCACTACGTGGCGTCGCAGCTATTCGGGGTGAAGCCCAACGACCTCGCCACGGCCGCCGCGGCGCTCGCCGTTCTGGCCGTCATCTCCGCCGCAGCCGGCCTGCTGCCGGCGCGCCGGGCCAGCGCCATCGATCCCATCCAGGCGCTGCGCTACGAGTAGCTCTATTCGTAGCGGAGCGCTTCCACCGGATCGAGCCGCGCGGCGCGCCCGGCGGGCCAGATGCCGAAGAACAATCCGACACCCACGGAGGTCAGCACGCCCGCAGTCGCGGCCCACAGCGGCACCGCGGTGGGAAGGTTCGGGAAGATCAGGCCGGCGGCGCGCGAGACCAGCCATCCGAGCAGCAGCCCGATGAGGCCGCCGAGCGCCGTCAGCACCACCGCTTCGGTCAGGAACTGGATGATGATGTCGCTCTTGCGCGCGCCCACGGCCTTGCGGATGCCGATCTCGCGCGTGCGCTCGGTCACCGAGACCAGCATGATATTCATGACCCCGATGCCGCCCACCAGCAGCCCGATGGAGCTGAGAATCACCATGACCAGCGCCACGATGGAAGTGATGTCGTGGAACTGCTCGATCATCTGCTCGGCGGTGGACAGGGCGAAATTATCCGGCGCGTTGAACGGCACGCGGCGCGAGAGGCGCAGCGAGGCGCGCACCTCGTCCTCGGCCTCGGCGAGCATGCCGGGATAGGCGATCGCCAGGATCATGTTCTCCTGGAGGTTGGGGAACATCTTGTGCATGGTGAAATACGGGAGCAGCACGCGCGTATCGTCCTGGCCGGGAAAAGAGGCCGCCGGCCGGTCCATCACTCCCACCACCTGCACCTGCTCGCCGTCCACCTGGATCCATTTGCCGACGGGATCCTCGTTGGGCAGCAGTTGCTTCTGCACGTCCTCGCCGATCACCACCACGGGCATGTGATGTGAATTTTCGAAGTCGCTGAAGAAGCGGCCGGCCTTCATGGTTGTGCCGCCGGCGGCGTAGCCTTCCTCGGTTCCGCCAATGTCGATGCCGTAAATGTCGTTGCCCTTGTAGCGCGCGGTATGGATGCCGCTCATCGGGAAAAGATAAGGGCTGACATGCTCGACGGCCGGGCAGCGCTCGGCGATGGCGCGGGCGTCCGCCAGGGTGAGCGGCTTGCGCCGGCGCTCCTCGGGCGTCCAATCGGTCATGGCTTTGGCCTTGAGGATGATGATCGTGTTGGGCCCGAAGCTGCGCAGGATGTTGGTGATGGCGCCGTCGAGGCCGGCGATGATGGAGCCTACGCCGATGACGGCGCCGGTGCCGATGATCACGCCGAGGATGGTGAGAAACGAGCGCATCTTGTGCTCGCGCGTGGTGGCCAGCGCGAGGCGGATTCCGGCGTTGAGCGAGGTCCAGGTCATTTTTCCGCCCTCAGGGCTTCGATGGGATCGAGCCTGGCCGCACGCTGCGCCGGATAGATGCCGAAGAACAGGCCCACCATCGCGGAGAGTGCCACCCCGACGACGACGGCGCTTACCGGCACGGACATCGGGACCGGTGTGAGATTGCGGACCAGCACGGCCACGATCCATGCCGTCAAGACGCCGATCAGGCCGCCAATGCCCGCCAGCATCGCCGACTCAACCAGGAACTGGTTCAGGATATCGCGGCGGCGCGCGCCCACGGATTTGCGGATGCCGATCTCGTGCGTCCGCTCGGTCACCACCGCCAGCATGATGTTCATGATCACCACGCCGCCCACGACCATGAATACCGAAACCACGCCTACGGCGGTTGCCGCGATGGCGCCGGTCAACTGGTTCCAGAAATCCAGGATGGCGTCCGAGGTCACCATGGCGAACGTATCGTCCTGTTTCGGCTTGAGATGGCGGTAGGCCCGGAGCAGCATGCGCGCTTCCTCCTCCGCCTGGATGAGGTGCGCGTGGTCCAGCGCCATACCGTAGTAGGTCATGCCGTTGCGCGACCCCCAGATCTTGAAGTAGGTTTCGACCGGGATGATGGCGAAGCGGTCCTGCGATTGCCCGAAAACCGAGCCTTTGATTTTGGAAACGCCCACGACCTCGAACGGCACGCCGGCAACATCGATGGTTTGCCCCACCGGGCTGCTGTTCGGGAAGAACTGCTGCTTCAGGTCGTTGCCGATGAAGACCACGTTGGCCTTGCGCGCGTTCTCGACTTCCGAAAAGAAGCGCCCGTCGACCGCCTCGATATTGGTGATCACCGCCATGTTCGGCGAATAGCCTTGCACCTGGACGTTGTCCATGGTGTCCTTGCCGTGGTGCACGCTGGCGTTTTGGCCAGCCGAGAGGCCCGTCTCGCGGGTGTTCGTCATGTGGGTGCGCAGGAAGTCGAATTCCTCGCGGTTGAGGAGCGGGTTCCGCCGCAGCATCTCCAGGTACTGCTTGGGGTTATACCGCATCATGGCGATGCGCTGGACCACGAAGCCATCGGCGCCCATGCGCGACACGTTCTGCGCGATGTACACGTTCATGCCCGAAATCACCGACATGACAGCGATCAGGGTGGTGGTGGCGAGGATGATGCCGAGGAGGGTGAGGAAGCTGCGCAGCTTGCTCGAGCGCAGCGACTGGACCGCGCCGATTACGGCTTCCCAGAATGACGCATGCGGGTTCATTCAAAAGCTTTTGGCTATTAGCGATTAGCTATTAGCTCCATCCACTCTACTATTATCTCCTCCGCCCAGAACCGGTGCGGCTTGCGCCCGAGGAAGCCGAGGTGGCCCCCGTGCTCGGTGGCGAGCAATTCGATGGCCGCGTTCCGGCGGACCGCCTCGGATTCGAAGATTTCGAAGGGCACAAAGGTATCGTCTTTCGCCTGGATCAGCAGCACGGGCACCCGGATGGCATCCAGGTAACGGACAGCCGATTGCGTCCGGTAATACTCGGCCGCGCCGCTGAACCCGAAGGATGGCGCAGTAATAGCGTCATCAATGGCCATTACGGAGTTCAGGTGCGCAAAGTTCCGTTTTCGATCGAGGCCCTCGGCGCGCAACCGGGCGCGCATGCGACGGACGAAGCGGCGCTGGTAGAGGCGGTTTTCGGGTTGGGCGATGCGGCGGGCGCAGGCGGCCAGGTCGAGCGGCGTGGAAACCGCCGCGACGCCGCGCATCAGGCCGGCCGCGGCGTCGCCGAGTTCGCCTGCGAGCTTCAGCGCCACGTTTCCGCCCAGCGAAAAGCCCACCAGGAACGCGGGTGGGCGCCCCTCGGTGCGCAACTGGCGGAGCACCGCCAGCAGATCGGCGGTGAGCCCGCCGTGGTAGATCGCCCTCGTCTGCAACCGGTGCGCCGCCAATCCGGCCAGCAGCGCCGACCCGGCCAGTCCCCGCATGTAGCCCGAATCGCCCGAGCCTTCCATGCCATGCAGGAGGACGATCTCGCCGGCGCACTCGGCCGCCGGACGCTGGGATTCCAGCAGCACTTGCACACCCGGGTCGGTTTGAAACCAGCGCCGCTCGATGGGGAACCGTGCGCACTCGTCCGATCGCGTCCAGAAATGGCCGGCAATGGTCTGGAGGTGCGGATTGCGGAAAAGCGGTTGAAAAGCCGGCATGGTGTGCGGCAAGTCTCCCGGCCCGCAGCGCGAGAAGCGCGGGACCGCCGGAAACCTGTAGTATAAAAGATAGCTGGGTATGCGTACCGTTATTGCTTTCTTTCTTTGTGCGGCCGCCGCGCTCGTGCCCGCGGAAGCGCAGTCCGTGCCGCGCCCCTCGCCGGCTTTCGAGATTCAGCGCGTGGGCAAACCTCCGCTGCCATTGAAGGCATTCCGCGGCAAGATCGTCGCGCTGGTGTTTATCGACACGAATTGCCCGCATTGCCAGGAACTCACGAAGAACCTGATTCCCATCGCGCGCGAGTACGCCCCGCGCGGGGTGCAGTTTCTGGAATGCGCGTTCAACACCGGCGCGCGCAACGGCGTCTCAGGCTTCATCGCCCAGTTTGCCCCGCCTTTCCCCGTAGGCTGGAGCGATCGCGCGCCGGTCATGGCCTTCCTGCAATACTCGATCCTCGACCCGCGCCCCATGTATGTGCCGCACATGGTGTTCATCGGCCGGCACGGCACGATCCGCGGCGATTTTCCCGGCGAGAGCGATTTTTTCAAGAGCCCCGAGGCGAATATCCGCGCCGAGCTGAACAAGCTGCTGGCAGCGCACCACACCACCGCGCACACCCCCGTGCGCAGGACCGCGGTTCACTGAAGCATCTTCAATCCCCAGCGCGCGTGGGCGGCCACGGCCGGGTCTTCGGACCGCGCCAGTTTCTCGAGCGGCGCGCGAAATTTCTCCAATCGCCGGTTGGCCATCGCAATGGCCACGTTACGCAGAAAGCCGAAATATTTGGTTCGCGTGACCGGGGTGCCGCGAAACATGGCGCGGAATTCCTGCTCTTCCAGCGCCGCCAGCTTTTCCAAGGCGGGCGCGAAATGGCGCGGCTGGAAAGCGGGCTCTTCGGTCAGCGGCGCGCGGCGATTCCAGGGACAAACGTCCTGGCAGATGTCGCAGCCGAAGACGTGGCCGCCGATGGCGGCGCGCAGCGGCTCGGGGACCGCGCCGCGCAGCTCGATGGTGAGATACGAGATGCACCGCCGCGAATCGATGGTATACCCGAGCGTGCCGGGAACGATGGCCGCGGTGGGGCAGGCGCCGATGCAGCGCGTGCAGGTGCCGCAGCGGTCGGGCGGCGGAGCGTCGGGTGCGATTTCCAGCGACACCAGCAGCTCACCCAGGAAGAACCACGAGCCGCTTTGCTGGTTGATGAGGCAGGTGTTCCGGCCGATCCAGCCGAGGCCCGCGGCGCGCGCGTAGGAGCGCTCCAGCAGCGGCGCGGTGTCCACGCAGATCTTCGATTCCATGGGCTCACGCTGGCGCAGCAGCGCGTCGAGGCGCGCGAGTCCGCGGCGCACGATGTCGTGGTAATCTTCGCCCCAGGCGTAGCGGGAGATCCAGGCCAGCTCGGTGCCGTCGAATCGCGTGGAGTAGGGGCGCGGCGTGTTGTAGAGCTTACCCACGCAGACGATGGAGCGCGCGGCCGGCAGGAGGTTGCGCGGATCTTCGCGCACGGCGGCACGGCGATCGGCAAGGTAACACATCTCGCCCGCATAGCCGGCGGCCACCCAATCGCGATACCAGGCGCGTTCGGGGACCGGCTCCGCGGGCGCCACGCCGGCCAGTTCGAAACTGCACTGATGCGCCAGCTCGCGAATGTCCGCGGCGGTCATATCTCGAGGCCAACGGAGCGCATCAGCTCGATGGTGTTGCTCTTGCGCACCACACCGGGCCGCATCACGTAATCGAAGCGCATGCGGCCGTCCTCGATGCGGTCCTCGAAATGCACGTTGGCGGCGCGGCCATCCAGCGTGGGCACGATGTCCGCCAGCGCCAGGTCGTGCGTGGTGATAAGGCCCATGGCGCCGCGTTCGACGAGGCTGCGCACCAGCGCCTCCGCGCCGATCCGGCGGTCGTGCGAATTGGTGCCGTGCAGAAATTCGTCGATGAGGAACAACACCGGCAGCGGCCCGCGCGTGGCTTCCAGGATCTGGCGGAGACGGAGGATCTCGGCATAGAACCGGGAGGTGCCCGCTTGCAGCGAATCGACCACACGAATGGACGCGCCCACCGCCAGCGGCGAGAGGCGCAGCCGGCGCGCGCGCACCGTGGCACCGGCCTGCGCGAGCACGGCGTTCACGCCGATGGTCCGCAGCAGCGTGCTTTTGCCCGACATGTTCGAGCCGCTCACGACAAGAAGCCGCAGGCCATCGCCGATGCGCACATCGTTGCGCACCATGCGGTCTTCGGGGATGAGCGGGTGGCCGATGGCTTCGGCTTCGAGGAGACCGCTCGCAGGCTCGCCTATTAACTCCGGAAAGAGGTCGGCCGGATGCTCGAAGGCGTGGCAGGCGAGCGAGCACAGCGCCTCAATCTCGCCCGTGGCGGTGAGCCATCGCCGCACCGCGGGACCCGCATGCCGCCGCCAATCCTCGACCTTCAGCGCGAGGTGCGGGGTCCAGAGGATGAAGAGTTCCAGCACGCGAACGAATATGTTCTCGCGTGAATCGAGCAAATCAAGCAGCCGATTCAGCCGGGCGAGGCGCTTGGAGGGAGGCTCGCGCTCGCAATCGAGCGAGGCGCGCAGCCGTGCGAGCAGCGCGGACTGGAAGCGTTCGCGCTCCAGGCGCTGAAGAATGCCGGAAATCAGCCCGAGTTCGTGCGCGGCCTCTTCGACGGCGGCAACGACGGCGTCCACCTGCTTGCGCGTGCGGTAATAGAACCAGCGGTTGGCCAGCAGAGCGAGGAGCAGGAGGTCGCGCGAGAGCGCGGCCGCGCGAGACGAAAGCGCCAGCACGTGGCCGGCGTTGAAAGCCAGCACCCACACCGCCGCAAACCCGAGCAGGCCGACAGCCGTGAGAAGCCAGAGCAACACCCGATACTTTCCGCTTTCGAGCAGCGCGGGCGCTTCGCCCCACTCGGCCAGCGAGACCGGATCGACGCCCGCGCGCGCTTCTTCGGCCAGCACGGCGAGGTGTTCGCGCAGATCGACGCGCGGCTGAAGCTCGGCCACAGCTTCCTGCCGCGCGCGCACGTCCGCGGGCGCGGCCGGAGCGAGGAGCCAGCGCGCCAGCGTCTCCTCACCGATATGCGTGCGCGCCGTCGAGAGCAGTTCGAAGAGCGAGCCTTTGCCAAAAAGATCGAGGTCCTGCGCGTAGGGATGGGCGGGATCGAGATAGCGGTCGCCGGGTTCGCCCGTGCCCGGCCAGGCGCCGTCGAGCCGCGCCAGCGCTTTTTCGAAATAGCGCGCCGCGCGCCGCCGCAGTTCGAGCGCGCGCAGCAGACGGCCGTGAACAATCAGCAGGGCGGTGAAGGCCGCCGCCGGCACGAACACCCACACGATTGAACTGGCCCGCCACGCCAGCGCTACCCAGACGATGGCCAACGCCGCCAGCGCGCACGCCAGTTGGAGATAGCCCAGCGCGCGGTGCCGCTCTTCGCGGCGCGCGATCCCGGCGCGGCACTCCTGGAGCAACTGGGAATAGACGCGGCGGGGATCGGTCATGATCGGCCAGTCCCATTTTCGCATTCGCGGTGACCTACTTCACCGCCGAGACGCAGAGGCGCTGAGAGGAGTCCTCTTTTGAAACCGCGGCGCCTCGGCGCCTCGGCGGTGATTATCGGCTCTTCAGCATCTCACGCGCGCAGTTGTAGCCCGGCGCGCCCATGACCCCGCCTCCCGGATGCGCTCCGGACCCGCACAAATACAGGCCGCGCAGCGGGGTGCGGTAGCGCGCCCATCCGGCCACCGGGCGCATCACGAACATCTGGTCAAGGCTCATCTCGCCGTGGAAGATGTTGCCGCCGGTAATCCCGAAGCGGCGCTCCAGATCGAGCGGCGTGAGGATCTGGATGCGCTCGACGATCCGGCGGATATTGGGCGCGTACTCCTCGATGAGCGAGATCACGCGGCCGGCCAGCGGATCGAGCAGATCGTCCCAGGTGTGCTCGCGGAGCGTGTACGGCGCATATTGCAGGAAGATGCCCATGATGTGCTTGCCGGGCGGCGCGAGCGATGGATCGTATATTGTGGGGATGGTCAGCTCGAGCAGCGGGCGCTCGGAGGGACGGCCGTACTTGGCGTCGTCCCAGGCGCGCTCGACGTACTCGATGTCGGGACAGATGTGCATGGTGGCGCGATGGTGCGGGCCGGGCGCTCCGGGGAAGGCCTTGAATTCCGGCAGGCCATTGAGCGCCAGGTTGATCTTCGCGCTGGTGCCTTCGATGCGGTAGCGGCGGATGGCCGCGAGGAACTCCGGATCGAGATCGCGCTCGTCGAGCAGGCGAAGAAACGTGAGCTTGGGATCGAGGTTGGAGGCGATCGCTCCGGCTTCGATCTCCTCGCCGCCTTCGAGCGCCACGCCGTACGCGCGGCCGTCGCGCACCAGAATTTTCGCGACTGCCGCGTTGGTGCGGATCTCGGCGCCGCCGGCCTTCGCGGAGGCGGCGATGGCTTCCGACACCGCGCCCATGCCGCCGCGCACGAATCCCCAGAGCCCGCGATGCCCCGCGACGCCGCCCATGCAGTGGTGCAGCAGGATGTACGCCGTGCCGGGAGAGCGCGGGCCGCCGTTGGCGCCGATCACGCCATCGGTCGCGAGCGTCACCTTCACCTGCTCGGATTCGAACCACTCGTCCAGAAACTCCGCGGCACTCTGCGTGAAGATCTTGACGAGGGCGACGAGATCTTTCGCGCCGAGCCGGCGCAGCTTGGCGGCGAGCTTCAGGTATTCGAGAAAATCTCCGAGCCCTCGCGGCGGAAATTGCGGCGGGGTAGTGAGCAGCAGGCCTTCGACGACTTGCGCGATGCGCTCGAGTTGATCCTCATACGCGGGGTACACCTCGGCATCGCGCGGCGAGAATTTGGCGATTTCGGCCAGCGTCTTCGAGCGGTCCTGCCACATGAAAAAATGGCGGCCGTCGGGAAAGGCGGAAAAGAAGGCGGGATCCTTGGCGTCCACCTGGTAGCCGAAGCGCGGCAGGTCGAGGTCGCGGATGATGCGCTCCTGCAAGAGGCTGGTGAGATAGGCTGCGGTGGAGACGCGGTAGCCCGGCCAGATTTCCTCGGTGACCGAACAGCCGCCGACCAACTCGCGCCGCTCCAGCACCAGCACCTTGCTCCCGGCACGCGCGAGGTATGCGGCAGCTACCAGACCATTGTGGCCCGCGCCGATGATGATAGCATCGTATCGAAGCATCTTCCCTGACTATACGCCCATGGCGCGCTTCGCTTTACTCGCGTTGCTGATCGCGGGCCAACTCGCGGTGGCGCAGCCGCTGCTGTTCCAGCCCCGCGAGATCGACCGGAAGGTTCCGGGCTGCGGCGATGCGCAGGACGGGTGCGTCCACGCGGAGTTGGATTGGGCAGACGCCATCTCGGGAACGGAACCTCTCCGCGGCCGCATCAACGCCGCGGTGCTCGCGTTTCTCGGCGGCAAGCTCACACCCGAGGAGTACGCGGCGGGCTTCGTCAGGTCCTACCAGGATGCGCCGAAGCATCTCCTCAACGAGCGCTGGTATGTTTGGAAGAAAGTGAAGCTGCTGCGCGCGATGCCGCCGGTAATCAGCCTGGAATGCTCGCAGTCGTCCTTCACCGGCGGAGCGCACCCCAGCTCCGACACCACGTTTCTCAACTTCGACGCGCACACCGGCGAGAAAGCTACGCTCGCCGACATAGTGATCGATGGCGCGATGCCGAGCCTGACGCAAGTTGCCGAACAGCAGTTCCGAAAAGCGCGGGAGCTTATGCCAACCGCCGACCTCAAGGACGCCGGCTTTATCTTTTTCAAGGGGGACCGGTTCTTTGTGAACGATAACTGGGGCGTGGCGAACGACTCGCTGATCTTCTACTACAACGCCTACGAGGCGGCGCCCTATTACATGGGGCCGACGGAAGTGAAAATTCCGTTCGAGGCGATTCGCGACCTGCTGCGGCCGGGGTTGGCGAACTGAACGTTCACCTCTTCCGGAACGCCACGACCGCGAGCGGCGGCAGGGTGACCGCGATGCTGTGCTGGCGATCGTGCTTGGGAATGGGGCGCGAGGAAACCACGCCGCCGTTGCCCATGTTGGAGCCGCCGAAAACCTCGGCGTCGGTGTTCAGGATCTCCTCGTAGAAGCCTGGATCCGGCACGCCGAATTCGTAGCCCTGCCGCGGCATCGGGGTGAAGTTGCAGCAGAAGAGCAGAAAATCCGAGGGATCTTCGCCGCGGCGGATGAAGGAGATGATCGAGTTCTCCCAGTCGTGGAAGTCCACCCATTCAAAACCGGTGTAATGGAAATCGACCTCGTAGAGCGCGGGGTTCGCGCGATACAGCCGGTTGAGCTCGTGCACGAGCGATTGCAACTTGCGGTGATAGTCGAACTCCAGCAGTTCCCAACGCACGCCCGCGCCGCTATTCCACTCCTCGCGCTGGCCGATTTCCTGCCCCATGAAAAGCAGCTTCTTGCCGGGATGGCTCCACATGTACGCCAGGAACGCGCGGGCGTTGGCGAACTGGCGCCACTCGTCGCCGGGCATTTTGTTCAGCAGCGAGCCCTTGCCGTGCACCACCTCGTCATGCGAAATGGGCAGCACGAAGTTCTCGTGAAAGGCGTAGAGCAGGCTGAAGGTGATGGCGTTGTGGTGGAACTTGCGGTAAATGGGGTCGAGGCTGAAATAACCCAGCATGTCGTGCATCCAGCCCATGTTCCACTTCATGGTGAAGCCCAGGCCATTGAGATAGACCGGCTTGGAAACGCCGGGGAACGCGGTGGATTCTTCGGCCACGGTGAAGGCGCCGGGCACGGTGTGGGCCAGCTCGTTGAAGCGGCGCAGGAAGTCGATGGCCTCCAGGTTCTCGTTGCCGCCGTATTGGTTGGGAATCCATTCGCCGGGCTGGCGCGAGTAATCGAGGTACAGCATGGAGGCGACGGCGTCCACGCGCAGGCCGTCGATGTGATATTCCTTCAGCCAGAAGAGCGCGTTGGAGATGAGGAAGGCGCGCACTTCGTTGCGGCCGTAATTGAAGATCAGGGTGCCCCAATCGCGGTGCTCGCCCTTGCGCGGGTCGGCGTGTTCGTAGAGCGCCGTGCCGTCGAAGAACACCAGGCCGTGGGCGTCCTTGGGGAAGTGCGCCGGCACCCAATCGGCAATCACGCCGATGCCCGCCTGGTGGCAGGCGTCGATGAAATGCTTGAACTCGTCCGGCGTGCCGAATCGCGATGTAGGCGCGTAATAGCCGATGACCTGGTATCCCCAGGACCCGGAAAACGGATGTTCCATGGGCGGCAGCAGTTCGATATGCGTGAAGCCCATCTGCTTGACGTAGGGCACCAGCTTGCGCGCCATTTCGCAGTAGGTGAGCGGCTGGCCGAGCGGCCCGCGCATCCAGGATTCCAGGTGCACCTCGTAGACGGCCACCGGCGATTTCAGCCAGTCGGTCTTCCCGCGGGCTTCCATCCAGGCGCCGTCGCCCCACTGGTAGCGGCCCGTGTTCCATACCACCGAAGCCGATTTCGGCGGTGTCTCGCAGTAGAACGCGTAAGGGTCGGCCTTGAGCTGCTGGTAGCCGGCGAAGCGCGAGCGCACGTTGTACTTGTAGGCCGCGCCTTCGCCCAGCCCGGGGATGAAGATCTCCCACACGCCGCCGTTGCGCGGCCGCATGGGGTGGCGGCGGATGTCCCAATCGTTGAATTCGCCCGCCACGGTGACGCACTCGGCGTTGGGCGCCCATACGGCGAAGCGCACGCCGGCAATGCCTCCGGCTTCGGCGAGGTGCGCGCCCAGGACGCGGTAAGCCTCGTACAGCGTGCCTTCGTTGTGCAGATACAGGTCGGAATCGGAGATCAGCGGGCCGAAGCGGTAGGGATCGTCGATATCGATCCCGGTTCCATCCCACAGGCGCGCGCGAATGACGTACTCCCGCGGCTCGCCGCTCAGCACCGCGCAGAAGAAGCCCTGGGCGTGCTTCTTTTCCATCTCGACGCGCTGGCCGCCGGTCTCGACCGCGGCCGATTCCACCTGCGGGAGAAACGCCCGCACCTCCCAACGCGCCTGCGCGCCCTTCTTCCGGATGCCGTGCGGACCGAGCACGCGAAAGGCATCGCCGTGATATCCGCCGACAATGGCTTCGATTTCTTGTGAAGTCATGAGAGCCTAAGAAACAAGTATGGACGATTTTCTACTGCAATGGCCGAAGGCCGAGCTGCACCTGCACCTGGAAGGTTCGGTGGAGCCCGAAACGCTGCACGAACTGGACCCCGCCACTCCGGCTGAAACGTTCCGGGAATTGTACCGTTACAACGATTTCGACGGGTTTTTGAAGGCGTTTGGCGCGGTGGGCAAGCGGCTGCGGACGCCCGCGGATTATGGGCTGATCACGCGCCGGCTCATCGAGCGGCTGGCCGCGCAGAACGTCCGCTATGCCGAGATCACCATTTCGGCCGGCGTGGTGCTGTGGAAGGGACAGGAATTCGGTCCGATTTACGAAGCGGCGAGCGCCGCGGCCCAGGGCGGTCCGGTGGAGGTGCGGTGGATTGTCGATGCGGTGCGGCAATTCGGCGCGGAGCAGGCCATGCGGGTCGCGGAACTGGCCGCCGAGCGCACCGGTTCGGGCGCCGTGGCGTTCGGCATCGGCGGCAGCGAGGAGCGCGGCCCGGCGGAGTGGTTCCAGGAGGTGTTCGCGTTCGCGCGCCGCGCCGGGCTGCGCCTGACCGCGCATGCCGGCGAGGGCACGAGCCCGCAATCCGTCTGGGCGGCGCTCGAACTGGGCGCCGAGCGCATCGGGCACGGCATCGCGGCGATTGAAGATCCGGCGCTGGTGAAGCATTTGCGGGAGCAGGATGTTCCTCTCGAAATCTGCATCACGAGCAACCTGGTGACCGGCGTGGTGAAGAGCCTGGCGGACCATCCGGTGCGGCGATTATACGATGCCGGCGTGCCGATCGTGCTGAACACGGACGATCCGGCGATGTTCGGCTGCTCGCTGGTGGGCGAGTATGAGCTGGTGGCGCGGGAGTTCCGTTTCAGCGAAGCGGAATTGCGCGGGATCGCGGAGAACGGGTTCCGGTATGGGTTTGCGAGGCGCGGTAGAATTCCGGCATGAGGTACAGAAGCGGGCCGGCATCCCTGAAGAAACGGCTGGCGGAGGAGTCCAGACGCGTGCGCGAGGAAAGCATGCAGGTCAACGCGGAGTTCGCCGCATTCGAACGGGACCCGGATGCGCATCTGGGGCGAGATCTGGCCGGCTTTCAACCCGCTGGGCCGGGCCGGGCTCGACCGCTGATGAAGCGATC
>JAJYLS010000091.1 GCA_021787555.1 Acidobacteriota bacterium | reverse complement strand
GCGCGTGCCCAATCCGGCGGGCGAACTGCCGCTGGGCATGACCGCGTACGTGATGCTGCCGGTTCCCGCGCTGCCGCCGCCCGCGCCGCCGGTGAACACCGCGAGGGAATAGCCACATGCCCGGAAACACCACGTCAGAGCCGCGACCGTTAGGGAGCGGTCAGCAACCACCGAGTGCTGTGGCCGTCGAGGTCAAAGCCATCAGCAAGCGCTTCGGCGCGCTCCAGGCCGTGGATAACGTCAGCTTCACGGTGCGCGCCGGGGAGATCTTCGGCCTGCTCGGCCCCAATGGCGCCGGCAAGAGCACGCTCATCCGCATGCTCACCACGCTGGTGCCGCCCACCGGCGGCACGGCGGTCGTCGCCGGGCACGACATCCGCCACGATCCCAACGCCGTCCGCGCGGACATCGGGGTCATCCCGCAGAACATGACCAGCGATCCCGAGCTCACCTGCGCCGAAAATCTGGGCATCCACGCCCGCCTCTACGGCATCACCGGCGCGCGTCGGCGGCGGCGCACCGGGGAATTGCTCGAATCCGTGGGCCTGCTCGACCGCGCCAACGCCCTCGCCGCTACGCTTTCCGGCGGCATGCGGCGGCGCCTGGAGATCGCCCGCGGTCTGGTGCACGATCCTCAAATCCTCTTCCTCGACGAACCCACCACCGGCCTCGACCCGGTCTCGCGCGCTTCGGTCTGGGAGATGATCACGCACCTGCGCGTCCAGCAGGGCCGCACGCTGTTCCTCACCACGCACTACATGGACGAGGCCGACCGCCTCTGCGACCGCGTGGCCATCGTCGATCACGGCCGCATGGTGGCCTTGGATACGCCCGTAGCGCTGAAGTCTTCCGTGCCCGGCGCCAGCCGCATCGAGGTGCAGTTCGAACCCGACCTGCCGGGCGGCGCCGCAGAGCTCGAAGCGCTGCCCGCGGTCAAGTCCGTGCGCGCGCTGGGCTCCGCCGCCTATCGCCTTTCGAGCGACCGCGGCCCCGCTTCCGCCCAGGAACTCGTCGAGCTGGCGCGGGACCGCAACCTCCAGCTCAAGAGCCTGGCGGTCGCCTCCACCACGCTGGATGACGTCTTTCTGCATTACACCGGGCACGCCCTGGCGGAGAACGGCGACGCCCCGGCGCCCGCCGGCCGCGGGCCGCGAGGAGGCCGCCCATGAAGCGCGCCCTGGCCCTGGTCGAGCGCGACATGCGCAAGTTCCGCCGCAGCCCGGCGCTGCTGTTCGCCTCGCTGGTGCTGCCCCTGGTGCAATTGGTCATCCTCGGCAACGCCTTCGGCGGGAACATCAAGAACGTCAACCTCGGCGTGGTGAACCTGGACCACGGCCCGGAATCGGTGGACGTGCTGGAGCGCGTCCGGGCCGTGGGCGCCAACGCCAAGACCTTCCTGCCCACCGATTATGGAGACGAAGGCTCCGCCGTCCGCGACCTGCGCAACGGCGTGCTCGGCGCGGTCCTGATCATTCCGCAGCATTGCTCGAGCACCACCAGCCGCACCTCGCATTGATTACCGACAACACCGATCGCTCCGTCGCCGGCGCCGTCGGGGACCAGATGTCCAGCCTGGTGGCTTCCATCAACGCGCCGCAGGTGCCGCCGCGCGAAGCGCCGCAAGCCGCGCTCGATGTGGTCGAGGTCTATCCCTACATCAACTACATCAAGTACCTGCTGCCAGGCTCCATGGTGCTGGCCATTTTCGTCACCGCCATGATCGGCGGCGGCATGCTCTACATCGACGACAAAGCCCGCGGCCTCCACGAAGGCTACATGGTCACCCCCATCACCAAGTGGGAGCTGATCCTGGGCTTCAATCTTTCCGGCGTGATCAAAGCCGTGCTGGCGGGCGAAACGGTCCTGATCCTCGGCGCGGTCGTGGCCGGCGTGCCCAATTTCTTCGAACCCATCCGGCTTGCCGAGCTGACCCTCATGGTCGTGCTCACCTCCATCGCGCTCATCGGCATGATGTTCTTCCTCATGGCGCGCATCAGCGATCCGCTCGTGCCGCGCGCCATCTTCGGCGTGCTCAACACCCTGCTGTTTTTCCCCAGCGGCGCGGTCTACCCCATCGCCGGCTTTCCCGGGTGGCTGCGCTGGATGGCGGTCTGCGATCCGTTCACGTACGCGGTCCACGGCTTCCGCACCCTGCTGCTCAAGAACGTCGGCCTCGCCGCCGTGGCCAACGATATCGGAGCGCTGGCCCTGACCTCGGCCGTGGTGCTTTCGGGCGCCTGGCTGCTCTTCCGGCGGACCTTATGACCTCGAAGAACGGAAACCCTCATCCGGCCGCCTTGGAACCCGCCGCACCGGGATTGTGGTTCTGCAATTGGAAAATCTGGCTCGAGGCGCGGCGCCTGCTGGACGCGGCGCTGGCGCCCTTGGGCCTGCGCTCGCGGGATTTCTGGCTGCTGGCCATCGCCGGCCGGGGCGACGTTTCGCAGCATGAGATGGCCGAACTGTGCGGCCTCGACCCGAGCTCCCTGGTGGCCGTGCTCGACGCCCTCGAGCGCCGCGGCTGGATCCGCCGCGAACGCAATCCCAGCGACCGCCGCATGCAATGGGTGCGCCGCACCGAGGCCGGCGATGAACTCTTCGCGCGCGCCGTGCCGCGCGCCCGCCGCGCCGAGGCCCGCCAGTTGGCGGCGCTGCCCGCCGCGCGCCAGCGGCAACTGGTGGCGGCCATGCACAAGCTGATTACGAATTCCAAATCGGACCCGCGACCGTAGGGAGCGGTGCTTCCGCGAAAATTACGAAATGAGGAACCCTGCCATGAAGCCGTTGTTGATCCTCGCGGCGGCCGCCGGCGCCGCTTTCGCGCAGTTGCCTTTCGGCCCTCCCCAGCCGTCCAGCACTCCGCAGGCCGCCATCCTGCCGGCCTCCGGCCGCACCAGCCAGACCGGCTCGGTGGGCGTAGCCGAGCAGCCCGTGCCGGGCACCACCACCAGTGTAAATACGCTGAATCCCAGCGTGCAGATCTCCGGACCCTATACCGGCAGCGCACCCAGTACCGCCGTCATGCCGTTCAACGGTAAGCTTTCCCTTCAGGATGCGCTGCGGCGCGGCCTGGCCTACAATCTGGGCGCGGTCGGGCTGGCGCAGGCCGTGCGCCAGAGCGGCGCGCAGGCGGCCGTGGCGCGCAGCGCCTTGTTGCCCAACCTCAACGGCAGCCTCAACGAAACCGTCGAGCAGGTCGATCTCGCCGCCTCCGGGTTGCGCATCAACGTCCCGTTTTTCCGTATCCCGCAGGTCGTCGGCCCGTTCAACTTCTTCGATCTCCAGGTGAGCCTCAACCAGGTCCTGGCCAATATGACCGCGCTGAACAACTACCGCGCCGCCGGCGCCACCGCCCGCGCCAGCCGGTTCAGTCTCCAGGATGCGCGCGATCTCATCACCCTGGCCGTGGGCGGCGCTTATTTGCAGGTATTGGCCGCGCAGGCGCGCCTGGACGCCGCGCAAACCCAGCTCGCCACCGCCAATGCCGTGTTCCATCAGTCCACCGAGCAGCACGCGCACGGTGTCGTGGGAAAGCTGAGCGTGGACCAGAACCAGGTCCGGACTCTCATCCAGCGGCAGCAGATCATTACCCTGCGCAACGATCTCGCCAAGCAGAAGATCAACCTGGCGCGGCTGGCGGGCCTGCCGCCCAATCCGTCTTACGTGCTCACCGACACTTTTTCGTTCCGTCCGGCGCCGGTGCGGACCGTCGAGGAGGCCGTGGCCCAGGCCGAGCAGCAGCGCGCCGACCTCAAAGCCGCGCAGGCGCAGGTGGTGGCCGCCGAAAAAGCACTCGCCGCCGCGCGCTCCGAGCGGCTGCCGTCGCTCGCGCTCTCCAGCGCCTACGAAGTGATCGGGCTGAATCCCAGCCAGGCGCACGGCGCTTTCACCGTGGCCGGCACGCTCAGCGTTCCGATCTACCAGGGCGGCCGCATCTCAAGCGACATCGTACAGGCTCAGGCGGTCCTGGCGCAGCGCCGCGCGGAACTCGCCGATCTGCGCGGGCAGATCGAGGCCCAGGTGCGCCAGGTCTACCTGGATCTGGAAGCCGCCGCCGGCCAGGTGGAAGTGGCGCGCAAGAACCTGGACGTGGCCAGGGAAACGCTGGACATGACCCGCGCGCGCATGCAAGCCGGCGTGATCAACACGCTCGAAGTCGTGCAGGCGCAGCAAACCGTCGCTAGCGCCCAGCTCGATTTGATCGACAGCGTCTTCGCGCACAACCTGGCGAAACTGAGCCTGGCGCGTTCCCTGGGCAACGCCCCCGCGCAGTTGCCGCTTCTCCTGAAGCCAACAGCCAATAGCCAATAGCTGACCGCCAATAGCTACTCCGCCAGCGTGCTCACCTTCTGCAAATCCAGCAGCAGGTCGCCGTGCTCATCCACCTCGAACGCGGGAGCGAACCGGCGGTTCCATGCGAATTCGTCGTGCCGATAAGAGTGGCGCGCCAGAACCGCCTGGCTAAAGGTGTCGTCGTACGCTTTGATCAGAACCAGTATCTCCGCTTGCAGCCGCTCCAGATCCTCCGCGGTTTTTCCGGCGAGCGGGCTCTCCGCATCGATGGGGTGCACCACGGTCCAGGTGAGCGGCAGAAATAAGACCTGCGGCCGCTCCAGGCGCAGCACGTGGTAGCGCCTCAGCGTTCCTTCGTCGTTCTCCTCCACGGTCATGAGCAGCACCCGGGCTTCGATCTCCATCACCGAATTGGCGCGCCGGTTCACCACCCGGAATTGCAGGCTCGTGCCGTTCTGGTAGGGTGCCACCAGGATGTTGCGGCTGAACCCGAATCGCGCCGAAGGCCGCGAAACGCGGCCGAACAGCAGGCCTGTGGCCACCGCGAACCCGAGCACGCCCACCAGCGATTCCACTGCCGCTACCGCGCTGGCCGCCATCGTGCGCGGCGCGATGCTGCCGTAACCGACCGTCGTCAGCGTCTGCGAGCTGAAGAAAAACCCGTGCAGGAAACGTACTAGCTCCGAAGGGCCATCGCCGCCCTGAAGCTGGTTCGGTCCCAACAGGAAATACACAATCGCGAAAATCGTGTTCGCCAGCAGGTATCCCAGAAACAGCGCCAGGAAAAAGGCCGCCCAACTCATGTTGATCAGGTGCAGATAGGGATGGAAATCGCGCCACGTCGTTCCGCGGCGGTGCACGTTGAAACTGCCGTCTTTATTGATGATCCGCCGCACCGGTGCGGTGAATTGGTTGGTAATCCCGGGATCGTACGTGGGGTTGCGCATAGTTCTGTTGTAGCGCGGGCTTCCAGCCCGTCGGCACTCTGCCGGTCATCGTGCCGGCATGATGTCTTTCGTCCGGAAGCGCACGGCACGGTGGATTTGTCGGGGAAAAACCGGAAATTACCGCTTGACGTGCCCGGATCTTCCGCGGCAATTTAAAATAATTACTGCGGATGCAACTCGATACTAGACCAACTGCTGATACTCCTGTCTTCCGGGTCGATGTCCAACTCCACGATTTACTGGTGAAGACCCCCGCGCCCAAAAGCCTGCTGCCCAGTCCCGCGCAGCCGCTTTCTCTGCCTGACCCCGTATATCCTCACCGTCCCGAATTGCAGAATGTGCCGGATCCGGCCGTATTTCCGGACAAGCGCTCCTGGGATGCGCAGTATGTTTTTCGCGCCATGCGCGGCTGGCTCTTTCCTTACACGCGCTCGCGCCTGCTGCCGGGCGATTTCCATCCGATCATCGCGTACCTTTTCACCGAGTGGAAGTGCAATCTCGACTGCCATTACTGTTGGGCATTCGACAATCGTGTCAAGGGCATGACCGAGGACATCGCGCGGCGCACCATCGATTGGCTGCACGATAACGGCTGCCGCGTGCTGGCCCTCATGGGCGGCGAACCGCTCCTGCGCCCGCAGTTCGTGCACAAAGTGGTTTATTACGCGGCGAAGAAGGGATTCTGGGTCTACGTGCCGACCAACGGCCGGCTGCTGCGCCCCGATGTCATCGACAAACTCGGCGATGCCGGCGTGGCCACGTTCAACCTCGCGGTGGATGCGGTGGACGAGAAGCCCGGGCTGCCCAAGGCGCTCAATCCCATCCGCTCCTATTTCGATCACCTCGTCCGGCGGCAGTACCGCTACGGCTACTCGGTGTTCTTCAACATGAACATCTGCCGCAACAACCTGGACGATATCCGCGAGCTGACCGAGATCGCGCGCGAACACCGCATCGCCACGGACTATCACATCTGCGAATCGCCCATGATCGAGGCGGACCATTTCCAGCACCTCAACGACAACCCGAATTACATCCGGAAAGAGGACTGGCCGGAAGTGGACAAGCTGATCGACTGGATCATCGAAAAGAACCAGTCCGGTTACAAGATGGTGAACTCGGTCCAGCGGCTGAACGACATGCGCGATTTCATGCGCGGAAAAGTGCAATCGTGGAGTTGCCGCGCGGGGCATAACAACGTGATCATCCGCGTGGATGGCACGCTGGCCCCCTGCTTCCCCATGTACGAAGCCACTTACGACTGGGGCGTGGTGGGCCGCCATAAGTTCGAGCGCGATCAGTTACGCAACATGAAGAAGACCTGCGAAGCGCACTGCTTCTCGACGCTCAACCACAACCTGGCCTACTGCTACGACGACATGCGCGTAATCAAATGGGTTGGCAAGCAGGCCGTGCGCGGCTTCCAGGGAGTGACCGGAAGTTTCAGCTAAACGAAGGAATCAGCTATCAGCCAGCCGTTACGCCGTCGGCAGTGGAAACTGTACTGTGCCGATGCCCGTGGGCGGCTCGTGCAAAGCACTGCCCGATTTTCGCGATACTCCCGCACAGACCGTCGGCGCTAAACCTCGATCCCCGCAACTCGCGCAATTCTGCACTCCCTCGGATACTTCCCTTGAATCCGGGCATAGAGATACGAGTATCCAAACTTGCTACGCCGGGGCAGGCGGTACATCTCCCGGTAAGCCGCATCCTGCAAATCCGTTTTCTTCATGCGGGCTCCTCGTGTCTGGGTATGCTACTCTTTTTCCGTGGCACCCGCCGTGCATCATCTCCCGCCGTGCTGCGCGCGATGCGAAATTTACGGGAATTGCAGGCCGGCGGGCGTGCCGTTTGTGCACACCGGTGTGGTCGCCGGGCATCACTCTTCCTCTGCAAACCCTTGCTACAATTGAGACTTAAACAAGACACATGAAGCTCATCGGAGTTATTGTGCTGGGCGCGGCACTGGCTTCCGCCCAAGGTTTCACTACCGGCCAGGCGGCGCGGGCGCTCATCGGACAGCCCACTTTCACCAGCCAGGACAGCAACTCGAGCGACACCGTGATCGGCGCGGCGGCGGGTATCGCCTATGCCGCCGATACGCTCTTCGTCGCCGATTCGAACTTTGTCGGCGCGTCCCCCAGCAATAATCGCGTCCTGCTTTTTCAGGGCCTCTCCTCGATGCTCCCGAGCCCCACCGCGCAGATTCCTTACAACAGCAAGTGCCCGGTCTGCGTGGGCCGGGCCACGGTCGTCCTCGGCCAGCCGGACTTCGTTACCAGTTCCCAGAACATGACCCCCACGTCGAATAGTATCCGCCTCGCTACGGCCGTCGCGTCCGATGGCGTGCACCTGGTGGTGGCCGATACCAACGACAACCGCGTCTTGATCTGGAACCGCATTCCCACCACGAATAACCAACCTGCCGACGTAGTTGTGGGCCAGCCGGATTTAACCAGTGCCGGTGTGGCGCAGCCGCCCACCGCCAAATCCCTGCGCGGCCCGCAGGGCGTGTGGATCACCAACGGCAAGCTGTACATCGCCGATACGCAGAATAACCGCGTCCTGATTTACAACCGCATCCCGCAGTCGAACGGCGCCGCGGCGGACGTGGTTCTCGGCCAGCCCAATTTCACCACCGCCGCTACCCCCTTCCTGAGCGAGCAAACCACCAGCGCTTCCGCTACCAACATGCTCAACCCGGTCTCGGCTACTTCCGACGGCGTACGCCTGTTCGTCACCGACCTGGGCTACAACCGCGTGCTGGTCTGGAACTCGATTCCGGCCTCGAACGATGCGCCGGCGGATTTTGCGCTCGGCCAGCCGGATATGCATAGCTCGGTTGCCGACAACGCCTACACCGGAACCGGAGCATACTATTCGACCGACACCACCGATAAAGAGACCCCGGTGATGTGCACGGTCTCCAACGGCATCGATCCCGCCGGCAATCCTCTCTACCCGGACTATTGCAACTCCACCTTGAGCTTCCCCCGGTTCGCGCTCTCCACGGGCAACCGGCTGTTCATCGCCGATGGCGGTAACGACCGCATCCTGGTGTTCAACACCATGCCCACCACCAGCGGCGCTTCGGCGGACCTGATCCTGGGGCAGATCGGCGGCGAGGTCAACCAGGCTTCGGATGCCGCGGACTCCCTCCGCACGCCCATGTCCCTCGCCTGGGATGGCACCAATCTGTACGTGGCGGACGCCTATAACCGCCGCGTCACCGTCTACTCCATCGGTGAGAACGCCATCCCGTATACCGGGGTGCGCAACGGCGCCAGCCTCTCCATTACGGCCACGGGGAATATCGCGTTCAGCGGGACGATTCAGAGCAGCGATACGGTCGTGGTTGCCATCGGCCCCCCCAGCAGCACCTGCGCCGCCACCACCGTTACCGGTTCGAGCGGCACGACCAGCAGCACTTCGACCACCCCGAACACCCCCGATTGCGACGTGTACACCTATACGGTCAAGGCCACCGACACCTTGAACGACGTCGTCAACGAGTTCGTAAGCAAGATCAATTCGTTCAACAACGGCGCCGGCGATCCCAGCGTGTATGCCAACCCGGACCTGACCGACGAAGAGGTCCTGCTGACCGCCAAAGCCGAAGGCTCCGATGGCAACGGCATTCAGATCTCGGCGTCGTCTTCCACCAACGCGCAGATTACCGCCACGGCTTCCGGCAGCACGCTTTCCGGAGGCGGAGACGCGGCCAGCATCGCACCCGGCACGGAGGTCGCGATCTTTGCCAATGACGGCTCGTCCCTGGCATTTCAAACCGCCTCGGCCGACCTCAGCCAGCCACAATTGCCGACCAGCCTTGGCGGCGTGCAGGTTTATATCAACGGCATCCGCGTGCCCCTGTTCTCCGTGTCTCCCACCCAGATCAATGCCCAAGTCCCGTGGGAAGTGAACGACAGCACCAGCGTCAACGCCTACGTGCGGGCGGTCTCGCCCAGCGGCTCGGTGGTGGTCACCACGCCCGTGGCCATTACCATCGTCGACGCCAATCCCGGAATCTTTGCGCACGGAGTGGGTACGCCGCAGAATCCGCCGCCCGGATACATCACCCATGCCTTGAGCAACGCCGCCGGCGTGATCTCGGTGGACGGCTCGGCCCAAGCCGGCGATGTGGCTACCGTCACCATCGAAGACCGCTCCTATTCCTACACCGTGCAGAGCGGCGACACCCTGGACACCATCCGCGACAACCTGGTGAGCCTCATCAACCAGGACCCCAAAGTGACCGCCACTGCCTCCACCGTGTTCGACCGCATCATCATCGAGGCCAAGGTGGAGGGACCGGAGGGCGACGGGCTCGCCATCGGCGCCAGTGCATCGGCGACCGCGAACGTCATTATGACGGCCCTCAGCAATACGCTGTGCTGCGCCAACGTGGCCAACACGCCGGTGACGGGGCAGAACCCCGCCGTGGCCGGCGAGTTCGTTTACGTCTACGCCACCGGGCTCGGTATTCCCGCGCTGAACGACAACGTCACCCCGCTGATCCAGACCGGGATGGCGTACCCGGTGGGTGCCCCCCAGAGTGCGCCTGGCAATCCGACCACATCCTGCTGCCAGGTTTCTTCGCTGGCCGGCGGGAGCACCGCGGACGTGCTTTGGGCCACGCTGATGCCGGGAACCGCGGCCACCTTCCAGGTGCTGCTGCATCTCAACTCCGGCCTCGCGACCAATCCCAATACCCAACTCACCATCGCGCAGGACACCTACGTCAGTAACGTGGTGACCTTGCCCGTGGTGGCCGCCAGCAGCGCGACATCGAGCACCTCGAGTGCCGGTGCAACTACCGCCAGCGCGCCGGTTACCGCGGCATCCACCGCTTCGGCCGGCTCCGCTACGGCGGTCACCGATGCGCCCGCCGGTTCGGCCAACTCCGGTTCCTCTCTCCAGCAGGCCGGCAGGACCACCCTGCACCGTGGATTTGAGGACGAACGCAGCAAACGTTAAAATCAATCTTTGCCTGATTTCCTCGTATCGGTGGTGGTCCCCACTCTGGCTGCGGACTCGAGGCTCCTGGAATGTGTGGAATCCCTGGGGCGGCAGACACGGCGCGACTTTGAAGTGACGATCGTGGACAACAGCGGCAAGGGATTGGTCCGGCGGAGCGGCCTGGCAGGCGCCGCGCGCGTCATCGAGAACCGCGCCAATGCCGGCTTCGGCGCCGCCATCAACCAGGGCCTGCGCGCCTCGCCCGCCGCCTACCTCGCCACCCTCAACGACGATGCCGTGGCCCACCCGCGCTGGCTGGAAGCCCTGCTCGAAGCCATCCGACGCCGGCCCGATGTCGGCATGTGCGCCTCGCAGGTCCGGCTCTATGGCAAGGGAGTTCTCGATTCCGCGGGCATGCTGGTGGCCCGCGACGGCAGCAGCAAGCAGCGCGGCCATGGCCGGCCGCCCGAAGATTTTCCCGTTCCGGAAGAGGCGCTGTTCCCCAGCGGCTCCGCCGCGCTCTACCGGCGCGCCATGTTGGAGGAACTCGGCGGCTTCGACGAATCCTTTTTCCTCTACTGCGAAGACACCGACCTGGGCCTCCGCGCGCGCTGGGCCGGCTGGAAATGCCTCTACGTCCCGGATGCCATGGTGGAGCACCATTATTCCCATTCCGCGGGACGGGCCTCTCCGCTCAAGGCCTACTACGTCGAGCGCAACCGGCTGTTCGTGCTCGCCAGGAATTTTCCCGCGCGGATGCTCCCCGCCGCCCTGGCGGCTTCCCTTGCGCGGTACTTCTGGCATGGCTGGTACATCCTCCGGGGGCGCGGCAGCGCCGCGCGGTTCCGCGAGGAAGGCCACGCCGGCATCCGGATGATCTGGTACGTGGTTCGCGCGCACGCCTCTTTGGCCGCCAACTGCCGGCGCCTGTGGCGCGAGCGGCGGGCCATTCGCGCGCGCGCCCGCATCACGCCCGCGATTTTCCGCTGGCTCGTGCGCAGCTACGGCATCTCCGCCAGAAAGGTGGCGGCGCTGTGATTCATTCGGGCGGTCCGGGCTCGCTGGTGGTCATCGTGCCGGCATTCAACGAGGAGGGAGCGATTGCCGGCGTGGTGCGCTCGCTCCACGAATCTGTGCCCGGCGTGCCAGTGCTGGTGATCGACGATTGCTCGTCGGACGGCACCATCGCCGCCGCCCGCGCCGCCGGCGCGGAAATCCTCCCCCTGCCGCACCATCTGGGCCTGGGGGGCTGCGTGCAGGCGGGCTACAAGCTGGCTTACGAGCTCGGCTTCGAGTACGTGATTCGCGTGGATGGCGATGGCCAGCACGACGCCCGCGACGTGCCGCGCATTTTCGAAAAGCTCAAGAGTTCCGGCTGCGAGATGGTCATCGGGTCGCGCTTCGTCAGCGAGAACGGTTCGCGCGCGGGCGCCGTGCGCTCCCTGGGAATCCGCTTTTTCCGGCTCGTGCTGCGGCCCATCCTGGGCAAGCCGGTGCATGATCCGACCTCCGGGTTCGTGGGCGTGAACCGCCGCGCGCTGGACGTCTTCAGCCGCAGCTTTCCGCTGGAATATCCGGAAATCGAAGCGCTGGTGGTGCTCCAGCGCAAGCGCTTCCGCTTCGAGGAGGTGCCCTGCAAGATGCACCCGCGCACCACCGGCCGCTCCTCGATCACCGCCATGAAGTCCCTCTACTACATCGCCCACGTGCTGCTGGGCGTCTTCGTCAACGTGCTGAAATACGAGCACCGGACCCACCGGGCGCCCCGCTCTCCGGGAGGATAAATGGATCACCTTCTCAATGTCACCGCTGTTCTGAGCGTGCTGCTGCTTGCCATCGTGCTGCTCTCGCTGCGGCGCGCACACATTCGCCCCGAGTATTCCATGAGCTGGCTGCTGGCCAGCGTGGTCATGCTGGTGCTCTCCCGCGAGCGCTCGGTTCTCGAATTCGTCCGCCTCCACACCGGCGTCCCCGACACGCCCCTCACGCTGTTTCTGATGGCGGGCAGTGTCTTCCTCGTCATCTTTTTCCGCTTCTCGATCATCATTTCGCACCTGCGCGACGACAACATCGCCCTGGCGCAACGCCTGGCTATCCTGGAATATCACATCCAGCGCCTCAGGGAACATGAAAACTAGGAAGCACCAATCGCGCAAAGCCGTGCCGGCCGCCGCGCCTGCGCCGCCGCGGACGGGTACGCCCGCGTGGCTCTATGCCGCGGCAGCCGCGGCGGGTCTGCTGCTGGTTTTCTGGGCGTACGCCCCCGCGCTCCACGGCCCGTTCATGTTCGACGACACGGTCCTGCCGTTCGCGCTGCCGGGCTTTGCCCAGCCTCTTTACTATTGGATCAAAGGCGTGCGGCCGGTCCTCATGTTCACCTATTGGGTGAACGCGCGACTCTCGGGCGACGATCCGTTTTCCTACCACGTGGTCAATGTCATCATCCATTTCATTACCAGCGGGCTGGTTTTCCTGATGGTCCGGCGTTTGGTGGATTGGGCACAGCTTGCTCCCGCCCGCCGCAATCTGCTGGCGGCATTTGCCGCCGCGGTTTTCCTGCTGCATCCCGTGCAGACTGAAGCTGTGGCGTACCTGGCCGGCCGCTCGGAAGGCCTCAGCGTGATGCTGGCCTTCGCCGCGTTCACGGTCTTCCTCTACCGCGAAAAAACCGCCGCTACATGGCCCGTCGTGGCGGCCGTCCTGCTCCTTTTCGGCGCGGCGCTGCTGGCCAAAGAGCACACCGCCGTGCTGCCGGCCCTCTTCCTTCTCACCGACTACTGGTGGAACCCCGGCTTTGGGTTTAAGGGCATCCGCGCGAACTGGAAGCTCTACGCCCCCATGGCGCTCGGAGCCGTTGCGGGCGTGTTCTCATTTCGTCAACTGCTCTTCGGCGCGGGCACCGCCGGCTTCGCCATGAAAGATCTCACCTGGTACCAGTATTTCTTCACGCAATGCCGCGGGCTGTTCGTTTATATCGCGACTTTTCTGGCGCCGGTGAACCTTACGCTCGATTGGGATTTCCCCATCTCGAAGACGGTCTTCGATCACGGCGCCATCGCCGGCCTTCTGGCGCTGGTGGCGATGGCGCTCCTGGCGTGGCGCTACCGGCGGCGTTTTCCGCTGGCGAGCTACGGATTTTTCGTCTACCTGCTGCTCATGGCGCCGACCTCCTCGATCCTGCCGATCAAGGACCCCATCGCCGAGCGGCGCCTCTATTTTTCGATGATCGGCCTGCTGCTGATCGCGGTGGACGGCCTCGGCCGTCTGAAGATCGGGCGCAACGCTCTGGCGGCCGGTTGCGCCGTGATGGCGCTGGTGGCGCTCGGGCTGACTCGCGCGCGCGCCGCCGTGTGGTCCGATTCGGTCGCGCTGTGGCAAGACACCGTCCAAAAATCGCCCGACAAAGCGCGCGATCGTTTCCAGCTTGGTTTCGCCTACTACACGGCTGGCCGCGGCGACCTGGCCATCCCGGAGTTCGAGAAGACGGAGCAATTGGAAAAGGGAAAACCGGATGCCGGGCTGCTGCTCGATTGGGGGCTCGCGTTGATCCAACTGAACCAGCCCGACGCCGCGCTGGCCAAACTGCGGCAGGCGGCGCTGCTCGATCCCTCGGCGGGAGCCTACACCAATATCGCAGGGATCTACGCGTCGCAGGGCCGGTATGCGGAGGCCCTGGACGCGCTGGCGACCGCGGCGAAGCTCGACCCGAACTTCGCCGGCCTTTATCTCTACCGCGGCAAGGTGAGGCTCAAGCTGAACCAGCCCGCGGAAGCCGTCGCGGATTATGAGCACGCGCTGGCCCTGCAACCCGGCATGCAAGAGGCCCGCCACGACCTGGCCATTGCGCAAGCCATGTTGCGCGGCGGGCGCCGGTAGCCGTCCATGGCGCGCATCGGCGTCAATGCGCTCTACCTCATCCCGGCCGGGGTGGGCGGCACCGAGATCTACCTCCGCGGCCTGCTTGCGGCGCTGGCTGGAATCGATCCCCGGAACGAGTACTTCGTCTTTACCAACCGTGAAACCGGGCCGGACCTCGTGCCCAAGCGGCCGAATTTCACGTGGGCGCCGCAGCCCGTGCGGGCGGTGTCGCGCCCCGCGCGCATCCTGTGGGAGCAGACCGCGCTGCCGCTGGCCGCCGTGCGCCTGCGCCTGGACGCGATGCTGAATCCCGGCTTCACCGCGCCTCTGTTTTGCCCCTGCCCCCAGGTGACCGTCTTCCACGATTTGCAGCATAAACGCCATCCGGAATATTTCCGCTGGTTCGACCTG
This sequence comes from Acidobacteriota bacterium, assembly GCA_021787555.1. Classification (GTDB taxonomy): domain Bacteria; phylum Acidobacteriota; class Terriglobia; order Bryobacterales; family Bryobacteraceae; genus JAJYLS01. The sequence continues at coordinate 4,339 of JAJYLS010000091.1, read as the reverse complement.
CCCTTCTGGGAATTTTTCCTGTACTGGTCGGCGCAGGTGTCGCGGCTGGTGCTCTCCGATTCCGAAGCCACCGCCGCCGATCTGCGCCGCTACTTCCGGTTGCCGGAAGCCAAGGTGCGGGTGGTGCGGCTGGGGGTGGACTCGGCATTTTTCGAGATCGCCGCGCGCCGCCGCCCGGAGCCTTTCCTCCTGGCGGTTTCCACTCTGCACCCGCACAAGAACCTGGACGGCCTCTTGAAAGCTTTCGCGGAGTTCCGCGGGGAGCATCCGGAATTCCGGTTGGTGGTCTGCGGGCTGCACGGGTTCTTCACGGAGGCGTTACAGAACCTGCGCCAGCGCCTGGACCTGGGCGATGCGGTGGAATTTCCCGGCTGGGTCCCGCGTGAAGATCTGCACGGCCTGTTCGCCCGCGCCTGGGCATTCATTTTCCCTTCGCTGTTCGAGGGCTTCGGCTTGCCGGTAGTGGAAGCGCTGGCGGCCGGTGTGCCCACGGCCTGCTCGAATATCGAGCCGCTGGCCAGCATGGCCGGCGGCGCCGCCCTGCAATTCGACCCGTGCGACCACGGCGCCATCCTGCAAGCCATCGAGCGCATCGCCACCGATCCTGCTCTCCGCCAGCGCCTGGCGGACGCCGGCCCCCGCCGCGCAAACGAGTTTTCCTGGAACGCCACGGCGGAAGCAACCCTGGAAGCCCTCCTCACCTCCTTAACTCCTTAACTCCTCAACTCCTTAACCCATTAACTCCTCAACCCATTAACTCCGCTATAATCGTCTCTTGCCCGAACTGCGTAAGGACCCGATTACAGGACGCTGGGTCATCATTGCTACGGATCGTGCGAAGCGTCCCACCGATTTCATCCGGCAGCCGGTTGCCGCCGCAACGACGCGTGTCTGCCCCTTCGATTACGGTAACGAGCACAAGACGCCGCCGGAGATTCTCGCCTACCGCAACAGCGGCCGGCGCGACGAGCCCGGCTGGCGGGTGCGGGTGGTGCCGAACAAGTTCCCCGTCCTCGGCATCGAGGGCGACCTCAACCGCCAGGGCGAGGGCATGTACGACAAGATGAACGGCATCGGCGCGCACGAGGTGATCATCGAAACGCCCGAGCACGCCGTGACCGTGGCGGAGATGCCCGAAAAGCAGATCGAAGAGGTCCTCTGGGCCTTCAAGGACCGCGTCAACGATCTGAAGAAGGACCGCCGCTTCCGCTACATCCTGCTTTTCAAGAACCACGGCGAAGCGGCGGGCGCCTCGCTCGAACACCCGCATTCGCAGCTCATCGCCCTGCCGGTCATTCCCAAGCGCGTCGCGGAGGAAGTGGCCGCCTCGAAACAGTTCTACGATTTCAAGGAGCGCTGCATTTTTTGCGACATCATCCGGCAGGAGAGCACGCAGGGTGTGCGGCTGGTGACCGAAACCGACCGCTTCACGGTGCTGGAGCCCTACGCGCCGCGGTTTCCTTTCGAAACCTGGATTTTGCCGAAGCGCCATGAGTCGCACTTCGAGGATTCCGAAGCGCCTTCCTTGCAGAACCTGGCGTGGGTCTTGCGCACCACGCTACGCAAGATCGATAAAGTCCTGGAGCGGCCCGCGTATAACTTCGTCGTGCACAGCGCGCCCGTGCAGGATCCCTTCCTGCCACACTATCACTGGCACCTGGAAATTATTCCCAAGCTGACCAAGGTGGCGGGGTTCGAATGGGGTACCGGCTTCTACATCAATCCGACCCCGCCCGAGGAATCGGCCCGCTTCCTGAGGGATGCGGGACTGGCTTAAAAGCGCTCTGCTACCAGCGCGGCTCGCGCCGTCCGCCGGGCCTGCCTCCTCCTCCGCCGGCGCCTTGTCGCCGGGCGCCGCCTCCTCCACCGCCGCCGAAGCCCCGTTCCGGCTTGGGACGGGCCTCGTTCACGTTCAGCGCCCGGCCATCCATCTGGTATCCGTTGAGCGCGCTGATCGCCTGGTCGGCTTCGGTCTCGTTTTCCATCTCCACGAACGCGAACCCGCGCGAGCGCCCGGTGTCACGATCCGTCATGATTCTGGCGCTGTTGACGGCGCCGTATCGCTCGAAAAGGCTGCGGACATCATCCTCAGTGGCGTTGTAATTGAGGTTGCCCACGAAGATATTCTTCACATTTCCTCCTGACAATTTGAAAGCAGGCTCATCGGGGGAGAGAACAGAAGCGGGGCGACGACCGTCGGAAGACCGTCGCGGACGGTGCCGTCGCTTACAGACACTCGGCCGGATTTGCGGAAGCTATTCAAACGCGAATTGAATATAGCACGAGAATCGGCCGGCGGCAAAGGGGTGGGGGCCACAATGGTCGCAGAATAACAATAGTTACGCTCCACTGGGGGATTTACCTGAGCTATCCGTGCTTCCCCTCGCCTCACTTGCCGATTTCATATACACCGTCCGGGTGGGAAAGGGCATTTCAATCCCCTCCTCCTGGAAGCGCCGGAAGATGCGCTTGCGGAGCAGGTGCCGGACGCGGTATTGATTGACGAACTCTGGGACCTGGTAATTAACTGTGAAGTTCAGCGAGGAATCGCCGAACCCGGGGTCGAACATGACGGAGGGCGCCGGATCGGCGAGCAATTCCGGAATTTCGCCCGCCGCCTGGGTAACGACTTCGACGAGGACCTGCTCGATGTGCTCAGGATCGCAATCGTAGCTCACTCCGACTTGCAGGCTGGCCGCCATGCGTTTTTCCGGCAGGTGGTAATTAGTGACGATGGCCTGCGCCAGCTTGGCGTTGGGAATGATGATCAGGTTGTTGGCCAAGGCACGCACGGTGGTGACGCGCCATCCGATGTCGCTGACGTAGCCCTCTTCGCCGGTGGAGAGCTTGATGTAATCGCCGAGCCGGATCTGCCCGGCCACCGCCACGTAGAATCCGGCGAACAGGTTAGCCAGGGTGTCCTGAAGGCCCAGAGCCACGGCGAGGCCGCCCACACCCAGGGCGGTGATCATCGGCGTGATCGAGATGCCGAAATGGTAGAGCACGCCTGCCGCACCCAGAAGGAATATGCCCGCCTGCGCCAGGTTTTGCGTCAGCGTGGTGACCGGAAGCGCGCCCGGAATCCGGCCGCCGTAATGCCGGATTACGTCGCGGGCCACTCGCATGCACAGGATGATCAGCGAAAGCGCCCAGAGCACGAACAGGATGCCGGCGGTCCAGTGGGTGTAGCGCGCGGGCAGTTCGGACCCCTCGAGCGCCAGGTGAACGGCCAGGATGAGCGCCCAGATCAACAGCGGCCCGCGGAGCGAATCGGTGAGGATGCGGCCGGGCCGCCCGCCGGCGCGCTTGGCCCAGGCGTCGAGGGCTTTGAGCAGCAGGCGCCGCGCCAGCCAACCGCCTGCGAACACCCCGGTGAAGATGACCAGCGGCCAGACCAGGGCCATGGGGTCGGCGAGGATCAGATGGCGAAGTGCGGCCATAAGATTCCAGCTTACCGCCCGGATGCCGGTGCCCGTGGCATGTAGCGCGGGCTTTCGTCCCGGGGCACCCTCTGGGTCGGCCGGCACCCTGCCGGCATACCCGAGCCCCAACGGGCATCGGCCTCCAGCATTGTGCTGCCAGTCACGTCCGGCCGGCCTCCGGGCGTCACCTGCCTGGAGCTTCTGAATCGACTTCAGTGAGACTATCGCCGGCCCGGCTCGGTCCGGGCCCACCCAGAGGGGATTTCGACTAAGTGAAACCTAACAGATTTGCTCTACCCGGACTTGCTCTGTCCGTCGTCGCCGCGCTCGTCGCGGCAATGCCGCTCGCTCACGCCGTGCAATCGGGCAAGGCGGAACCCGGACGCAAGCCGCACGGCAAGCTCGCATTCGTGTTGACCACCGCGTTCGATGACACGCAGATGATGAATATGATGCTCCAGCAGGCCAGGATCGCGAAAGAATCGGGCTACCTGGAAGACGTGGTCGTGGTCGCATTCGGCCGCGGTGTCATGGCCTTCAACAATATTCCCGCGCGCCCGCCACAGACCCCACAGCTCATTCGGGCCGCCCAACGTGCCGGAGTGCGTTTCTACGTCTGCGGCAACGCGCTCACGAAGCTCGGCATTTCGCCTGACAGGCTGGATCCCAAACCGGATCAGATCGTACCCCAGGGCATTGTGAAGCTGTCGGAATTGATTTCCGACGGGTACCAGGTGATCCGCTACTAGGAGCCGGTCCTATGAAAAGCTTCCTGCTCCTTCTTGCGCCTGTTGCAAGCTGCGCTCAAGCCGCGACCGATCGGCCCGCCAGCGAGGCGTTCGAGGCGCCGAAGTACGGCGTGACCACGCGGATTCCCCAGGAGTGGCATCTCGCTGCCCGGGAAAAAGATGATCGTG
>JAJYLS010000427.1 GCA_021787555.1 Acidobacteriota bacterium | reverse complement strand
GGCGACCTTCCAGCCATACGGGGTGACGAAGTAGCGATTGGTTTTGGGTGGACGGTAAATCAGGCCCTTCAGCCGGACGCTATCACCGGGGAACGAGTCGCGGCATACGTCACAAAGCGGCAAGGGGCGGACGGCAAGCACGGCAAACCGCTTCAGGTGGCGAGTCTGAATCGTGAATTGCAGGTCCTTCGGCGTATGTTCCATCTCGCGCAGGAATGGGGCAAGGTTGAAAAGGCTCTGCCAAATGTCAAAATGCTTCCGGGAGAGAATCACCGGGAGCGGGTCTTAACGGACGCGGAAGAGGATCTGTACCTGAAGGGCGCGTCAACCAAGGCCATGGAACAGTGCATGGATGCCGCGTTGCTTCGGGATGTTGCCACGATTTTGCTCGACTGCGGATTACGCCCCGAAGAGTGCTTCCGGTTGCGTCCCGAGAACGTCACTGACGGCATGCTCGAAATTCAGTACGGCAAGACCGAAAACGCGCGACGGCGCATCCCGGTGACGCCCCGCGTCAAGGCAGTTCTGGATATGCGCTTATCCAAAACCGCCAGAGGCGAATGGATCTTTCCTGCGCGGACGAAGAGCGGTCACATTGAACCGTCCTCGCTCAAGAAGCAGCACTCCAAAGCGATTGCGGAAGCCACGCGCATTCTCCGGAAAGAAACGCAGGATGAGACGGCTCAGCTTGTTCCGTTTGAACTCTACACTTTTCGGCACACGTGCCTGACCCGCTGGGCACCGCATATCGATCCGTGGACGCTCGCGTATCTCGCAGGCATCGCGACATGAACATCACGAAACGGTACGTTCACCCGCAGGAGCAGACAATTCGAGCCGCGATGGAAAGAGCGAGAGAGGAAAAGACCGGGCATACTTCCGGGCATACCAGCCAACAGCCGAACCTGGAGAGCATGCCGGTTTCCGCTGCAACGATATGAAAACAATGAATTCGGATGGTGCGCCCGGGGTGACTCGAACACCCGGCCTTCTGGTTCGTAGCCAGACGCTCTATCCAACTGAGCTACGGGCGCTTGCTTTCAACGGCTGAAACTCTAGTGTACTACACGTGCGCTTTCCATTCCTGAACCGCTGAAGCGCGCGCCGCAGGGGCCGCGAGTGCACGGCCCCTACAGCTTCCAAAAGAGAAACAGCATCCCGGCAATGAAGGCCACGCCGGCTTGGTACTCCTCGTTTCTTAGATACCGCGCCCACCGGAACGGATGCGTATTTTTCTGCGATGCCCCGCCAAATCGCGGTATTAGCATGGGCACCCGCGCGGCATACGCCGGATACTCCGGAAACAGCACGCGCAGGTGCTGCTCCTCCAGTTCGATCACCGGCAGGTAAATCAACAGAAACACCGCGGCCGTAAGCGCCGCCAGCGCATAGCTCCGCGCCGCCAGCACCAGTCCCGCCGCCACCAGGAGCGTCCCGATATACAGCGGATTGCGCGTATACGCATACGGCCCTCCGATCGCGAGTTGCCGATTCTTGGCCAGGCACCCTGCCGCCCACCCGCGCAGCAGCAGCCCCAGCAGCGAAACCGGCGCGCCCATCTCGAGCGACCGCACCGTCGGATGCGCCAGCCACGCGAACACCGCCAGGATCAGAAATCCGCCCGGCACGCGCAGCCGCGCCACCGTATCGGCATAGGGTTTGGGGAAGCGGAGCAACGCGGTCACGGGACCATGCACCGGCGCAGCACGTCGCGCAGGCACTCGAAAACTTCGTCCGGCGTGACCGCGGCCATGCTCTCATCCACCACCGTGCCGCGATGGTACGCCCCCGGCCGCGGCGATCGCATTTTGGTCTCCGCGCCGGGCGCGCGCAGCAGCTTCAAAGTGTCGCCGCACGGCCCGTTGCGCGCCGGGTCCGTGGGTCCGAAAATCGCCACGCCGGGCTTGCCCAGCGCATCGGCCAGGTGCAGCGGCCCGCTATCCACTCCCACCACCGCCGCCGCGCGGCGCGTCGCGTCAATCAACCCCGGAATTCCCGAAAAATGCGTGACCGCGCCCTCCATCGCCGGCGGGGCGCCCTTTGCGCCCGCACCCGGCGGCAGGTTCATCACCAGCGGAATCCCCATCTCACGGCGAAGTTGCGCCGCCAGCGCGCCGTAGTGTTCCATGGGCCACTGCTTGCCGCGCCAGCCCGCCAGCGGGTTCGCCAGCACGAAATCGCCCTCGGGCAACTCGCCTTCCGGCCGCCCCGGCGGCAGCGGAAACGCCCGCAGCACGGCCGACGCACCCGAAGCCGCGGCCAAGTCCAGGTTTTGGTCCACCTTGTGCACCGAGCGCGTCGTGACTTTGTTGGAATAGAACAGCGCCGCGGCGCACTCCCGCACCTGCGTGTGGTGAAAACCGAAGATCCGCTCCGGCCGCGCCGCCGACGCCACCAGTGCCGATTTCACCAGTCCCTGGAAATCGATCGCGAAATCGTAGCGCCGCGCGCGTAGAGCGCGCCAGCTCGCCAGCAGGCTCGCCGGCGAATCCCTCCGCAGCAGCAGCAGGTGATCGACGAACGGATTCTCTTCCACCAGCGGCGCCCACTGCGGCTCCACCACCCACGTCAGGTGCGAGCCCGGGTAGCTGTGTTTCAGCGAAGCCACCGCGGGAAGCGTATGGATGATATCGCCCATGGCGCCCAGCCGCACCACCAGGATGCGGTTAACCGGCGATTTGGCGCTCGCGAGCATGCTCGATCAATTCGCCCAGACGGCGCGCATGGGCCCCTTCCAGGTGCACGACCTCAGTGGGCCGAAAACAGGCGACCAGTTTGTCGAATTCTTCGTCACCGGCGGTCAAAACGTAGTCTACCATGCATAGCGCGGCGGCCAATTCCGCGCGCCCGCGCTGGTTCAATACCTCGCGTGCGCTTCGTAACACAACCACCATCACGGTGCGGGCGCCGGTGCGATTCCGGACCTCCGCCAACTCGCGCGCGTCTTCCGCCAGCAGCACGTCGAACGTGCCGGCCGCGATGGCCAGCGGCCGCGCCGGCTCGAGCGCCCGCGCCGCCGCCACCGTCAGGATTTTAGCTCGTGTGTCCATTCGCAAAGCTCGCGCGCCGCATCCACCACGCGCCCCACCCCTACGCGCTCCATGCACCGGTGGTCGATCGGGCATTCCCTCAGCAGGCACGGGCTGCATTCCACATGCTCCCGCACCACCCGCGCCAGCGGGCTCGCCGGGCCGGTCGTGGTATCGTCCGTCGCGCCGAACACCGCCACCGTCGGCACGCGCAGCGCCGCCGCCACGTGCATCGCGCCGGAATCGTTCGTCAGAAACAGCCGGCACGCCGCCGCCAGGTCGATGAATTCCCGCAGCGTGGTTTGGCCCGCCAGGTTTCGCGCGCCCGCAATCCGCGCCGCCACCTGCTCGCACAGCCCCCGCTCGGCCGCCGACCCGAACACCGCCACCGCCGCATCCGGAAACGCCAGCGCCGCCTCCGCGAACCGCTCCGGCAGCCAGCGCTTGGCATTGCCGTACGCCGCGCCGGGGCTGATCCCCACTACCGGCGCCCCACCCATCCCCAGCGCCGCAAACTGTGCCGCCCCGGCCGCGCGTGCCGCCTCGATGCCCTCCAGGTAAATGGCGTCGCACAGCGGGAATCGCTCGATCACCCCCGCTCGCCGCAGCAGTTCCAGGTAATAGAAACGTTCGTGCCGCGGGATCTCGCCCGGCTCCGGCCGCCGGATGGCCCGCGTCAGCAGCAGCCCGCGACCGTCGCGCCGGTATCCGATACGCTCCGGAATCCCGGCCCGCCACGCGTCCCATGCCGAATGGAAGGAATTCGGC
>JAJYLS010000426.1 GCA_021787555.1 Acidobacteriota bacterium | reverse complement strand
GTCCTGGCGAGCCGAGTGCCGTCTCTTCCACCCAGCAATCTCGCGGCAAGGTGAGCGCCTCGCCCACGCGGAATCCACCGGCCACCAACAGATCGATGACGCGCAGAAGCACCTGCTCGTTCTCATCCAAAGGACGGCTGGAGATTGCCGCCAGCGCTTCCAGCGCCTCCGGAGAAGGCATTTTCTTGAGGCCTTCAGCCTGGGAGACAGGGTCGAGACGATCTCCTATGCGAGGGCATGCCATCGGATTTTTGAAGTGAATCCGCGCGCGCGTCAGCCGGTGCGTATTCAGAAAAGATGCAACTTCAGAGAGCGTGTGTCCGAACCCGTAAGCCGACCCCTCACTACATTCTCTGCGCGCGTCTGCCAGGGCGAGGTGGAAGTGCTTGCGCGTAAGCAGGGTGGGATCCGATAGCCCTGATCGGTGAAGAGGTTCGTACAAGAATCGTAACGCCAGGATCATCAGTTGTTGGGAGACAGAACTGATCCCACGCAGGCTGGCCCTCGTGCGAATGAGCGATTTCGCAAAGTCGCCGTAAGACGCCGGAAAAGGAACAACCGGATCGGTGGTCCGCTTTCGGCGCCGCGTAAAAATCAGATCCCGTGAGAAGTGACAGTGAGCCCGCCGGCTACGGTCATATTGGAGAATCCTCCATCGCGTCGACTCCCATACGATATCAGGATACGTGTTCAATGCCTTGGCGGCTTGAATGACCTTAACGAGCCGATGTTGTTCAAGCGTCTGTTTTGTGCGCCGCATTCGTCCCTTTCCGGCAGTTGTCGATTTCGGCCAAAACTGCTTGTATCGCCTCCATGACCTCGGTGAGCTGATGGGGAATCCGGTCACTGGGATTCCCACTACGCTGGCGAAGAGCCCGCACCTGCGCGCGTAATTCATCGAGCATCTGCTGATGTGGCCCGTCGACCCAGGCGACGAACTTCGGGCATACGTAGCACGAGAGTGGCGGATAAAGCCGGCAGAGATAATCCGCCCCGCAGAATCCGATTCCTCCCAGATTCTTCAAGGTGGGCGTAGCGCCAGGAATAATACTGGCGGGGGATTCCGCCCCGGTTCGCGGTTCCACTCGCCCAAGAAAACGAAGGATCATGCCCGTGAATTGCGGGTTCTCGCCGAGCGCTTTGTTCAGCCGGTCCACCATGTTGCTCCTCGATTTAACGTAATACAGCGAGCTCATCTGGTGGGTGTGATCAAGCAACTCGGCAAGGAGTCTGGCGGGAGTTCCTTGCTCAGTGTGTCTGGTCCCAAACGTATACCGGAGTCTTAAAGGGCAGAGGCGGAGAAGCTTGCCGGTGCGCGGCGAGATGATACTCGCCGTCACCGTATAATGCTCAACGTGATAGCTGAAGGAGCGCGAGGCGAGATGCAGCGCGTATTGTGCCTGCAAAGGTTCCGCAATTCTTCTCAAATGCAAATTCTTCGTCGTACAGAGCAGGGCCATCCGTGGGCCCCGGTCTCCGTGCTGACGATGATTCTGAGCCACCAGCTCTTCGATCAACACACCCAGATCCGGAGAGATGCGCCGCCGTTTCTTTTCATACCCGTTCACGGTCCGTTGCTTTAATCGCGGAATATCGAGGGAATAGAAGGACTCTCCTGAAGGCGCCCGATAAACTTGAAAATCCTGCTCCTCGAGCAGCACCAGTTGTGCAGGACGGGCCCCGGTCTCCAGCACCAGCATCACGCAGACTCGCACGATCAGATCACCTTCGCCGGCCTTAATCGCCTGCCGCAGCAGCCAATGTTCTTGTTCGTCCAACGGACCGCTCCTGGGGTCCCGGGTCATGACAGCCACGCCGGCTTTCAGATATGGCAGTTTGATCTGATTCAGCTGGGCCGTAACTTCCTCGCAAAATCCAGGCAACGACTGGTCCGCACACCAGCGGTACCACTGCCGTACCACGGCGAACTTCCAGGCAGGTCCACGTGCACGCATCTTGTCCAGCGCTTCCTCCAGAGCTGGATAGGTAAGGTCGTGTAAGGACTCGAAGGATCCAGCGGTGGCGATGAAATACTTGAAATCGCTGAAGTGGTTCGCCACCGTTAAGGGTGCGTTTGATTCGATCAGGTGTGCCACCCAGGCCTTCACGGTGTCCTTGAGGTCGGGACCCGTGTCCATCAAGTCCCAGTTGAGCAGCCCGCATCGGACGGCACTGTTCACCCGCCAGCGTTCTCCCACGGTGCTCACCGGCATGCCATTGCGGTCGAGTACCCTTCCCGGATTCCGCCATTCGTAGAGTTGCCGCGCCGGCTCCGCTGCATTGTGGAACGAGGCGTACCTTGCACCTTTCATATCCTCTCAGCTCCGATAAAGTTCTGCTTGGTACTTTTCCGCCAACACCATGGCCTCGGCTTCTACCAGGCGCCGCGTGTAGGTCTCAGCCATCCTTGAGTTGTCGGACCAGCCATTCAAGTACGTCTGCACTTTCTGCCGCCGGTCATCACTCCAGCCAAGTTCCCCCGCCGTATCCATCAGCCGGTTGTTGAACGTATGGCGCAGGATGTGCGGATGGAGTTTTCCTTCTAGATTCGCGAAACACCGTTTTACGAGCAGGCTAAAAATCCCGTTCACGCCCGCGGCATCGAGCGGCACTCCCCCACGATGGCTGGTGAATAAGTAGGAATGCTGTCCCGGCTTACGATGCTTTTGGACATAGCGCCACAGTTCCACCGCCAGCGGTTTGGGAATGGGGATTTCACGTTCCCTGGTTTTCACCTGCGGTTCATTACGACGGCTGTCCTCTTTGTCATCGGGTGACCGCTCCACGGTCAGCGTATGCTTCGGACCAAATGGCAGATGGCTGAGTTTCAACTTCAAGAGCTCGCCGCGGCGGAGCCCCGTTGCCAGCATCAGCTCGATGATGACGTGGTTGCGGAACTGCAATGCCGGCTTGAAGGGATTCCGCTTGGCTGCCGGCATCACGACCGCGCGAAGCTCCCCAAGTTCCGCATCGCTCAGCCCGTAACGCTTCAACGGCGCGCGCCCGCTGATCTTGTTGCTTCGAAACGCCCGGCGAATTCGTTCCCGAGCCGCCTCCACTGTTTCTCTTACTTCGCCGGCCGGCGTGGCCGTGGGTATGAACTCATAGGCACCCCAAATCAGGAAATCTTCGATGACAGCCAGGTATGAGTTGAATGTCCCGGGCGAGAGAATGGCGGATTGTTCTTCCGTGGAGATTCCCACCGACCCGAAGACGCCCGCCCTCCGTCGCGCTCGCAAATAACGACAGAAACCGGAAACCTCAGCGACCGTGGGGAGACGGCCACGCCGCAGGCGGCTTTCCACATCAATTCCGGCGGTCTCGCACCAGGCATAAAGCCATTGGAGCACCCGCACGCTCCGCATGAGCGTCGTGGCCTGTTTCGTCTCGCGGCACTCGTCCAGGATGTAGCGGGTAGACAGGACAACCGGTTGATACGTGTCCCGGTAGAGCAGAATCGGGAACCGCTCGCCGGAACTGAACACCGCCAGATGAACTGCGTATTCCCTTGTTTGGTCCATGGCCATGCATGTCTAGCACGGCATCCTGTTAATGTCAAGACATAAACATATAGATAGACAATCTCAATTACACAATAGTTCTCTAACACTTCCCTGCGCGGTCGTGTGCCTTGCTTGCCGCTATCCTTCACAAACAACAGCTCTTATCCAGACGTCGCAGACAGTTGGAAATCACCCGGCGTAAGGTCATAAAGGTCGCAAGGGAGGGTTTCTTGACGCTACCCCGAGTGCGCGTATTCTTCATCGAGGGCATTCGCGATCGAAATAATTCCGATGCGCCGTCCGG
>JAJYLS010000425.1 GCA_021787555.1 Acidobacteriota bacterium | reverse complement strand
GTTGTTGTTGTTCGTCCACACTCCCACTACATCAAACACGGGTGCTGTCTGGAAAGATGTGGTTGGTCTGACGGATACCTTCGTTCTCCGTCCAGTCCCAGCCGCCAACACTTACTTGCCTACGGTTTTGCGATCGAAGCCCGTCGCCGAACTGATCGCCTGGATGCTGAGTCCGTGCCGTTTCAACTTCGCAAAATCGTTCACTTCCCTCGCCCTCAGCAGGTTTGGCACCTCCTCTGTTCCAGAGTCGAGGCCGGCTATGGCCCTTGCCTTGCGTAGGGAATTTTCAACCGGCGATATGGGGATTATTGCGCCGGCGGTGACACAACCAGGCTTAGCTGGCGGACGGGCAGCTATTTTCGACAAGCGATTTCCCTCGGGCGGCGGCCCGGAGAGAAGTTGAATGGAGACAGCACCCTGCGACGAGTCCCGCAGTCATAACTGGAGTTGGGTTCGCCGGAGCCAGACAGACGGAGCCACAGAAGCCGGCAGAGCTGATGCGCCGAAAGCCTGCGGTGCGTGCCGCGATGCGGGTAGCGGATACGATAGAGCCGCTCCACCATAATGGCGAGGAACGTAATCAGCCACACCAGCAGCGTGCTGTTCTGCTGGTGATGACAGATATGCTCCAGACCGTAGCGGTTCTTGGCATCATTGAAGCCCTGGTTCTCGATTTCTCAGTGGCTCTTGGCAATGTGATACAGCGAGAGCTGCCCCGCATGAAGTCTGATACCGTAGCCCTCGCCGAAAAGCTTAGCGCCATCCCGATGGCGGCACGCGGGACCCGCGAAAGAACGTTAAACTGAACCCTCTGGCTGGCCTGCGGGGCCAAGCCGCATGGGAGCACTGTACCGCTATGGCACGTCGACACTCTTGGCTCGCCTTGGGGCTACTGGCGTTAGGAAGCATCGCACAGCCGGGGCGGCCACGCACGCACTTCTCCGCAGGCTTGCTGGCCGGCCTCGAGTGGCGTGAGGTGGGGCCGATGCGCGGTGGGCGCACGTTCGCCGTCGCAGGTCATGCCACTCAGCCCGACACGTTCTACTCCGGCTCGGTGGGCGGCGGTGTGTGGAAAACGGAAAACGCCGGCCGCACTTGGTTTCCCATCTCTGACCGCGGCATTCCGATCGGCTCCATCGGCGCCATCGCGGTGGCGCCGTCCGATCCGAACATCGTCTACGTCGGCACCGGCGAAACCGACATCCGCAACCAGCATTCCTACGGTATCGGCATGTTCAAATCCATCGACGCGGGCAGGACGTGGGAGCACATCGGACTCGACGCTACCAGCCAGATCGGGCGCGTGGTCGTCGATCCCGCCGACGCGAACCGCGTGTACGTTGCGGCGCTGGGCCACGTCTACGACGCCAACCCCGAGCGCGGCGTCTATCGCTCAACCGACGGAGGCGCGAGCTGGAATAAAATGCTGTTCAAGAGCAACGATATCGGCGCGGTCGATCTCGCCATCGACCCGGCCAATCCGCGCGTCATTTACGCTTCGCTATGGGCGACGCGCCGCCCGCCGTGGGCGGTCTATGCGCCGACCAACATGCCGGGCGGCGGCTTGTACAAGTCCGTCGATGGCGGCGACCACTGGGTGCGTCTCACGGGCGGATTGCCTACCGATGATTTCGTCGGCAGGATCGGTATCGCCGTCGCGCCAGGCGATCCGCGCCGGTTGTGGGCGGTCGTCGATGATGTGGGCTCCGGCGTTCCCCGCGGCATCAGCCACAGCGGCCGCGGCGCCGAACCGGCCAACACCGGCGGAGGAGTCTACATCTCGAATGATGCAGGAGCCACGTGGAAGCTCGTAAATACCGAAACCCGCCTCTGGGGCCGCGGCTGGTATTTCGAAGGCGTCACCGCCGATCCGGTGAATTCACACCGCGCTTATATTATGAACACCACGACTTACGTAACCTCTGACGACGGCAAGACGTTCGTGCCGCTCAAAGGCGGTCCCGGTGGCGACGACTATCACCAGCTCTGGATCAATCCGCGGGAACCGAACCGTATGGTGCTTTCGAGCGACCAGGGCACTGCGGTGAGCGTGGACGGCGGGACGAGTTGGAGTTCGTGGTACAACCAGCCGACCGCGCAGATCTATCGCGTGGCCGCCGACAACCGTTTTCCCTATTGGCTCTACGGCCCGCAGCAGGATTCGGGCGGGGTGGGCGTCAGCACGTGGTCGCGTGAAGGGCTGCTGACCTTTCGCAATTGGAAGCCGGTATGCCTGGCGGGCGAAAGCGCCGTGGTGCTGCCCGATCCCAAGGACGGCAACATCTTATATGGCGGGGGTGCGGGGCGCTGCGATCAGGCGCTGAACATCCCTGAGCCGCTCGGTCAACTGCCGCCGCCCGATCCCGCCGATCCCAACCGCAAGACCTGGACGCTTCCCCAGGTCTTTTCCCAGGCGGACGAGGCGTTGTACTACGCCAACCAATTCGTCTTCCGCTCGCGAGATCGCGGCCGGACCTGGGACAAAATCAGCCCGGACCTTGCGCGCGTGAAGCCGCCGGTTCCGGCGACCCTCGATCCCGTAACCGCCCGGGATATCGACCAGCCGATGACCGATCGCTTCGGTGTGGTATACAGCATCGCGCCTTCGCCGCTTGACCCCAGGATGGTTTGGGTGGGCACCGATGATGGCCTGATCCACGTCACCCGAGACGAAGGCAAGACGTGGACGAACGTCACGTCGCCGGTCATGACGGCGTGGAGCAGGGTCTCGCAAATCGAAGCCGGCCATTTCGACGCTGAGACCGCCTACGCCTCGATCGACCGCCATCGCCTGGCCGATAACCAGCCGTACATCTATCGCACGCACGATGGCGGGAAGACGTGGCGCAATGTGGTGGGCGGCATTCCTGGGGGGGCCTACGTCAACGCGGTGCGCGAAGATCCCAAGGCCAAAGGGCTGCTCTACGCCGCCACCGAACTGCGGGTCTACGTCTCCTTCAATGACGGCGATGAATGGCAGCCGCTGCAGAACAATATGCCGGTCACCTCGATTCGCGACCTGCTGGTGCACGGCGACGACCTGGCGGTCGCCACGCATGGGCGCGGCTTCTGGGTGCTCGACCAGATGACCCCGTTGCGCGAAATCGCCGCGCGCGGTGCGCAGATCGCGGAGGCCGAAGCCTATCTCTTTAAACCTGGCGAGACCTATGCCATCCGGCAAGGCGGGATAAACGGCATGCCCATGCCCTGGGAAGAGCCGCACTTCCAGAATCCGCCGGCAGGCGTCGTAGCATACTACTGGCTCAACCACGCCGCCACCGGACCGCTCAAGCTCGAATTAATCGATCAGTCCGGGACGGTGCGCGCGTCCGCGGCGAGCGACGCGCCGGTTCGCCCGGTGGACACCGAGGCGATCAACGTCGAGGCCAAGTGGCTGCCGCCCGCCGCGCCGCCTTCGGCCGTGGCCGGAATGCACCGCTATGCACTCAGCCGGCCGGCGGGCCGCAGCGGCTTCGGGCGCGGGGCCGCTCCCATGTTCGAACCGGGCGAATACTCCCTGCGGCTGACCGTGGATGGCCACAGCTATACGCAGCCGGTGACCATTCACGCGGATCCGCGCGGGTAGGCGAGCGCGCCGAATTCCCCAATCATGTCGCGGTGCGCCAGCACCACGGCGGGATCTCGCTGCATGGCTTCCCAATAGCGTCGGGCGAAATTCCCGCCATTTTCACCGGGCGACAGCAGTTCCGCAGCCTGGCCGGCCAGGCGATTGGCGGCTTCGAGCGAGGGCGCCTCTTTCTGATCGAGCGTCTCATCCACCAGCACAATGAACTGCGAAAGCTCGCGCAACCA
>JAJYLS010000424.1 GCA_021787555.1 Acidobacteriota bacterium | reverse complement strand
TGGGCGCGGTTTCAATTCAAAAGATCGCGGAGTTCACGCCGCTGGCCTGGGCGGCCAGGCGCGCGTAATCCAGCGCGGGCCGCCTGTCAAGAATGGGGTTGGCTTGACGGATACCCTATATCGGCCGTTTTCAGCAGGTACGTGCTCTTCCCCCGGGAGACCACCCGAACTTTATCTTCGTCATATGACGAAGATAGCATCCTTCGCCAGCGCCTTACCGTAACCTCTGGAAGATTCAGGTGCTTAGCAATTTCCACAGTGCTTAGAGTTGCAGCTTTGGGATGGTCAAGGGCACGCCGTATTACAATCTCCAGGTCAGCCCGTGTACGCCGGAGCCCGTGAGTGGAATTAGCGTGGTAGGAGTCCCATTGCGCGTCGCTCAGGCCGCCGTGATGAATTTCTGCCTTGATGTGATGCACACCTATCCGCTCGCAGGCACCAACCCGCTGGAAGCCGTCTGAAAGCCAGTAGTCAGCACCATCGAACCAGACGCGGATTGGAGGGAATTTTACGCCTGCTCTCATGAGGGCGGCATATTCAGCTATAACTGAAAATTGAAGAGCAGAGCGATGCTGTGTTTGGCCGTCCTTTCGAATCTTGCAGATCTCTAACGACTGAACTACCGGGAGGGTGCAGTCGTGCTCACATACGGATGGTGGATCTGCTCGTGAAACTATTCCGGGTTGGAGAAATTCCTCCATGACCCCCACCGCTTTTTGATCGTCTACTCCATCCCAGTCGTCACAGAGGCCCCCATCCGGTAGAGTACTGCCAGACCCCAAACTGTGCATCATCATTTTGAGTATGTCTCCTCTCATCATTTTGCATTATGCTGTTCGTTTCATTTCAGTTTCGACAGTCGACAAAAGCGCCCGGCGCTGGACAGGGCGCGGGGGCCTGAGCGGGATTCGGCCCGAAACGTCACTGTCGTGGCCAGCGTGACGTTGCGGTGACGGCTCCAGAACAGTTGCTCATGGCCCCTGGGCCACAACCTGGAATGAAAAACGTGCTCCGAAACTCCGAAATCGCCCGCTGTGCACTGATTCTGCGGGACTTCGAGGCGGAATCGGCACCAAAACCTTTTTCGAGGCAGATCCGGACGGCGAGGGTGGCTGCCGGCCAGGGAGGTATCCTGCCGCCACTTCCGCCACCCCTGCGTGGCTGATAAGCTACGGCCCCGGAGCTGGCAGCCATGCTGGACGAGTTCGACGAGCGCCGGGGAAACGGGCCATGACACCCTCAGGTGCGAAAGGCACCATGGCACGCGAACCCAGTCTGCGCCATTTGCAACGCATGCGTATCATGGCACGTGCGACTGGGCGAAACAAGCTGCCAGTGTCCGCTTATGCGGCAAGCGTACTCGTTACAGTGATATAGAGGGACCGGTATTGACAACTCGGGTTTGCCGTTATTGCGGGGGACGTTCTTGAGAAGCCAGTCGATGGTGTCGTAGGCATCCGTGCCTTCGTCGATGCCGCCGGGCGCCGCCGGCGGGCGCTGCATGACGAAGCGGCCTTCGGAAGCGAACCGGCCGCGGATGTCCTGATAGACGAAGATGTATCCGTCGGGCGCGAGCGCCTGCACGTTGGGACTGGACCACAGCACGGCGGGGTCGCCGACGGCGCCGTAGGGCGTGCGCGTGAAGAGGATGGGAAGCGGTTCGGACTGGCGGCGCGGCGTGAAGATGTTGGTGTGGAGGCGGACGCCATCGCGCATCGGCACCATGGCTTCGGTTTTGACGAATGCATCCGGCTGCGCCCAGACGCACCCCATACACGCGAGAAAAAAGACGGCCGGCGCGGCCCGCCGCGGCAAACAGAATTTAAGCATAGGCCAAGCCGATATCGTACGGCCGGGCCGAGGCGCCCGTCAATCGATGTCACTCGTAGCGCAGAGCCTGAATCGGGTCCACGCGGGTGGCCCGGCGCGCCGGAAGATAGCCCGAGACCCCGCCGACCGCCGCCATTCCCAAAGTGGCCAGCGCGATCACCGCCGGGTCGTTGGGCGCGATGCCGAAAAGCTGTGTTTCCAGAAAGCGCGTCAGCAGGAACGCCACCGGGAGCCCCACCGCCACCCCCGCGGCTACCAGCACCAGGACCTCGCGCACGACCAGCCAGAGCACGTCCCGCGCGCCGGCCCCCAGCGCCATCCGGACCCCGATCTCGCGCGTCCGCCGCGTCACCAGGAACGCCATCACCCCATACAACCCCACCGCCGCCAGCATCGTCGCCAGCACGCCGAAAGAGATCGAAAGCGCCGCCGCCAGCCGCTCCACCGACATCGAGTCTTCCTTCTGCTTCTCCGCGGTCTTCATCAGGTAGACCGGCAGGTTGGCGTCCAGCTTGTGCACCGCCGCCCGCATCTCCGGAAACATCCGCTCCGGCGGCCGGGCGGTGCGCACGTACGCAGTCATCATCCTGGCCTTGCTCTGCAAGTAAGGGAAATAAACCTCCCGCGGAATGGGCGCCTTCATAGTCTGGTAGCGGGTGTCGCGCACCACCCCGATGATTTCGATGTCCGTCTTCGTGCCGGGATCCGCGCCCTCCCCGATGTGCCGGCCCACCGGGCTGCTCCCGCCGAAGTAATAGCGCGCGAATTTCTCGTTCACGATGGCCACGCGCGGCGCGCCGGTGGTATCCGTGTCGCGGAAATCGCGGCCCCGGTAGAGCGCGATGCGCAGCGTGGAAAAATATCCGGGCGAAACGTAGTTGACCCAGGAGTTCATATCTTCGCCCGGCGTGGCGGTGTGCCCCTCCACCATGAAGTCCTCGTCCCAATCGCTCCAGTTCAGCGGCGCCGCCACGCAGAGGGCCGCCGATTCGGCGCCCGGCAGCGCCGCCAGGTTCTGCGCAAGCTGCCGGTACAGGAATTTCGCGCGCTCGTCCGTGTAGCCGCTCATGCGCGGATCGATGGAAACGGTAAGCAGATTGCCCGTCTCGAAGCCGGGGCTGAGTTGCCGCAGATTGCGCAGCGTGGTGCCGAACAGCCCCGCCACGATCAGCAGCAGCAGCGAGAGCGTCACCTGCGCCACCACCAGCACTTTCCGCCAGCGGGCGTGGCCTCCACCGGCGACCGCGCCGGCTTGGCCCTTGAGCACGGGCGCCACGTCACTGCGCGTCGCCTGAAGCGCCGGCCCCAATCCGAAGAGCACCGCCGTGAGCGCCGAAATCGCCAGGTTGTACCACAGCATGTGCGGGTTCGGAGACGCGCTGAACCGCAACGGCGGATCCATCTGCGGCATGATGTCGATCAGCAGTCTCATGGCCGCCGGCGCGATGGCGAATCCGAGCAATCCGCCGCCCAGCGCCAGGATTCCGCTCTCGATCATGAGTAGCCGCAGGATGCGCCCCCGCGGCGCCCCCAGCGCCATCCGCACGGCGGTTTCCTTTTGCCGCGCCGCCGAGCGCGCGATCATCAGGTTAGCCACGTTGGCGCACGCGATCAGCAGCACCAGCCAGACCATTCCTTCGAGCGCCAGCACCGGCTCTTCCAGAAACATCCGCGGAATATTGTTTCCGCCGCCGCCCGGCTTCACGTCGAGCTGCATCTTCAGAAATTGCCGGCGCGCATACGCCGACGCGTGCGCGAACTCCGCCTCCCGCACCTCCATTTCCAGAATGTTATGGAAGAGCGGTGCGAGCGACGCTTTCGCCTGCGCCGCCGTGACGCCCGGCTTCAGCCGTCCGAACACCTGCACCCAGCGCTGCCGCCGGTTTTCGAGCGGCCGCCTGACAAACGTCAAGTCCGGCGCCATGACGATAGGCACGTAAATCTGCGTCGTGAACATGGCTTCGGTGCGATCGAACTCGGGCGTCG
>JAJYLS010000423.1 GCA_021787555.1 Acidobacteriota bacterium | reverse complement strand
TGCTGCCGGGGCTGGGCGCGGTTTCAATTCAAAAGATCGCGGAGTTCACGCCGCTGGCCTGGGCGGCCAGGCGCGCGTAATCCAGCGCGGGCCGCCTGTCAAGAATGGGGTTGGCTTGACGGATACCTTTGTCCAGCAGTTTCTTTTGATGGGCTTTTATCCAAACTTTCTGTTGGGCTTCATCGTTGGGATAGAGCTTACGGACCAATTCCCATAGATGCTGCCGAGCGTGATAAAGATCGACGATCTGCACCGCGCCGGGAAAATGTTGCTCGGCCAGGTTCCAGATCCATTCGGCTCCGTCGCCTATGACGACCTTCTTTTCGGCGCGGCTCCACCCGCGCTTCCAGGCTTCCACGTAGAGCCGTCTGCCGAAGTTCTCGGCGGTCTCGATGGCCCCGACGTAAGTCGTGGAATCCGGGTCGCGAATAGCGAACCCCTCCTCGTCCCAGGCGGTCTGGGTGAACACGCAGCCCAGTTTGGCCTCGCGTGTGTGAGCGGGTTGATTGTCCGTTTCCTGGCGCCCCTCGGTCTCTTTCTTCACGACCGGTACACCGGTGCCGTCCATCTGCACGTAGAGCATGGGAACCGGTCCCCGATGATTATGGGGAGATCCAACTGCACCGCGCGTTGGACCTCCTGTTGGTCGCCCTGCGCGATATCCTCCCCGATGTGTCACGTCGGAGTTGGGCGCCGCGGGTTTTGTCCTCACCCGGCGGCTCGACTTTCTGTCCTACCAGTACTACCTCTTCTTCGAGAAACGTTGATCGACGCCATCCTTGCCGTGATCGCGCAACTTCCGGTATAGCGTCGTGGTGCCGATACCGAGCATCTTCGCCGCCTGGGTCTGGTTGCCATTCAAACGTTCCAGCACCGCGAGGATGTAGTCCATCTCGATCTCCGCAAGCTTCCGAATTTCGGTGCCCAGGATCGGGCCGGGAGCAGCGCCTCTTACTTCCTCCGGCAAGTCGTCCGGTTCTATGAGCTTCCCTTGCGCAAGGACCGACGCCCGTTCCACGGCATTCTCGAGCTCACGGACATTTCCGGGCCATGCGTACCGAAGCAGTTGATCGGCTGTGCGTGGCGACATGCCTAACGCACGTCCAGGCGCCGCCGCCCTGCGGCTCAGAAAGAGCTGGGCAAGCGGGATGATGTCTTCCCGGCGGTCTCGAAGCGGGGGCAGGTTCAGTTCGACAACCCGCAGGCGGTAATACAGGTCCTTCCGAAAGCGGCCCTCATCGAGATCTCGCGCAAGCTCGCGGTTCGTGGCCGCCAGGACGCGAACATCGATCCGGCGCGGGGCGTTCTCACCGACCCTTCGGATTTCGCGCTCCTGGATCGCGCGCAGCAGCGCGGCTTGCGTCGCCGCGGGCAGTTCGCCCACCTCGTCGAGAAACAGCGTGCCGCCGTGGGCCGCTTCGAACAGTCCGATTCGGTCCTGGGTCGCGCCGGTGAACGCCCCCCGCACATGGCCAAAGAGTTCGCTCTCGATCAGAGACTGCGAAACCGCGGCGCAATTGATCGCCACGAACTGGGCGGCAGCACGCGGTGACTTCTCGTGAATCAATCGCGCCACTACTTCCTTGCCGGTCCCTGTCTCACCCGTGATCAGGACCGTGCTGTCCACGTGCGCAATACGAGTCGCGATGTCCAGCACACGGCGCATCGCGGCACTACGGGCGACGATACCGCCCGTGCCCGGCAGCTCCGGCGCTATCCGTGCCAACTCCAGTCTTCGAGCGCGGAGCTTTCGCTCCGTTTGCCGCAAAACCCCCGCCATTTCCGCGATAGCGCGGTCCAGCGAGTCTGTTTCGAAAAACGTCAACTGCGTGCGCTGGGACTCGTTGAGATCTTCCGGTTTTCGGAAGACGAAATGGCAGGCAGGATCGCCTTTCCCCACGCAGCGGTCTTCGAATGCGAACGCGGCAGTGCCCATGCACCGGCTCGCATATCCGCTGGCGAGTCCCGCAACGGTCCAGCAGACGGGACCGTCGCTCTGCCCGACATGCATGAGATGTTGTTCTGCTTCGTAGGAAAAATCGAACGTGACCCCTTCCGGCGCCATGGGGCCTCCCGGAGGCATCGCCTGCCGTTTCAGCAGTCCCTGAAGCCTGAACAACTCGGGTCCGAGTTGCCCCCAAAGCTCCATCCCGGCATCGGGAAAGCGGCGCATGATCACCTCGGCCAAGTGCCTCCCATGCGTGTAGCCAAATCGTGTCAGTAGCGTTCTCGCCGCGTGCTCCCCCAGGATCTGGATCAAGTCCTTTCGGAGAAGGCCGAAGGCCACCGCGTCCCAGATGAGCATCCGGTTGCCGGCGACGCGTATTTCGCCCGAGGCGGGTTCGAATTCTACGAGATTCAGGAAGTCTGCCGGCGAGTCCACCATTTTGAACGGCCAGTATTTCATTTTAGTGGAGTTCGCGGGCCGGTGGCGAGTGTCTGCCTAGAATTTTCTATAACTTGCGATTTGGTGAGCGGCGTGCTATTCCCTCCTGCAAGACAGGCCGAAAGGAGGCCGCCATTGCACGATCTGACATCGACATCGCTCGCCGAAACTCCTGAGAGCAGCGCGCCAGCCCCCTCGCCGAACCACCGGCGAAGGGTTGCCAGGGCGCTGCTGCCCGGCGCCGCAATTGTGGTTCTGATGCTCTGGGTCGCCGGAGTATTCCGCCACGGAGTCATTCAAGGGGCCGCGCAGCCGGTCCCCGAACAATCGGCCGCAGGCCTGCCGACGCTCACGATTACGCCGCAGACGATCCCGGCTGTGACCGAGGCGGTAGGGACCGTGCAGGCCGAGCAACTCGCCGCGGTGACTTCACGGGTGGTGGCGAGCGTCGTGGAAATGCGAGCCGCGGCGGGACAGCGCGTGGCCACTGGAGACGTCCTGGTCGTGCTCGACGACCGCGATCTCCACCACCGGGTCGAACAGGCGCAGGATGCGGTTCGCGGCGCGGAGGCGACGATGGCCCAGGCGCAGTCGGATTACAAGCGCGACAAACCTCTCTTCGACCAGCAAGTCATCACGCCATACGATTTCGAGCACACGCAGACGAATCTGAAGACGGCAGAAGCAAACCTGCACCGGCTACAGCAGGCCGAAAGCGAAGCCGAGGTGAACCTGTCGTACGCCGTTATCCGCACCCCTTTCGCCGGTGTGGTCGTTGACAAACTGGCCAACGTCGGCGATCTGGCCGCTCCCGGCAAGCCGCTGTTCACGATGTACGAGCAGGGCCGCCTCTGGCTCGAAGCGAATGTTCCCGAGAACCTGCTGGCCTGCATCCACATCGGGGAGGCCCGGACGCTGCGAATCGATGCGCGCGGCCGGGAACTGCGCGGACGAGTAGTAGAAATCGTACCCTCTTCCGATCCCGCCACCAGAACTGTAGTGGTGCGGGTTCATTTGGAGGACACGCGGGAAATCGTGCCCGGCATGTTCGGCCGCCTGCTGATTCCATCGGCGCCCGAGCAAGTGCTCACGGTGCCGGCTGCCGCCATAACCCGCGCCGGCCAACTCACCATGGTGGACGTGGTGGACCATGACCGCGTGGAGCGCCGTGCCGTGCAGCTTGGCAGGGCCATCGGCAACCGGCTCGAAGTCCTGAGCGGACTCGCCGCCGGCGACACGGTCGTACTCAAGAACGTGGAGCCCTCCGTACACGGGAAGGAAGCGCTATGAGCGGCTCCCACGAGTCCCTTACCATCCGCATTGTCCGGAAGTTTCTGGAATCGAACCTGTCGATCGTCTTCATCCTCGTGTCGCTGGCCGTGGGCGCAATCGCCCTGGTGGTGACACCTCGGGAAGAGGAGCCTCAGATCATCGTTGCCGC
>JAJYLS010000090.1 GCA_021787555.1 Acidobacteriota bacterium | reverse complement strand
GGGCGAGGCGCAGGGACGCGCCGAACATGGCGGCTTCCCAGACGAGGAATCGCAAGATGGCGAATGCTATGGCACCGAGGGTCATTTCAGTATTTGGAAGTCAGGATGAGGAGCACGGCGGCGAGGGAGAGGAGGGCGGCGATTTGCAGGGGGCGGTCGCGGAGGAAGAGTTCTTCGGGGCTTTCGCCGGCGCCGCGTTCGTAGACCAGGTAGAGGTAGCGGAAGACGCCGTAGAGGAAGAGCGGAAGGGTGGCCACGAGCGCCTCGCTGTGCTCGGATTGGAAGGTGTAGAGCGAATAGCTCATAATTCCCGCGCCGGTGACGATGGCGGTGAGCTGATCGAGGAAGCGGATGCTGTATCCGCCGAGGGCGGGGCGGTGCTGGACGGCCGCGGCTTCGAGGGCCACGAGTTCGCTGCGGCGCTTGAGCAGGGCGAGGGCCAGGGAAAGCAGGAGCGAGACCACGAAGAGCCAGGCGGAAACGCGCACGGGGATGGCATAAGCGCCGGCCAGGGGCCGCATGACGAAGCCGGAAGAGACCAGCAGGACATCGAGGATAGGCTCGCGGCGCAAGCCGGAGGAGTAGCCGATGTTGCACGCGGCATAGAAGGCCAGGACGGCAAGGACTTTCCAGCCGAGCGCGGCGCCGATGGTGAGAGCAGCGGCGGCGAGGAGCGCGCTCGAAGCGGCGGCGGCGCGCGGCGAGAGGGCGCCGGAGGCGAGGGGGCGGAGGCGCTTGAGGGGATGGCGGCGATCGCCGGCGCGGTCGGCGAGGTCGTTGAGCAGGTAGACGGCGCTGGCCATGAGGCAGAATGCGGCGGCGGCGGCGGCGGTGCGCTCGACGGCGTCGAGGGAATCGAAGCGCGAGGAGGAGATGAGGGGGACGAAGACCAGGGTGTTCTTGATCCACTGGCGGGGGCGGCACGCGGCGAAGAGCGGCAGCCGTGCTCCGGCAGGGGCCGGACCTTCGCCGGTGTGCGCGATGAGGGGCACGAAAACGTAGTATAGCCCGTGGGGCCAAGTGCTGAAGAAACCGCTCCTTCGCGGTAAAGGGGCCGCTCCCTTCCGGTCGCGGCTCGGATTGAGATTGTCACTCTAATACGCGAGCACCCCCGGCTACGCGCGGCTGCTTTTCGGCGCGCGGCGTTTTTTGGCCCACTCCGGTTTGAGCACCTGGCGGGCGCGGCCGAGGGCCAGCGCGTCGGGCGGGACCGGCTCGGTGATCACCGAGCCGGCGGCCACGTAGGCGCCGACGCCGATTTCGATGGGCGCCACCAGGGTGGAGTTGCTGCCGATGAAGGAGCCGTCGCCGATGGCGGTGGGATGCTTGTGAAAGCCGTCGTAATTGCAGGTGATGGTGCCGGCGCCGATGTTGACCTGGGCGCCGATTTGGGAATCGCCGAGATAGGCCAGGTGCATGGCCTTGGCGCCGGGGCCGAGGCGGGTCTTCTTGAGCTCGACGAAGTTGCCGATGTGCGCGCCGGCGGCCACGTGGTTTTCCATGCGCAGGCGGGCGAAGGGGCCGGCGTGCGCGCCGCTCTCGAGGTGCGAGGTATGGACCACGGTGAAGGGGCCGATCTCGACGCCGTCGGCCAGTTCGGAATCGCTCACGATGGCGGCGGCGCCGATGCGGCAGTTTTCGCCGATGGTGGTTTTGCCGAGAATCTGCGCGAACGGCTCGACGATGGTGTCCATGCCGATGCGCACGCCGGCATCGATGGTGACGGTTTCGGGCTTCTCGATGGTGACGCCGCTTAACATCAGCTCGCGGCGCTTGCGGTCGCGGAGGAGGGCATCGACCTCGGCCAGTTCGACGCGGGAGTTGATGCCGAGCGCCTCGCGGGCATCGTCGATTTGCAGGGCATCCACGGGGAATCCGGCGCGGTCGAGGATGGCGGGCATGTCGGTGAGGTAATACTCGCCGGAAGCGGGATTGGGACGGAGCTTGCCGATGTGGCGCCAGAAGATCTCGGCGCGGTAGCAGTAGATGCCCATGTTGGCTTCGCGAATGGCGAGCTGCCCGGGGGTGGCGGCCTTCTGCTCGACGATGTCGGCGACGTGTCCGCGGGCGTTGCGCACCACGCGGCCATAGCCGGTGGGGTCGTGCATGTGCGCGGTAAGGAGCGTGCCCGCGGTTTGGTTTTCGGCATCCCGCGAGACCTCGAAATCGATGAGGCGCGTGAGCGTTTCGACGCGCAGGAGGGGCGAATCGCCGTAGAGGATCAGGAGGTAGCCGCCCAGTCCGGCGAGCGCCTCGCGGCAGATCATGACGGCGTGGCCGGTGCCGTTCTGCTCGGACTGGTGAATGAAGCCGATGCCGGGCGTGGCGACGGCGCGGCGGACCTCTTCGGCCTGGTGCCCGACGACTACGAAGATGCGCTCGGGCGGAGCGAGTTGGAGGGCGGTTTCGATTACGTGCTCGACGAGGGGCTTGCCGCCGACGCGGTGGAGCACCTTGGCCCGGCGCGATTTCATGCGCGTGCCCAATCCGGCGGCGAGAATCACAACGGTAACGGGAGTCTGCATCTGTTCTATTATGGCCGCTCCGTCACCAGGATTTCGGGGACGGATTTCGGGGACAGGCAACGAAATTCCCAGACTGCGGGAATTTCGCAGCCAGTCCCCGAAATCGGCTACATTCCTCGGCGGCGTCTGCCTTCCTGCGCCAGGCGGACGGCGACTTCGGCGGTGGCTTCGGGGTCGTGGCGGATTTTTTCGCCGTTGCCGGCCAGCTTGCCGGCCATGACCTTGAGGCCCATTTTGAAGATGGCGTCGATATCGTTTTCCACGGGCAGGGCCGATTCGCGGGCGTAGCGCTTCTTCATGGCCGGGGCAATCGGGCGGATGTTCACGACGGCGTAATCCAGCAGCTTGCCGCCGGCGTGCTGGTGAATGGCGCGGATGTGATCGGAGGCGCGGAAGTTGTTGGTCTCGCCGGGCTGCCACATGAGGTTGACGAAATAGGCCTTCACGGCTTTGGAGCGGCGAATGGCGGCGGGAATGCCGTGGACCAGGAGGTTGGGAACGACGCTGGTGAACAGCGAGCCGGGGCCGAGGGTGATGAGGTCGGCGTCGGCGATGGCGGCGAGGGCATCGGGCAGGGGGCGGGCGCGCTGGCCGTTGCGGCCAGTGGCCAGGCGAACCGAGCGGATGCGCTGGCGGCTGCGGCTGATGCGCGTTTCGCCGGTGACCTTGGCGCCGTCCTCCAGGGTGGCTTCGAGTGCCACATTGGCGTCGGTGGCGGGATAGATGTGGCCGGCGATGTTCAGGACCTCGGAGGAGACTTTCACGGCGTCCGGGAAATCGCCCATGATCTGGGTGAGGGCCATGAGGAACAGGTTGCCGAAGCTATGGCCTTTCAGGCCGCGGCCGGCGGAGAAGCGGTATTGGAACAGGCGCGCCAGCAGGGTGGAGTCTTCGCTCAGCGCGACCAGGCAGTTGCGGATGTCGCCGGGCGGCAGGACGTCGAAGTCGCGGCGCAGGCGGCCGGAGCTGCCGCCGTCGTCGGTGACGGTGACGATGGCGGTGACGTCCACCAGGGGCGGCGAGGAATCCGTCGATCTGCTATAGCGCTTGAGCCCGTGGAGCAGCGCCGAGAGCCCAGTGCCTCCGCCGATCGAGACGACGCGCAAAGGTGCGGAAGTATCCACCTACCAGTTCTTCTTTTCAGGATAAAGCAGAGCGTCGAAAGGCGGCACACGGGTGAGCGGAGCAAAATCCAGGTCCTGGCGGGCGATGATGCGGTTGCGGGGCTCGAGCTCGATGGCGCGCTTGAGGTTTTCGTGCGCGCTGGTGAGGTCGCCGCCGAGGGCCTGCGCCAAGGCGAGGGCGTAGTGGATGTGGTCCGCGCCGGGCGCCATTTCGAGCGCCTTCTCCAGCGTGGTGCGCGCTTCCACCACTTTGCGGGTATTGATCAGCGCGACGCCGTAGTTGTAGTAATCCTCGGCCGAATGCAGGTTAACGGTAGTTTCCTGGAGCCGGCGGTCGCACATGGCCATGTGCAGGCGGGCGCGCTGGGCCACGTCGCGCTCCGGGCCGGCGGCAGCGGCGGCAAACAGCGGGCGCGCATCCTTCAACTTGCGGGCGTGGAACAGCTTCATGGCGGCTTCAAAGCTTTCGAGCTGCTTTTCGGGGTTGGCAAGCTGCGCCACGGCCGCGACGCCCTGTCTGGAGGCGGTGGCTGGGGATGTGTTTGCGAATTTCGATGCGTGTGGTTTGGCCATGCGTACTGAGGTAGCTCTTGGCGGAACCGTTTTCTTCTTCTCGGGCATGTTGGCGCGCCTCGAAACAACCAGCAACTAGGCGGTTATACCAGACCGGGCGGGGGGCGTGCAACCACCCCCGGGGCTGGGATGGGGCTGGTTGCCGGCTGATTGGGGCTGGCTGTCAGGGCAAAATGGGGACACGCACGAAATTCCAACAGCGGGAATTTCGAGCCAGTCCCCATTTTGCGGCGATATATACGATCATAGAGAATTACCGCCCGACATGCCCGTTTGCGTACGCCCTGAGCCCACCCGGCCGGCCAAGTCATCCGCCTGGGGATTGCGGGCGCGCGACCACGTTCTGGTTGCGCTCGTCGCCGCAGCGATCTTCGTTGGCTGCATGTGGAGCCCGCCCTCGCTGATGGACGACGTGGATTCCGTGCAGGCGCAGATCGCGCACAACATGCTGCAATCGGGGGACTGGGTGACCGCGCGCCTGGATGGCATTGCCTACCTCGAAAAGGCGCCGCTGAAATACTGGATGATCGCCACGTCCTTCCGCATCTTCGGCGTGCACGACTGGGCCGCGCGCATCCCCAGCGCGTTGTTTACGGTGATGCTGTGCTGGGTGGTGGCGCTATTTGGGGCGTGGGCGTTCGGGAGGAAGGCCGGGCTGTATGCCGGGCTGGCGCTGGCCACCAGCGTGGGCCTGTTTCTATTCACGCGGGTGCTGATTCCGGACTCGATTCTCACCCTGGCGATCACGCTGGCGATATGGGGTTTCCTGCGCGCCATCGACGAAGCCGAGCCTCACCCCACCCGGTGGGCGATGGTGCTGTGGGCCTCGATGGCCGCGGGGATGCTGTTCAAGGGGCTGATCGCGGTGGTGTTTCCCGGTCTGGCCGCTTTCGTGTACCTGACCCTGACTCGCCAGTTACGCGTGCGCCGGACGTGGAAGCGGCTGCGGCTGGTTTCGGGCATGGCGCTGTTCCTGGCGATCGCGGCGCCGTGGCACGTGCTGGCAACGCTGCGCAATCCGCCGTACTTCGACTTCACCATGCACAGCGAGCGCGGCTCGTATCACGGCTTCTTCTGGTTCTACTTCATCAACGAGCACGTGCTGCGGTTCCTCAACCGGCGCTACCCGCGGGATTACAACACGGTGCCGCGGCTGTGGTTCTGGCTGTTTCACCTGCTGTGGCTGTTTCCCTGGAGCGTCTATTTGCCAGCCGCGTTCCGGTTGGATTACCGCAAGCCCGACCGGGCCTCGCGCGCGCGCCTGATGATGCTGTGCTGGGCGGGCGCGATTTTGGTGTTTTTCACCTTCTCGACCACGCAGGAATACTATTCGATGCCGTGTTATCCCGCGCTGGCGCTGCTGCTTGGCTGTGCCACCGCCAGCCAGGACCGCTGGCTGGGGCGGGGGACGAAGTTGCTCGCCGCGGTGGCCACCGCCGCGGCGCTGGCGATCGCGGCGATCCTGTGGATGGTGCGGGGGCTGCCCAGCCCGGGAGATATTTCGGAAGCGCTGCGCCAGAATCCGGATATCTACGCCGTCTACACGCTCTCGCTGGGGCACATGACGGACCTCACGCCGCGGGCCTTCGCGTATTTGCGGCTGCCGCTGGCGGTGGCGTTCGTGGCGTTCGCGATCGGCGCCTGGGGCGCGTGGCGGAAGCGCGCGGGCGTGCCGGTGGTGGCGCTCTGCGCGATGATGGCGCTGTTCTTCCATGCGGCGCGCATCGCCATGGTGACCTTCGATCCGTACCTTTCCTCGCGCCCGCTGGCGGAAGCGCTGCTGGCCGCGCCGCCGGGCGAGCTCATTGCGGACGATCAGTATTACACGTTCTCCTCGGTTTTCTTCTATACCAACCGCGGCGGATTGCTGCTGAACGGGCGCGTGAACAACCTGGTATACGGCTCCTACGCGCCGGACGCGCCGGACGACGTGTTTATCGACGACGGCGATTTCGCGCGCCTGTGGGCCGGCCCGCAGCGGTATTACCTGGTGACGGAAGACCGCAGGGTCGCGCGGTTGAAGCGCCTGGCGAAGAGCTGGTTTGTCGTGAAGGCCAGCGGGGGGAAGGTGCTGGTGACGAACCGCCCGCCCGCATGACCTTCGCCGACGCTCTGCTCGCCCGCCGCATCGAAGCCGCCGAAGCGGCCAATGCGCGGGGATGCGCGGCGGGGCCGGGTGCGGCGGCGATGGAAGTGGCGGGCGGCTGGGCCATCTTCGTGGGGCCCGAGTCGCCGCTGACGCAGGCAGTCGGGATGGGCCTGAACGGTCCCGTGGGGGAGGCCGAACTGCTGGCGCTCGAAGCCTTCTTTCGCGGGCGCGGAGCGAAAGTCTCGATCGATCTGTGCCCGCTGGCCGATCCGGGGCTGGTGGAGAGGCTGGCGGAGCGGGGCTATCGGATCGCGGAATTCAACAACGTGCTGGCGCGGCGGCTGGGCGGGTGCGAGATCGTCTTCACGCCGCGCGTGCGGCGCGCCACCGCCGGCGAAGCGGACCTGTGGTCTTACACCGCCGGGCGCGGCTTCTTCGAGGCCGCCGAGCTGACTACCGAGGAGATGGACGTCGGCCGCGCTATCTTCGCCATGCCGGGCGCCCTGTGCTATCTCGCCGTGACCGAAAGCGGCGAGGCGGCCGGAGCGGCGGCGGCGGCGATTTACGGCGGTGTGGCCACGCTGTTCGCCGACAGCACCATCGCGGGGTTCCGCCGCCGCGGCATACACCGCGAGCTGATCGCCGCGCGGCTCAACGAGGCGGTAGCGCAGGGCGCCGACCTGGCCGCGGCCTCCACGCTGCCCAGCAGCGCCTCGCAGCGGAACTACGAGCGGATGGGGTTCGAGGTGGTGTACACGAGAGTGACGCTGGTGGGATAGGGGGGCCGCTGTGAGATTATGTTGATGATGCCCGAAGTCCTTCTCATCGGCGGCGGCATGATCGTGCACGATCAGATCCTGCCGTCTATCTACCAACTCCAGCGGCTGGGCCGCATTGGGGCTATCACAGTTTGCGACGCGAGCTATGACGCGGTGCGGCGCCTGGCCGATGCCGAACTGCCGCGGCAGGCCTTTCCCGGCCAGTCCTTCCGCATGTATCCGGAGGCGCCCGGGCCGCGGCGCCCGGAGCTTTACCGCGAGATCATCGGGCGCATGCCGGCGCGGCAGATCGTGTTCGTGGCGGTGCCCGACCAGTTCCATTACGAGGTGATCATGGAGGCGCTGCGGCAGGACCAGCACGTGTGCACGGTGAAGCCGCTGGTCCTCCAGCACCGGCAGGCGGTGGAGATCGCGGCGGAGTCACGGCGCCGCGGGCTGTTCGTGGGGATCGAGTATCACAAGCGCTTCGACGACCGCAGCCTGATGGCCCGGCGTGCCTACCGGGCCGGGCGCTTCGGCGAGTTCCGCCTGGGCACATGCTGCCTGCTCGAGAAATGGCATTACCGCCGCTCGAACTTTCAGAACTGGATGACCACCGAAAACAGCGACGCTTTCACTTATGTGGGCTGCCACTATGTCGATCTGGTCCACTTTATAACCGGGTTATTGCCCGTGGCGGTGAGCGTCTATGGAATTCGCGACCGGTACCCCAACGGCAACGAAGGTTTCCTGTGGACCGATGCGCGGGTGATCTGGAACAACGGGGCGTGCCTCAACGTGCAGAACGCCCTCGGCTATCCGGACGCAGGGCCGGGCGGGAACACGCAGGGCCTCACCATGTACTGTCAGGGTGCGGAAGACGGCGCGCTGATTTCGCACTCCGATCAATACCGCGGGCTGAAGTACTCATACGTGAATCCGACGAGTTATGCGGAGCCGAGCCCGGACTATTTCCAGTACGTGGATCCCGGCGGACCGGGGTTGACGCCGGTGGGCTACGGCTATCGCTCGATCGAAGGCCTTGTGAACGCCGCCATCGCGGTGGAGCGCGGAGAGCGCACGCTGGCGGAGATCGACACCGCGGGCGTGCTGGCCACGCCGGCCAACAGCGCCTACAACGAGCAGGTGATCGAAGCGGCGCGCGAGTCGATCCTCAACGGCGGCCGCGAAGTGCGGATCGCCGGTGCGGCGGCGGAGAGAATGTAAGACCAAACCACTCGGGTGTGGCGGCGCGAGCTTGCGTCAGACCGCGCGTTTGAGGAGGGGGTCTTCTTCTAGGTCCGCGGGATTCGCGTAGGTCTGCAAGGTATCGAGCGATTCCAGTACGCGCTCGATCAGGCCGTCGGTTTGCGACACCGTGGACTTCAGCACGTCGATGGATTGCGCCTGGGTGGTGAGGCGCTCGTCGAGCGACGTCATCGTCTTGGCCAGCACCGTTTCCATGGCGCTGACGATCTGCGCGGTGGTGGGCACCTCGGCCAACTTGGCGGCGTGTTCGTCGAGCCGCTGCTCGATGGCTTGGAAGCGTTGGGCGCTGGCAGTTTCCTGGGCCGCAATTCGGCTTTCCAGATCCTGAATGGCGTTTTTCGATTCCTTGCTCTGGCCGGCTTCCCTGGTGAGTTCGCGGCGGGCAAGCGCCCCGGCCGCTACGCCCGCTAGGAAGACGGCGACACGCGGAATATAACTAATTGCTTTTGACATCCGTGTTTTACTTATAATACGTTGTGAAATCCGCTGCAAGTACTAGGACAAATGGAACGGGTACTCGGTACGTACTACATTGTAGGTGAGCGGTGAAACTGGCATGCTATCTAGGAAAGATCCGCAACATATCAAGGAGACTTCTGGTTGGCGCCAGTCCGGGGATCCGGGTCCTCTCGCGGAGGAGCGGCTGTTGGGCCACTTCTTCTGGAGTGCGATTTACGCGGACAAGTAATCTGGATGAGCGATAAAAGCCGGCTCGCGTTTGGCGACCCCATCAATCTGGCGGGCGCCATGGCGGATGCGGCACGGCGCCGGACTGCGGCAGGCGGGGGGCGGTGTGTGAATTTTTCAGCCGTGCTGGTAGACCGCGGCGCGGTGGTGGTCACCGCTGAATGGGAAGATTTTTGGGATGACGCGATTGGCGGCGCCGCCACGCTTCCCGAGCTACAGGGCAAACTGCTCCGCCATTATTTCCGGCTGCAAATGGCGGAAAGGAACCTCACGGCGCGGGTGCGCGCGCGCAGTGGGCCGGGCCGCGGCACGAACGGCCGCAGCGCGGTGCGGCAGATCGAGCTCGAGCGCCAGCGCCTTGGCCGCGAGTTGCACACCGGCGTGGGGCAAATGCTGGCGGCGATCCGGCTGCAACTGGAAGTCATCGCTTCGCGGCTGCCGAATGCCACGGAGCCCGTGCAGCAGGCGCTCGGGCGCATCTCGACGCTGGCGAGCGATGCTCTGGAACAGGTCCGTTCGGTCGCCCGGCGGCTGCACCCGCCGGAGTGGCAGCGGCTCTCGCTGCAGGAAGCCATCCGGCAGTTGTGGGAACTCAGCGGCATTCCGCAGCGCTTCGAGGCCACCTTCGAGCTGGCGCCGCTGGCCGCGGAGCCGGAGTTCGAAATCAAGGTTCTGATGTATCGCGCGGTGCAGGAAGCGCTCTCGAACCTCACGCGGCACTCCCGCGCCACCAGCATCTCATTGCGGCTGGCCGCCAGCGCGGAGCGGCTGGTGCTGACGGTTTCCGACAACGGCGTCGGCTTCGACGCCCAACGGCTTTTTTCCGCTCCGGCGAATGTGGCCGCCGGAATCGGGCTGCGCACGATCCGGGAGCAGGCCGCCGCTCTCGGTGGAACTCTGGAAGTCGAGAGTGGGCCGCAGGGAACGAAATTAGAACTGTCCGTGCCCACTGGACAGAGCGAATAGAGTTGACTTATGTTAATGTTCTTGCTCAAGGAGAAATATGGAGGAACTCCACGCCACCATCGTGCTGGCCGACGATCATGCTATCGTCCGGGAGGGCATTGCCGCTC
Organism: Acidobacteriota bacterium; assembly: GCA_021787555.1. Lineage (GTDB taxonomy): Bacteria > Acidobacteriota > Terriglobia > Bryobacterales > Bryobacteraceae > JAJYLS01. The sequence continues at coordinate 9,028 of JAJYLS010000090.1, read as the reverse complement.
TGTGCTCGAGTAACGGGATGAACATTCTGGGGCAGTGCTCCGACGGCGGATCGGCGCTGGAAATGATCGGCGAACTCAAGCCGGATTTCGCCCTTCTCGACCTCAACATGCCCGGCATGACGGGAGTTGAGGTGATCCGGAAGCTGCGCGCCGGCGGTTCCGCGGCCAAGCTCATGATACTCTCCATCAGCCGCGAGGAATCCACGGTGATGGAAGCGTTGCGCGCCGGCGCGGATGCCTATCTCCTGAAGGACGGCCCGGCCCGCCATCTCCTCGACGCGATTACCTTCGTGCGCGATGGGGGCGTGTATGTCTCACCGCTGCTGCGCGGCGCCGGGCTCTTCACCCGCCCGGACAAGCCCGTGCCGGAAGATCCACTGGCGTCCCTCAGCCCGCGCGAGATGGAGGTATTCTCTTACCTGGTCAACGGGTTGCGTGCCAAAGACATTGCCGACCTGCTGGAGATCAGCCCCAAGACGGTGGACACCTACCGGGCCAGCCTCATGCGCAAGCTGAACGTCCACGACCTCGTCGGCCTGGTCAAATTCGCGATTGAGCGAAATCTGACCAGCACTTCCGGGTCCCGCTGACGGCGATGTGCGGCGGTTTCGCCGCGACCTTCTGGTACATCTCCAGCGACCGGATTAGTGCGTCCACCGCGTTTCTGCGCGCGTGCAACCGTGCCAACGCGCGGTAGCGGATTTCGCCGGTGTTTTCGGCGCGGTGCGGCGAGGCCAATTTCGGGCTTATCATCATGATCAGGTGCCTCCGTATCAGGTTTCTCTTATGGGAATACAGCTACAGCCCTATGGAGTTTAAGCATATCATGAGTCAACCCGAATACAAGGGGTATCTTAAATAAAGCATTTTAATGCGTTTGATTTCGTACTAAAAGGTCTTAAACTGCGCAAATTGCGTCCCAATTAATATCGTGCTACGATATTTCTTAGATGCACTCGCCCGATTACCGAGCCTTGGGCAACTTTCGCTTCCAGATCCGCCGCTTCCTGCATTTCAGCGAAGAAGCGGCGCGAAGGGAAGGTCTCGAGCCGCAGCAGCACCAATTGATGCTTGCGATCCGCTCGCTGGAGGAGGGCGCGGACGGTCCCACGATCGGCTTGCTGGCCGAACACCTGCTAATCCGCCACCACAGCGCCGTGGGTCTTATCGATCGGCTGGCGGAGCGGCACCTGGTAGAGCGCGTGCGCGCGGAGAGGGACCGCAGGCAGGTGCGCGTGCGCCTCACACCCGCGGGCGAGGACAAGCTGAACCGCCTCTCGCGCGCACATCACGACGAGCTGCAAGTGACCGGCCCGCTGCTGGTGAGCGCTCTGGCCCGCCTTCTGCAACAGGTTGCCGCCCAATAAACACGGAGATTTCTCACACCGCATGTTCCCGCGCCTCAAGACCGCTGTTTATCGCATGATCCACCCGGCGCACGCCGACGGGTCCGCCATGCCGGTGCCCAAGCTGGGCGATTTCACGATGACCACCCGCACGCTCTGGATCTCCGCCCTGGCGCTGGTCATCGGCTTCATCAGCGCCTGGGTGGCGCTGGCGCTGCTGCGTCTCATCGGGTTCTTTACGAACTTGTTCTTCTTCGGCCGCCTCTCGAGTGCGCTGGTTTCGCCCGCCGGGAACCATCTTGGATGGTGGGAACTGGCGGTTCCCATCGGCGGGGCGCTGGTCATCGGGGTAATGGCGCGCTACGGTTCGGAGCGCATCCGCGGTCACGGGATTCCGGAAGCGATTGAAGCCATCCTGATCAACGGGAGCAAGGTGGAGCCGCGGGTGGCGATTCTCAAGCCGCTTGCGAGCGCGCTCTCGATCGGCACCGGCGGGCCCTTCGGCGCGGAAGGTCCCATCATCGTGACCGGCGGCGCGTTCGGCTCCATGATCGCGCAGCTTTTCCGGCTGTCGAGCACGGAGCGCAAGACGCTGCTGGTGGCGGGGGCCGCGGGCGGCATGTCGGCCACCTTCGCCGCGCCGGTTTCGGCGGTGCTGCTGGCGGTGGAACTGCTGCTGTTCGAATGGAAGCCGCGCAGCCTGATCCCCGTGGCGCTCGCCAGCGTCACCGCCGCCGCCACCCGCGGCTATCTGCTTGGCGCCGGGCCGCTGTTTCCGACGCCCCCGCATCCGGCGTTCCTGGGCGCCGGGGCGCTGGCCGGCTGTGTCGTGGCCGGCTTGCTGGCCGGGGCGCTCTCGGCGCTCCTAACCGTCGCCGTCTATGCCGCCGAAGATGCTTTCCGCCTCTTGCCCATCCACTGGATGTGGTGGCCCGCCATCGGCGGCCTGGCGGTCGGGCTGGGCGGCATGATTTTTCCGCAGGCGCTCGGGGTCGGCTACGATACCATCGGTGCGCTCCTCCGGGGCGACGTGCCGCGCACCGTGATCGCCGGCATCCTGCTGGTGAAATCGGTCATCTGGGCCGTCTCGCTCGCCTCCGGCACTTCCGGCGGCGTGCTGGCGCCGCTGCTCATGATGGGCGGTGCGCTGGGCGGCATCGAAGCCTTGTTCCTGCCGCACTGCGGCGCGGGCTTCTGGCCGCTGGTCAGCATGGGCGCGGTCATGGGCGGCACGATGCGCGCGCCTTTCATGGGGATCATTTTCGCCCTGGAAGCCACTCACGACGTCAACATGCTCCTGCCGCTTCTGCTCGCCGTGGCCATCTCCCACGCCTTCACCGTGCTGGTGCTGCGGCGCTCGATCCTCACGGAAAAGGTGGCCCGCCGCGGCTACCACCTGAGCTGCGAATATGCGGTCGATCCCATGGAGGTCCTGGCCGCGCGCGAAGTGATGCGCACGAATATCGTCGCTCTTCCCGCGGAAATCACGCGCGCCGGACTGCCGTACCCGTTGCATCCCAACCACGAGCACCGCGGCCAGTTCCTCTACCCCGTGGTCGACAGCGAAAAACACCTCGTGGGTGTCATCCCGTTCCGCACCTTGCGGGAGATTATCGAGGACAGTTCCGCCCCTCTGCGTCCGCTGAGCGAACTGGCCAAACGCGATCCCGTGGTCGCTTACGCCGGCGAGCCCCTGCGCACGGTGGTCTACCGCATGGCCGAAACCGGCCTGACGCGCTTCCCGGTCCTGGAGCGCCCCGGCAGCCGCAAACTGGTAGGGATGATCGCCTTGGAAGATCTCCTGCGCGCCCGCACTCGCACCTTGGAGCAGGAGCGCCGCCGCGAGCGCGTCCTGCGGATCCATCTGCCGTTCACCCCGCGCCGGCCCCTTTCGGAGCCGGATGGCCATGTACCGACGGGCTCGCATCAGGACGCCGGATGATCGTCTACACCATCGGCCACTCCACGCGCCCGATGGGCGAGTTTCTGGAGATCCTGAAAGCTCACGGCGTGGAAACCGTGGCCGACGTGCGTACCGTCCCGCGGTCGCGCCACAACCCGCAATACAACCGGGACGAACTTCCGGGCACGCTCGCCGCCGCGGGCATTGCCTACGTTCACCTGCCCCGCCTGGGCGGCCTGCACCACGCGCGCAAGGATTCGCCCAACACCGCCTGGCGGAACCTCAGCTTCCGCGGCTATGCCGATTACATGCTGACCGGAGAATTCGAGGAAGGCCTGGAGGAATTGCTGGCGCTGGCGGGCCGCAGCCGGACGGCCGTGATGTGTGCCGAATCGGTTCCCTGGAGATGCCACCGGTCGTTGATTGCCGATGCGCTGACCGTGCGCGGCATCCCGGTCGCGCACCTCATGAGCGCGGCAAAGGCCGATCCGCACCGCCTCACGCCGTTTGCCCGCGTGGAGGGCACGCGAGTCAGTTATGAGTTATGAGTTGTGAGTTATTGAGAACTCAAAACTCACAACTCATAACTCAAGACTTCTTTATCGTGTCCGATAGCTGAACTCCGCCCTTTCTTCATGCAGGCGATCGAGATCCAACTCCTCGGCGAGCGAGAGGTCCAGCACTTTCACGCGCTGCCCTTCGCGCAACTCCTGGAGCCGCACTTCGCGGCCGTTGGGGAACCGCACCGCGTCGCGGTAGCTGTTCACAGCGGCCGAGATCTGGGTGAAGGTCACGTCTTCGGCGGCGCTCACGCTGTATTCGTGCTGCAACCGCACGGGGATGTCTTGCAAGTGCAGGCGCGCCCCGGGTGGAATGCAGACAGCCGGAACGGGCTCAGTCTTGGGCGGGTTGAAGAAGTCCTTCACCGCGCACCACAGGCCGCGTTTTACCGGCGTGGGAGGGTTCGCCACGCGTTTGAGATCCAGGGGGGAAGCCAGCCCCAGGGAGCCGGTAGGGAAGCGGTGGGCCACCAAGTCCTCGCCTTCGCGCGCGAGGCGGTTAGGCACTGCCATGAGCGAATAGTCACACATTGTTCAATCCTCCTTATCTGGCGGTCTTCGCGTTTTCATTGATGTACGATTCCGCCAAACCCGTCAGTTTCTTGTCTGTCTCCGCCTCTTCCTCCAGGGTTTTCTGGAGCAATTGGGCCTGGTCCTCGAAGCCCAGCCGGCGGGCGTAGGTGCGCACGGTCCCATAGGCGGCGATCTCATAATGCTCGACGCGCTGCGCAGAGCTGATGAGGGCGGCGTCGCCCACGGCGGGTGGCGCGTCCTTGTCCATGAGGTCTTCGCCTTCGTCGATAATGCCTTCGATTCCTTCGCACTTCTCGCCCTTGGCGGACTCGTTCAGCCTCTGGAAAATCTGCTCCAGCCGCTGTGCCTGGGTGCGGGTCTGCTCCAAATGCTCCTGAAATGCGCTGCGCAGCTCGGGGGAACTGGCGGCTTCGGCCATTTTCGGCAGGGCTTTGATGATGCGATGCTCGGCATCGTATAAGTCTTTTAGTTCAGCGATGTATAAATCATGCAGGGAATTGAGTTTCATGATGTCCCCTCTCCTACTTTGAGTTTCGGTTTGGAAGCCGCTAAATGACAAGGTGGCGGCGTGCCGTGCGGTTTGATTGAGAACGTTCGGCCTGTGTTTCCGCGTACATTCGCGGGTGGGGTTTGGTGCGCGAGGGACACCGTGGGAAAATATTCTTTCCCGGGTATCTCTTCATGTCCAAGCCACTGATCCGCGTCGCCCTGATCGGCCAGGGATTCATGGGCCGCGCGCATTCCAATGCGTACCGTCAGGCGCCCCATTTTTTCGATCTCCCCTACGATCTGGATTGCCGGCTGCTCTGCGGGCGCAATCGCGACGTTCTGGAAAAGACCGCCGCCACCTGGGGCTGGTCCGAAATCTCGACCGACTGGCGCGCGGCGGTGGCGCGTTCCGATATCGACCTCGTGGATATCGCCGTTCCCAACGCGCTGCATGCTCCTATCGCCCTTGCCGCCGCCGAGGCCGGGAAGATGGTGCTCTGCGAGAAGCCGCTGGCCACCTCGGCGGAAGAAGCCGTGCGCATGGCCGAGGCTGCGCGCGGGGTGCCCAATTTCGTATGGTTCAATTACCGGCGGGTTCCCGCGGTGGCGCTGTGCCGCCGGTTCATCGACGAGGGCCGCATCGGTCGCGTCTTCCATTACCGGGCGACCTACTTGCAGGAATGGGGCAACGATCCCACGCGTCCGCCCGGATGGAAGACGCAGCGCGCCGAGGCCGGCTCCGGCGTTCTCGGCGACCTCCTCTCACACCTGGTGGATACCGCGCTGTGGCTCAACGGCCCCATTCGCGAAGTGTGCTCGCTGCTCGAGACTTTCGCCACCGGCCGCGACGTTGACGATGCCGTGATGCTGCTCGCCCGCTTCGCCAACGGCAGCATCGGCACGTTCGAAGCCACCCGCTACGCCGTCGGCTACACCAATTGCAACGCCTTCACCATCCACGGGGAGGGCGGCATGCTGCGCTTCAACCTGGAAGAGATGAACTGGCTGGAATACGCCGAGGCCGCGGCTCCGCGCGAGCGGCGCGGCATTGTCCGCGTCCCCGTGGCGAACCCCAGTTTCTGGAAGCCCGGCCACCCCATCGGCTACGAGCACACATTCATCGCCGCGCTGGCCGATTTCCTTTTCGGTTTATCCCGTGGTGAGGCCGCGCATCCGACCTTCGAAGACGGCCGGGAGACCGCTGGAGTGCTGGACGCCGCCGCCCGCGCAGCCGCGGCGCGGGCATGGGTGCCTGTAACGATTTAGACCTTGGCGCGCGCCGGCGCCCTGGCTTCCCGCACGAACCGGCCCATCGATCTGGAGACGTGCTCGAGGACCGTGGCCCATTCCTCCAGGTGCTGCTCGCCGCGCGCCGTGAGGCGGTAAACCCGCCGCGCGGGTCCGCCCCCGTCGGTTTCCCATGCGGATTTGACGTTGCCGTTCACTTCCAGTTGCCGCAGCGTCCGGTAGAGCGCGGCGCGCTCGATTTCGGCGTCGGTGAGCGCGTGCTGCTCGAAATCGCCGGAGAGGTCGTACCCGTAGGATTGCCCTTTCTTCTTGAGCAGCAGGAGCACCACCGGCTCCACGAAACGGTAGAGATTGCCCATGGCGCAGGTGCACGGCTGGTTCCGGCCATGCCGCGGGCAGATGCGTCGTGCCATACCACACCAGCATACCATCTGCCCCGAACTTGACAGTGCGGCTGCAATCTAGATGTAACCATTATCTAGATGGGATAAACATCGTGCGAAAGACACTGCGCTCGCACCAGTTCGTCCGCGGCGGGCAGCCGCATCCCCCGCGGTGCTAGAATGCGCTTTAGAGCACTTCTGGGCATCGCCCCGATGGAACCAACAAGATAGCCGTTGCCGTTTGGACAGCGTTTGGACAATTGCGGCGCGTCCGGCGTCCTTTGCGCCGTAGATTACTTCACGGTGACCCGATGAGGTCTTCGGCCATCGTGCCTTCCCACCGGACGTCGGCTTGGGAGACGGTGTATCGCGTGTCGCGGAAATAGAGGTGGAGCACGTCCGTGCCCCACACCGGGGTCCTCCCGCTGATGCCGCACGTGACGCTGGCGGGCGTCTCGCCGCCGGAGAGGACGGGCGCGTAATCGAGGAGGCGCACCTCGTAGACGTCGCTCGCCGAGCCGCAGGCGAACGTGATCGCGTCCCACGAGACGGACGGGTACTTGGCGGCGTCCAGCCGCATGTCGCCGTCGAGCGCGTGGTCGTACTCGATATCGAACGCCAGCGTGAGGCCGGAGACGTCCGTCCGCGGCAGGTGCTTCAGTCGGAGGTGGCTGAAGTAATCGTACGCGTTGTAGAACTCCAGAACTGCGAAATCTTCGGCGGCTTGGAAGATGCCGGAGATGGACACACCGGTCGCGGATGCGTCGCGGAGTGTGGTCGTGGCGCCGCGACCAGTGAAGCCCTGCAACTGGAAGTTGCGGCGGGGATCGAAGATGCGCAGAGATTCGGTAAGCACGGATTCGGATGCGGATGGGATTGCGCCTATTCGGACTCGGGTTTACTTCCGGCTAGCGCGTTTTGTGGGGAGTAATCTCCCATCGCCGGCATTCTCGACGCAGAGTCGGTGATCCCAATAGCGTACCTTCTCCACATCCTGCTTTTTCGATTTCATCGACACCTCCTGGCCTTGCGGCTCAACGCAGACACGTCGAGCCAGCTTGCTGTCACCAAGGAATATGGCGCCGGAGGTCAGAAAACGGAAGATGGGTTCGCCGGACGGTTACCGTTTTTCCGCAATGAGTTGCGCTGCTGTCGGCGCGGCGGCAAATTCTCCGTTTCGTAGTCGATCGGCTTGGGGTCCGAGACGAACCATGGGGTTCCGCTCGGTAGCGCCGAGATTCGCCTCCGGAATCTCGGGTTTTCTCCGTTTACAGGGGTCCTTATTTAACGCCCGGTTGCGCTCGGGCAGGCCGAGAGGAACCCCGCCGCCAGGCGGCGCTATTGCGGGATCTCGATGATCCGGTTCCTCCACTCATCGGCGTCTGAGGCCGCCCACACCATGATGAGATCCTCGATGGAGTCGGCAAGCAAAAGCACTTGGAGCGCAGGATAAGCCAATCCGTTTCTGCGTGACCCACCCGTATCATCGTGTCTTTTCGGCAAGCCTGCGTGACTGATCTGGTTGCGGTTGATACGGTCGAGCTATGCCCGACGGAAAGACTGGCGGGAAACCGAGGCCAGCCGCGGAGGTTCCTGCGCCGATGAGGAGGCTGCACCGGCAACTGCAGCGCTGGCGTAACCAACGCCGAAGCCGGGAGCGGATTCCGGAGGCGGTCTGGGCTGCGGCCGGCGAACTCGCGCGGCAACATGGAGTCAATCCGGTCTCGCGGGCGCTTCGCCTGGAGTTCAATCATCTGAAGCGCGCGGCGGAAGTAGACGCAGCAAAGGGCAGAAAGGGCGCGACGCCGGCATTCGTGGAACTGATCGCGCCGCAGACGTCGTCGGCCCGGGAGTGCGTGCTCGAACTGGAGGCGCCGCGAGGGAAGCTGCGCATCGACTTGAAGGGGATGGCGCTGGCGGAGTTGACCGAGATCAGCCGGGCGCTGTGGGAGATGCTCGCCTGATCCAGATCACACCGCAGATGCGCGTGCTGGTGGCGACCGAGCCGGTGGACGGACGTAAGGGTATCGACTCGTTGGCGCGGCTCTGTCAGGACAAGCTCGCCGAAGATCCATTTTCCGGATGTGTGTTCGTCTTTCGCAGCCGCAGCGGGACAGCGATCCGCCTGCTCACCTATGATGGCCAGGGATTCTGGCTGTTGCAGAAGTGGCTGTCGAGAGGGCGTTTTCAGTGGTGGCCGGAGGCGACCGGCGCGAGCAAGCCGCTGGAGGCGTATGAGGCGCAGTTGCTGCTAGCCGCCGGCGATATCTCGCGAGTGCGCGCGGCGCCCTTGTGGCGGCGCGTAAACGCGGCGAAATAAAAACGCGGCTCACCCCTTGCGTTCCAAGGCAAGAAGGCGCATACTGCTGTTCAATGGCAGCGCTCAGGTATAGAGGCCGGAACGTCAGCGATGAAGACATCCTCTATATACGTGAGCTGATCGCCGCAAACCCACGCGCCAGCCGGCGCGCGCTATCTACCAAGCTGTGCGAAGCCTGGCAGTGGCGGCAGGCCAATGGGAGCCTGTGCGACATGGTCTGCCGGGGGCTGCTGCTCATGCTCGAC
>JAJYLS010000089.1 GCA_021787555.1 Acidobacteriota bacterium | reverse complement strand
TCCTGGCTCCTGACTTCTGACTTCTGACTTCTGATTCTTATGGAAATCACAGCCGTAATGGTAAAGGACCTGCGCGAACGCACCGGCGCGGGGATGATGGAATGTAAGAAGGCCCTCGTCGAGGCCAAGGGCGACCCCGGCGAGGCGGAGGTGATCCTCCGCAAGCGCGGCATCGCGTCCGCCAGCAAGAAGGCCGGGCGCGCCACGCGCCAGGGCCTCATCGGCAGCTATATCCATGCCGGCGGCCAGTTGGGCGTGCTGGTCGAGGTCAACTGCGAATCAGATTTCGTGGCCCGAACCGACGATTTCAAGGAGATGGTCCACGACATCGCCATGCACATTGCGGCGGCCGACCCGCAATACCTCCGGCGCGAGGACGTGCCGGAAGCGGTGCTTGAAAAGGAGAAGGAAATCGCGCGCGACCGCGCCCGCGGCGAAGGCAAGCCGGAAAAGGTGCTCGACCGCATCGTCGAGGGCCGCATCGCCAAGTTCTACGAAGAGGTGTGCCTGCTGGACCAGCCGTTTGTGAAGGAAGCCACCATGACCATCGGCCAGCTCGTTAAATCCAGGATCGCCAAGCTGGGCGAGAATATCTCTGTTGCGCGGTTCGTGCGGTTCAAAGTCGGCGACGTTGCGGCGGCCGAAACCGGCGGCGAGGCAGCGGTTTCCGAGCCCGGCGCATAGCGACATGGCCGGCTACCATCGCGTCCTGCTGAAGCTCAGCGGTGAGGCTTTGGCGGGCGGCACAACCTTCGGCATCGATCCCGAGCGCGTCAAGGACCTCTCGCGCGAGGTCGCGGATGTAGCCGCGGCGGGTGTGCAGATCGGCATCGTCGTGGGCGGCGGCAATATATTCCGCGGAGTGGCCGGCGCGGCGCGGCAGATGGACCGCGTCACCGGCGACCACATGGGCATGCTGGCGACGGTCATCAACTCGCTCGCGGTTTCCGACGCCCTCGAAAACCTGGGCGTGCCCACGCGGGTCATGACCGCCATCGAGATGCACCAGGTGGCCGAGCCGTATATCCGCCGCCGCGCCATCCGGCACCTCGAAAAGGGCCGCATCGTGGTGCTCGCCGCCGGCACGTCCAACCCGTATTTCTCCACCGATACCGCCGCCACCCTGCGCGCGCTCGAAATTAAGGCCGATGTGATCGTGAAGGGCACGCGCGTCGACGGCGTGTACGACAAGGACCCGCTCAAATTCGCCGACGCCGTGAAATACCAGGAGATCCGCTACATGGACGTGCTCTCGCAAGGGCTGGGCGTGATGGATGCGACCTCCATCGCCATGTGCCGCGACAACAGCCTGCCCATCATCGTCTTCAACCTGAACGTCCCCGGCAATATCATGCGGGTGTCGATGGGCGAGCAGGTCGGGACGATCATCCGGTAATCTTCCAGCCCGCCAGCGCGAGCAGCGGCGCCGCCCGGTAGACCAGCAGCGGCAGCGAGCAGGCAATCCCGTACACCACGGCATAGCGGCGGCGCGCGGCCAGCATGGTGAGCACCGTCCAGGCGAGCAGAACGCTATCCACGCGCAGGAAATCGTACGGCTGGCTCATCACGAACCACCCGCCCGTGCACGCGGCCAGCAGGGCCGAGGGCAGGACCAGCCAGGTGTCGTCCTTCCACCGCCGTAACGCAACCCAGCCCATCCAGCCCAGCGCCACCAACAGACAGGCGGCGCCGAGCGCATCCAGTGCTTGCATGGCCATCCGCGGCGCCGGTGGCAGCGGGCGCGGAAAGATCTGAAACAGCCGCATCACCTGCGGCCAAACGGGAATTGTGAAAATCCGCACCGGATCGGTGATGCCAGCCCGCACCGCCACATATCCCCACCAGGCCGCCGCCGGAACCACCGTGAGCGCCGCCAGCGCCGCGCGCCGGACATTTCCGGACCGCAGAAACGCCAACACCACGCCCGCGGTGACCAGGATGGCGCTTTCCCGAACCAGCGGCAGCAGGGCCAGGACCGCAAGCAGCGCCGCGATCCGGCGATTGCGATACAGCAGCCACGCGGCCAGGAATCCGGCCACCGCCGGCCCGTCGGTGACAATCCTGTCGGTGGAAGCCACCGTCGCGGGCAGCAGGAGGTACAGCAGCGCGGCCAGCCAAGGCGCGCACAGTCCGGCCGCCAGTTCCAGGAAGCAGACGCCGCCCAGCGCGAGGACGATGTCGGTCACCGCCACACACCAGAAATCCACCGTCCGCCGCGATCCCGCGCCGAGCACCGCCGCAATCGCTGGAATCAGGATGCGCCGATAGCGGTAGCCAGGCTCGTCCAGGTACTTGGCATAGCCTTTGCGCAACAGCGGGTCGTGGGCCATGTCGCGGTAAAACTGCCCGTCATAGCCCGTGCTGTTGGGATAAAGGAAGGTCGCTGGCCGCAGTTCCGGCGGCTGCGGCGTCCGTGCCCCGGCAAAGAACAGTCCGGTCAGGTTTCCACCGGTCACCGCGCCGCAATAGAGGGCCTGGTATCCAGCCGTAACCAGGAGAAAGAGAACAAACCACCGAAGACGAGCTGAACGATGATGGCTGATAGAAAAGCTTATTATAATCGAGTTTTGCACCTCAATCCGGTCACTTCGGAGACGCTCAATGAAGACAGAACAGCAAGCCGCACCCACCGGTCCGGCATTCAACTCGATCCGCGAGGTCGAAGCCCATCTCAAGGCGCGTATGGAAAAGGCCATCTCGGATTTTCAGCACGAGATGGCTTCCATCCGCACCGGGCGCGCCTCACTGGGGATTCTGGACCATATCCGGGTTGACTATTACGGCACCCCCACTCCACTCAACCAACTTGCCAACCTGCACGTTCCCGAGCCATCCCTCATCACCATCCAGCCCTGGGACGTCTCGCAGATCGGCCCCATCGAAAAGGCCATCCGCGTATCGGACCTGGGGCTGAACCCCGCGAACGACGGCAAGATCATCCGGCTGCCCATTCCGCCGCTGACCGAGGAGCGCCGCAAAGAACTGGTCAAGCGCCTGCACGCCGCCGCCGAGCATCATCGCGTTTCCGTGCGCAACATCCGCCGCGAGGGCAACGAAGCGACGAAAAAGCTGCTCAAGGACAAGAAAATCACCGAGGACGAAGACAAGCGGGCGCACGACGAAATCCAGAAGGTGACCGACGGCTACATGGAGAAGATCGACCAAGCCTCCAAAGTCAAAGAGAAAGAGATTCTGGAGATCAAGTAGGGTAGGCCTCCTGGCCTGCCCTCCGCCTTATGAACTGGTACACCGTTCGGGTGCCGGCTTCGAGCGCCAACCTGGGACCCGGCTTCGACGCCCTCGGCCTGGCCCTGGAAATCTACCTCACCTGCCGCTTCCGGCCCGCCGTCGAACTCTCGATCCGCGTCGAGGGGCGCGACGCGGCGTGCATTCCCGCGACCGCCGATAACCTGATCTGGCAGACGGCGTGCTCGGTGGCGGCATCCGTGCAGATCGGCCTGCCGCCCATCGAACTGGAGATCCGTAACGAAATCCCGGTTGGCAAGGGCCTCGGATCGAGCGCCGCCGCGCTCACCGCGGGAGTGGTGATCGCGGACCATCTGCTCGATCTGCGCTGGAAGCCCCTGCGCGTGCTGGACGAGGCGGCGCGCATCGAGGGCCATCCGGACAACGTGGCGCCGTGCACCCTGGGCTCGATCGTGGCCAGCGCCATCGACGAAGGCGGCGTGGCGCGCGCCGTGCGCATCGATCTGCCGCAGCGCTTCGGCATCGGCATCGTGGTGCCGGATTTCGATCTTCCAACCACGCTGGCGCGCGCCGCCCTGCCTGCGTCCTACAGCCGCGCCGACGCGGTGTTCAACGTGCAGCGCGCCGCGCTGCTGATCGCCGCCCTCACCACGGGCTCCACCACCGCGTTTCCGGCGGCGCTCGAAGACCGCTTCCATCAGCCCTACCGTGCCAAGCTGGTGCCCGGCCTCGATGAGATCCTCAAGCTGCGCGCCCCCGGCCTGCTAGGCTGCGCCCTCAGCGGCGCCGGTCCGTCGATCCTGGTCCTCTACGAGCGCGGCCACGAGACTGTCTGCGAGCTGGTCCGGCAGATCTTCCGCCTGCACGGCCACACCTCGGAAGTGCTGTTCTCGCAAATCGCCGAGCACGGCTTCGAACTGCGGGAAGGCTAACCACCGTTCTTTTTTTCGCTACGATTGTTTGTAGTGCTCCTAGATATCGCTAAACTCCCCACGGTCGAAAATTCGGCCATCCATCTGCATCCCGCCGATAACATCGCCGTGGCGCGCGTGCCCATCTCCGCCGGTGCGGCGCTGCGCATAGACGGCATCGGCATCACGGCGCGCGAAGCCATCCCCGCCGGCCACAAGATTGCGCTGCGGCCCATCTCCGCCGGCGAGATGGTGCTGCGCTACGGCCAGGCCATCGGCCGCGCCAAGACCCCCATCGAGCCGGGCAGCCACGTGCACACGCACAATCTCTCGTTCGAAGAGCTGCAACTCGCCTACGAATTTCCGGCCGTCGAAATCCCCGTGCCGCGGCGCCAGGATCAGCCCACGTTCCTCGGCTACGTCCGCGAGGACGGCCGCGTGGGCACGCGCAATTACATCGCCGTGGTGGCAGCGAGCAATTGCGCCGCGCACACCGCTTCGCTGATCGCCGAAAGCTACGGCGAAGAACCTCTGCCGCCCGGCGTGGATGGCGTCGTCGCCCTCCCGCATGGCGACGGCTGCGGCCACGCCTTCGGCCCGGATGTGGACCAACTCCGCCGCACGCTCTCCGGCGTGCTGCATCATCCCAACGTTTCGGCGGCGGTAATCCTCGGCCTGGGATGCGAGGTCAACCAGATCGATCACTACATGGGGGCCAGGGGCCAGGGGCCAGGGGCTGGGGAGAGGCTTGCGGGCCTCACCCTGCAAGCGAGCGGCGGCACGCGCGGCGCGCTCGAAGCCGCCCGCCGGCAGATCGCCCGCTATATCGAGCGCGCCGCCGCCGAGCGCCGCGTCCCGGCGCCCGCTTCGAAAATCGTGCTGGGCCTGAATTGCGGCGGCTCGGATTCCTTCTCCGGCATCACCGCCAACCCCGCGCTGGGCCATTGCTCCGACCTGCTGGCGGAATTGGGCGGCACGCCGGTGCTGGCCGAGACCACCGAGATCTTCGGCGCCGAGCACCTCCTCGTCCGGCGCGCGCGCAACCGGCAGGTGGCCGAAAAGCTGCTTTCCATGATCGCCGCCTACAAGCGCTACCTCCTGCGCTTCGAGGGCAGCTTCGACGACAATCCCTCGCCCGGCAACAAGGCCGGCGGGCTGACCAACATTCTCGAAAAGTCGCTGGGCGCCGTGGCCAAGGGCGGCACCTCACCGCTCATCGACGTTTACGATTACGCCGAGCCGGTCACCGCCTCCGGCTTCGTCTTCATGAACACGCCCGGTTACGACCCGGTCTCTCTCACCGGCCTGGCCGCCGGCGGCGCCAACCTCATCGCCTTCACCACCGGCCGCGGCAGCGCCATCGGGTTCCCCACCGTTCCGGTCCTGAAAATCGCCAGCAACAGCGGCACTTACGCGCGCATGCGCGACAACATGGATGTCAATGCCGGCGCCATCGCCGACGGCGAAAAAACCGTGCCGCAGGTGGGGCGCGAAATTTTCGACCTGCTCCTCGATGTGGCCTCCGGCCGCCGCACCGCCGCTGAACGCCTCGGACACCAGGAATTCGTCCCCTGGCGCATCGGCCCGGTGATGTAAGCCAACAGCCAGCCACAAAAAAACGGCCCCCGCCACCGCTGGCAGGAGCCGCTCATGCTTCCTCCCGGGTTCCAACCTGCTCAGGGCTAGTCGGGGCTAGTCGCTCGATCTCTTCGCGGTTACCTCGCGTAACTCCCGCGGCTCGCCGTCGGGCCTCTGCATCGTGATCTTCAGCTTCATCTGGTCGCCCGAGACGTGGCCGTCGAACTTCTGCACGAATTCGTTGCCATTGAACTCGCGATGCACCTCGAAGGTCACATGGTCCCCATCCACCTTTCCATTGGTGATCGGGGTTTCCTGGCCCTGACCGCCGCGCCCCATACCCGGCACCGAGCCCGTCAGGGTGTTGCCTTCCTGCTTCAGATTGATGGTCATCTGGCGGGACTGGCCATTGCGCCCTTGCATTTCATAGGTCCACTTACCGGTAGCGTCCGCCGCCAACAGGGTAAACGCCAAGGCAAGTAAAGTTGTTACAAAAAGCAGCTTCTTGGTCATAGTGACAGCTTAGGCGTCACAAAATTATCCGTGGTTACAGTGTTGCCCCTAACATTGCGCCCCGGCGTGCGGGAAATCGCCACGTGAAGCTGATCTGCCTTGCGGTCATTTTGGTCTCTTTATCGGGCTGCCGGACCAATGAATCCCCCGAAAAGCAGGTAAACGACCTGAAAATCACCGCTGCCGTCAAATCCAAGCTGGCTTCCGGCCTCGGCCTTTCCACGGTGCCAGATATTTCGGTCAACTCCACCGACGGCGTGGTGACGCTCTCCGGCCCGGTGGATTCCGCCGCCACCCGCGCCAAAGCCGACAGCATCGCCCGGAGCGTCCCCGGCGTTACAAAAGTGGTGGATAATCTTCAGGTAACTTCGCAGTGAGGGGGCTCAGGCGCGCCGGCCGGCCAGCACTTCGTTGAGGGAGCCCTGCCGGTAGCCTTCCAGGTCCAGGGTTATGTATTTGAATCCGAGCGCTTTGAAAATTCCCGTGAAGGCCCGTGCCATCTCCGGCGTGAGCGCCTTGGGCAATTCGTCCGGAGCGATTTCGATGCGCACGATCTCGCCGTGGAACCGCACCCGAAACTGCCGGAATCCCAGCGCCTTGATCTCCTCTTCGCCGGCCTCCACGGTCTTCACGTTCTGGATGGTTACCGGCGTGCCGTAGGGAATCCGCGAACTGAGGCACGCCGACGCCGGCCGGTCCCACGTGGGCAGTCCCGCCATCCGCGAAAGCTCGCGGATGTCCGCCTTGGTCAGCCCGGCCTCGGCCAGAGGCGCGGCCACCTCGTGTTTCTTCGCCGCGGATTGACCGGGCCGGTAATCGCCCAAGTCGTCCAGGTTCACGCCGTAAATGATGTGCTCGTAGCCGCGCTCCCGCCCGATGGCCTCCAGGCGCGTGAATAGCTCGTCCTTACAATGGAAGCAGCGGTCCGGCGCGTTGCGCACGTAATCCGGGTCCTCGAATTCGTATGTCTCTATATACTCGTGCCGGATGCCGAACTGCCGCACGAAAGCCTCGGCGTCGCGCTTGTGCGATGCCGGAAAAGAAGCCGAATCCGCGGTCACCGCCAGCGCATTCTGCCCGAGCACCTCGTTCGCGGCCCACGCCAGGTAAGCCGAATCCGCCCCGCCCGAGTACGCCACGATGGCGCGCCCCATCCTGCGCAGTTCCGCGAAGAGGCGCGATTCCTTGTCGCGCAATCCCGCGGGAGTCGAAATACTTACCTGGGCGGCCATAGTTTCATTTCACCATAGTTCCGCTTCGCTCACCGGAACCTCCAGCGGGTCCATCGCGATATCCACCCTGAGCGGCGCGCCATCGTTCCGCGACCCGACCTTCCAGGCAGCCGCGCATGGCTTCCACCGCCGCCTGCGGATCCCCCATGCCCATGGTGCGCGCCGAGGCGATGGCCGCCTCTTCCACCACCCTCAGCACTTCGAGCGAGGGGTCGAACATGTGATAGCTTTCTCCTCATGGACAATCATACAGTCCTGGTGCTCGCCGGTCCCACGGAGCCGCAGCTCGCGCTACTCGCGGAATTGCCCGACGAAACGTCCATTGCGGTCGGCAATTCGCCTGAAGCGTTTGAAAACGCGGCCCCGGAGGCCGACGTCATCTTGAACTGGTCGGGTTCCCGCGAGCTTCTGCGCGAGGTTTTCCTCATGTCTCCGCGCGTACAATGGGTCCACTCCCGCTCGGCCGGTCTGGACAACCTGCTCTTTCCCGAGCTCATCGAAAGCCGCGTCCCGGTGACCAACGCCACCGGCGTTTTCAGCGCGGTGCTGGGCGAATTCGCACTGGGCGCGATTCTCTTTTTCGCCAAAGGCCTCCGCCGCATGGTGCGCAGCCAGGAAACCGGCGTGTGGGACGAGTTCGATATCGCCGAAATTTCCGGCCAGACCGTGGGCATCGTCGGCTACGGCGATATCGGCCGCGCCGTGGCCGTGCGCTGCCGCCCCATGGGCATGCGCATATTAGCGGTAAAGCGCAGTGGCCCTTCGCTCTACAATATGGACCCTCTGGTCGAGCAGATCTATTCGCCCGGCCGGCTCGTCGAGATGCTTGGGCGCTGCGATTACGTCGTCGTGGCTGCCCCTCTCACGCCCGAAACCCGCGGCATGATCGGCGAGCGCGAATTCGCCGCCATGAAGCCGCAGGCCGTCGTCATCAACATCGGCCGCGGCCCGGTGATCGAGGAGGCCGCCATGGTCCGCGCGCTGGCCGCCCGCCGCATCCAGGGCGCCGCGCTCGATGTTTTCGATTGCGAGCCCCTGCCCGCCGGCCATCCCCTTTACAAGCTCGACAACGTGCTGCTCTCGGCCCACATCGCCGACCACACGCCCGATTGGAAAGACCGCGCCATGCGCCTCTTCCTCGACCAGTTCGAGCGCTACCGCAAAGGCGAGCCGCTCCTCAATATCGCCGACAAGCGCGCGGGCTACTAACCGCGCATAGCCCTCGCCTAGCCCAGATACTTCGCGTACAGGCTTCGCGCCACGCCGGGATCGCTGGTCCCCTTGACGATCGCGCGCCCATCCGGAAACACGGTCATCTCGTACGGCGGCGCCGAGAAGCGCAGCGCGAATTCGTTGGCCGCCACCGTCCCCAGCGGCTCCAGCCGGGCCTTCAATTGCAGCAAATCGATGGGCCGCTCGCGCTCGTGCACCTGCACCGCATTGCGTCCGCACAAGCTCACCGGAGCGCGCCGCGTTTCGTCCAGGTACGGAAACTCCCGCCGCCCGCATGCCGGGCACTCCGCATCGCGCGCGGGCATCGAGATCTGCCGGACGCCGCCGCCGTCCCAAACATCCATGGTGGTGATGTGCCGCGCCGCCAGATCCGTCCGCCCGGTCAGAATCTTGAGCGCTTCGGCCACCTGCAACGACGCCACCGCCGCCACCACCGCGCCCAGAATGCCGCCGGTCTCGCAGGTCGGCTGCGCGCCCGAGGGCGGCTCCGGGTAGACGCAACGGAAGCACGCGGTGCGCCCAGGAAGGATCGTCATGGTCAACCCGTAGCTGCCTACCGCCGCGCCGTAAATCCACGGCACGCCGCGGCTGACGGCGAAATCATTGATCAAGTACCGCGTATCGAAATTATCCGTGCCGTCCAGGAGGAGTTGCGCGCCTTCCAGCAGTTCCGCCGCGTTGGCCGCGGTCAGGTCCGCCGCGATTCCGCGCACGCGCACGCCGGAATTGATGCGCGCAATCCGCCGCTCCGCCGCCGCCGCTTTGGGCAAGGCATCGGCCGCATCGGCTTCCTCGAACAGCCATTGCCGGTGCAAATTGGAGGGCTCGACCGAATCGCGATCGATGATCGTCAGCGTGCCCACCCCCGCCCGCGCCAGCGCCGCCGCGTGGAAAGTGCCCAGCGCCCCGCAGCCCACGATAGCCACGCGCGATGCCATCAGCGCCTCCTGTCCCGCCTCCCCGATTCCCGGGAACAGGATCTGCCGCGAATACCGCTCGCGCTCCTCTGCCCTCATCGATCCGATGGTAGCGCGGAAAGCCGGCCATCATAAAGAAAGCAGATGAAACGGCGTCTTCGGCCTGGACTTCTTCTTCAAGAAGCGGTTTTGATCTTCGGCCGTTCCAGCGCGGCGCGGTCCCATTTTCCCAGCGCCGCCCCCGCCTCGTAGGTGCTCTCGAAGAACTCGAGCAGCGCCGCTTCCGGCGATGCCGCTCTCCGCACGTCGTCGTACATCAAAATGAATTCCTTCAGCTCGGCGTGGTAGAACGCGCCACCCGGCCGCACGCCATACTGCGCGTAGCCCTCCGGCTCCGGGACGGTGTAGGAATAGAACGCCGTATCGTTCACCGGACCGCCCCCGGGCCAGAACCCCGCGCTCGAGCACTCGTGCGAATAAGCCTCGCGCGTCATGGCATCCGCGCCCGGCCGCTCCGGCGCCCGGCGTCCCGAAAACCGCGTGACGGCCAAATCGAAGCTGCCCCAGAAGAAATGCACCGGGCTGGCTTTCCCCAGGAACCCGCCGCGAAATTCCTTTAACATCGCGTCCACGCTCAGCAGAATGCGATGGAACCGGGCCACCGCTCCGGCATCGTAAGACGCGTGCGCCGTGTCCTCGGTAAACGGAATGGGATCGGGCACCTCCACCGGTTTCGGCCATATCTTCACGTCGACCCCCATCGCGTGCAGCACCGCCATGGTCTCGCGGTAGAAATCCGCCACCGGCCGCGCGTACAGCGGGACGTAATTGGTCGCGCGATCGTTTTCCCGGATGGCCAGGTTGTGGTCGAGAAAGTCGAACTCCATCTCGAACACCCGCTCGCCATACGACAGCGGGGATGTCGTCAGTCCGCGCGTGCTGACATACAGCGGCACCTGCCACCAATGGTTCACCTTCGGGCTCAGCGCCAGCCGTATCTTACCCACCACCTGCGTCCACATGTGCAGCGTATCGGCCGTATCCCTCCAGTTTGCGAGGTGCAGTTCCGGCCATTTTGAAACCTGCTCGGTCATGGCTCCTCCTACGTCCGTTGTACCTCCGACCGGGCCAGTTGGAAGAAACGAAGCCAAACCGGCGGCCGAGCGCCGGTTTTTCGACGGAAACAAAGGAGTTGTTCGATCAAACCGGCGGCGGAGCGCCGGTTTGGATGCCCGCTTTCGTGTTCCCGTGACGCGGGGCGCGAACACCGAAGTCACGGGAAAGGCATTTGGGTTCAGATCAACTCCGGCCGATACGGAGAGGCCGGAACCTCCCTATCGAGCCGGCCAGGATCAATCCGCTCCCGACCAGCAGGAACGAAACAGGCTCCGGAATACGGGGATCGCCGGTAGCTTCGATCCCAAAATGCGGGCCGAGACTGAAATCTACGCTTGTAATCCGGCTGTTGGAGGTAACTCCAGGGGTCTGAAGGACAAACGTAGCGCTTTGACTCAAGAACGGGTTGTAGACGTGGCTGCCTGCAATCGTGCTATTGGCATTGGAGTACAGTCCGCCGCTACCCGGAGGGCCGATGAGGAAATTCGCCGGCCAGGAGCCGTCGACGCCGATGATGTCGCAAATGTCGCACATTAGAACGACACCGGCAACAGCATTCCAGCCGGCCGCCCACCCCATGGGGCCGGTGGAACCGAGAGTGTACGAGCCATCGCTGTCGATCGTGATATACTGGCCGGAACTACTTGCCAGAGTGGCTCCGGAAGCGATGTCGAATCCGCTGACATCGAACGCTATGGCGCTAACTACCTGAGCGATGTCCGTCGGATCGACCAACAGATTTGAGAGAGCCACGGTAACGGTCCCATTGCCCAGCGTGAAATTGGCCGAGGCTTTTATAGGACGTCCGTTGAGCGTTGTATCGACGGTGTAAACGGTGCTCACGGCAGCGAGCGGCGAAACAGCCGCCAGCAAAATCGTGAGCACCGGCAGTAATCGCATAGGTTGGAATACCTCAGCATCATGCTCGTCGATCGCGGGTGCAACTTCTGTTGGGCAGGACACATATTTCGGCGCAGTTTGTCATAATACCAGTTATTGAGAAGTTACTAGTGTATTACAACGCTCATATGCCAGACTGATACCCAGACTAATATTCCGCCGCGGTCCATTACCGAAAGCGGTATCTTATATTGCGACGGCGAGATTCTAAGTCGCTGAAGCGAAGCGGGAGAGATTTAGAAGCAAATACAACATAGAAATTGACTAGCAACAACAGTGGCTTCCTGTGACGCGGGCGCCACGGGAAGGCAGTTGTTTAATTAACCCCGGCGGATGCGAAGCCCTGACCTTCTCATGAAGCCTGCCAGAACCAATCCCCCGCCAGCCAGCAGGAGGGAAGCGGGCTCCGGGACCGGGCTCGGACCGCCTCCGGGCGCGCCGCCGCCTCCGGATAAAGTTGCGGTAGCTTCGGTCTGAAAGTGCGGGCCGAGACTGAAATCTACGGCGGTGACCCGGCTGTCTGCCGTGACTCCCGGCGCATTGAGCACAAACGTGGCGCTTTGACTCAGGAACGGGTTGTAGATGTAGCTGCCCGCAATCGTGCTATTGGCGTTGGAGTATGTGCCATTGCTGCCCGGAGGGCCGATGAGGAAATTCGCCGGCCAGGAGCCGTCTGTGCTGATAATGTCGCAAATGTCGCAGAGCAGAATGACACCGGCGACATTATCCCAGCCGGCCGTCCACCCGGAGGGACCCATGGCACCCAGCGTATAGGAGCTATTGCCGTGGATGGTGACGTTCTGGCCGGAACTGCTCGCCAGAGTGGCTCCGGACAGGGCGTCAAACCCGCTGACATCGAAAGATATAGCGCCGATGACCTGAGCGATGTCCGTCGGATTGGCCAGCAGGTTTGACATAGTCACGCTCAACGTCCCGTTGCCGGGCGTGAAATCGGCCGAAGCTTTGATGGGGTAACCGCCGAGCGTTGTGTCAACGGTGTAAAGCATGCTCGCGCTCGCCAGCGGCCCGAGAGCCGCCAGCAAGATCGCTGGAAGCAGAAGCGATCGCATAGTTGGAAAGACCTCACGACTATGCTCGTGGATTGCGGGAGTGATTTCTGTCGAGCGGGATACGTACTCTTGCGCAGATGGTGATAATGCCGGATATTGAGCCGCTACGAGCGTCTTACAACGCTCATAGGCGGATCAGGTGTGCGGGCTAGTGTTCCGCCGCCGTCCACTCGATCTGGAACGGGCCGGTCTCATTGACGATGGTGTAATCAGGCGGCGGCAGGAAGAGCGACGGGTCGGGCTGGCCGACAGTGATGTGGATCAGCTTTACCGTAGTCCCGCCCAGGCGTGGGTCGGTGAGCCTGCTGAGGACGACCTCCTGGATTTCAGGCGAAAACCAACTCTCCGAGACGACCTTGCCCGCCGGCCAGATGTGGGTGACGCGGCGCCCCTGCGCGGCGACGCCCTCGATCAACTGCTGCCCGAGGTCTTCGCTCGACTCCTGCGCCTGCGGGGGAACGCGGCTGCTCCGGGGTCCGGCGGCTCGCGCGAATTCGAGCGCCACGCGGTGCGCAATCTTATGCTGCGTATCCAACACGTATCCGACGTGCGCCACTGAGTCGCGGATCTCGACGATGATGGGGGCATGCGGGGGCGCGTCCGGTCCCGGCAGCAGCGGCCGCTCGACGCGCGTGCGCCCCTGGGAATCGCGATAGACCGTCTCGTGTTGGGAACCGGAGGTGAGGAGCGTGCCGCCGGCGGCCGGTCGCGCGTGCTCGACGATGCGCTCAGCCGAGTACGGCGCGCCCGTAACGACCGTTCCGGAATAGAAGAGCCGACCGGAAAAGCTCGCGCCGCCGGTTTGGGCCGGCCCCGAAATCGCCAGCGCAGTGATTCCCGCCAGAACGCAGAGCGGAATTCGCATCCTGCACCTCACTCCGTAGTCTACCGCCGTCAGAGGGCGGCGACGGGGTTGCGGAGGGTGCCGATTTGGTCGATCTCGACTTCCACCGTGTCGCCCGCGGACATCCTGCGCGTGCTGCCCGGCGTGCCGGTGTAGATCACGTCGCCAGGCACCAGGGTGACCCAGCCGCTGATCCAGCTTACGATGGTAGGGCAGTCGAAGATCAGGTCCGAGGTGAACTGCTTCTGGACAACCTCGCCGTTGAGGCGCGTCTGGAGCAGCAGGTTGCCGTAATCGATATCGGCGGCGATGGCCGGGCCGAGCGGGGCGAAGGTATCGCTGCCCTTGGCGCGCCACCATTGCAGGTCCTTGCCTTCGCCGGCCTGCCAGTTGCGCTCGCTGACGTCGTTGCCGCAGGTGACGCCGAAGATCGCGGCGCGCGCTTGCTCTTTCGACGCATTGCGCGCGGGCTTGCCGATGACGATCACGAGTTCGCCCTCGTAGTGCACGTCGGTGGAATCGCGCGGCAGGACGATCGGCACGCCGGGGTCCTGGAGCGCGCTGACAGGCTTGTAGAAAATTTCCGGATGCGTGGGCATGGGCCGCGTGCCGACGTGGCTTTTGTAATTCAGCCCCACGGCCAGAATTTTTCCCGGCTGGCAGGGATAGAGCAGATTGACGGCGGAGAGCGGGCGCGTGGCGCCGGTGGGCGCGTGGCTGCCGAAGAGGTCGCCGCGAATCTCGCGCACGGTCTCGCCCTCGAGGATGCCGTAGGAAGAAGAAGTGGAATCGGTGCGGTAACGAACGTATTTGGTCACGACAACGTATTGTAGCCGTAAAATGGTCCCATGCTGAAGTTGGGGGGTTGTTTTGCCATGGTGCTGGCGGCGCACGCCGCGGCGCCGCTGTTTCAAACGTCCTTCGAGCAGCCGCAAACCTGGACCGTGGTTCGCGGCGAGGCCGCGCCGGATGGCGCTGTGCTGCACGACGGCAAGAGATCGCTGCGGGTCGGGGCGGGCACGTCGGCGGACGCGGTAGTGCGGTTCGCGCCGGTTTCACTCGAGATCGGCAAGCGCTACGAGCTGAGCGCGTGGGTGCGCACGGAAGACCTCACGGTGCGCGACCTGGGCCGCTCGCCGATCGCCATCGGCGCGGCGCTCACGATGGAATCCATGCCGTTCGACGTGCACTCCGCAGCGGTGGGCGGCACGCAGCCGTGGACGCGGCTGACGCTGCGCTTCGAGGCCAGCCGCGCGCGCGACCGGATCCTGCTGACCGCGGGGGTGCCCTCTGGGCCCGGTGGGGCGTTTCATGGCAAGGCGTGGTTCGAAGGCGTGAGCCTGGACGAGATTTCCGCGAAAGACGCGTGGCCCACGGCGGATGCGGTGCGCACTTTCGGCCCGGCCTACCGCTATCCCGCGGCCGGCTGGATCTATCTGCATATCGAAGGGCAGCCCTACGAGCGCGGCTACCAGCACGGCCACCTGATGGCGCGCGAAATTCCCGAATACCTGGAGCGCTGCGCGGCTGATCTCGGCTCGAAGGACCATTGGAACGATTACCGCACCGAGGCGAACGCGCTTTTCCTGCGCGGCTTCGACCGCGAAATTCTGGAGGAGATGCGCGGCATCGCCGACGGCGCATCCGATGCAGGCGCCATATGGGAGGGCCGGCGCATCGACCTGTTCGACATCGTGGTGGCGAACGTGACGGTGGAGATGGGCGAACTGCGCGCGGCGGTGCGGGTGACGCCCACAGGGCTGGAAGACTTCAGCTTCGAGAAGCCGGCATACGCCAAGCCGGCGAAGGATGCGGCGACCGATCATTGCAGCGCCTTCGCGGCCACCGGCCCGGCAACGCGCGACGGCAGGATGGTGATCGGCCACACGACGTGGTGGTCGTTGACGCTGGCGGAGCAGACCAACGTGATGCTCGACATTAAGCCCGCCGCGGGGCATCGCGTGCTGATCCAGAGCTATCCGGGCGGCATCGAAAGCGGCACCGACTGGTACCAGAACGATGCGGGGGTGGTGCTCACGGAGACGACGATCCGCCAGACGCCGTTCAATCTTCAGGGCACGCCGGTGGCATTTCGGGCCAGGGAGGCGATCCAGTACAGCGGCAATATCGACGAAGTGGTGGAGCGCCTCGGCACGCGCAACAACGGCCTGTACACCAACGAGTGGCTGATTGGCGACGCCAAGACCAACGAGATCGCCATGTATGAGCTGGGCACCAACCACACGCGCCTGTGGCGGAGCTCGAAGAACCAGTGGTTCGGCGGGACGCCGGGATTCTACTGGGGCGACAACAACGCGAAGGATTTGGCCATTAATCTGGAAGATCTTTCCGATCCGAAAGGCCCGCCGGAGTACGCGCCGTATGTGCCGGGGCCGCGCGACCTGGCCTGGCTGGAGTTGTACCGCAAGTACCGCGGCCGGATCGACGAACAGTTCGGGTTTCTGGCGTTCCGCACGGCGCCGCTGGTGAGCAACGGCGCCATGGACGCCAAGGTGGTTACGGCGGACATGGCGAACCGGATGATGGTCTGGGCCGAATTCGGCAAGCCCAACCAGCGGGAAGCCGTACCCGGACCGCGCCCGGACCGCGCCGGGAATGCGGGGCTGTACCCGTCCGGATATTACTTACTGGATGCCAATGAGGCGATGCCGGCGGTGGCGCCACGGGAAACCGCTAAGCCCAAACCGGAGAAGACCGAAAAGCCCGAGTCCTATGCAAACCGGCTCTGGAAGGGCTGGCTGCTGCCGGCTTCGGAGGGCGATGTGTGGTTTGTCGCCGGGTCCGCGGCGTATTACCGGATTCTGGAATCGGGCGACGTGGAGAAAATGATGAGCGCGTGGCGCGCCATGTACCGCGGCCTCGAACTCGCGCCGGCCAATCCCATGAACCAATTTCGCCTCGAGGAGACCAAAGGCGTACTGTTCCTCGACGGCTTGCGCCGGAAGATGGGCGACCGCGCGTTCCTCAAGTCGATGTCCGATTATTACGCGGCCCATACGACCAAAGCCGTCAGCGCGGAATCCTTTTTGAAGCAGCCGCGCGTGAAATTCCATTTCACCGGACCCGGTGACGGGCCGGCCTATCTGGTGAGCGATATCGACCGCCGGCTGGCTTCGGCCGTCATTGTCTACGGGACGGTGCGCGAGGCCGGCGCGAACCGCTATGCCGCCGAGCAGATGGAGAGCCGGTACCTGAATATGTACGAGAGCGCGGTGCCGATCTACAAGGATTTCGAGGCTTCGGACGACTTGCTCCGCCACCGCGACGTGATCTTCGTGGGGCGGCCGGAAAGCAACTCCGCACTGGCGGCGTGGAGCGGCCGGATCGGGCTGGATTACCGGGGCGCCGAGTTCCGCATCGATGGCCAGACCTGTGCCTCGGAGCGCGAGGCGCTGGTGCTGGCGGCGCGCAATCCGCTCGACTTGGCGCACATGGTGCTGGTGGTCGCGGGCAACGACGCGCTGCGCACGGTGAAGGCGGCGCGCGCGGAGGCGCCGGCGGAATACGTGCTGCTGGACGACGGCAGCACGCCGCGCAGCGGATTCATCGGGCAGGGTGCAACGCCGGCGGCGCGCAGCAGGCGAAGGCGGTAAGGCGGAATCCGGCTGATCGGATGAGTCTGGTGACGGCTGTACACGTATTGCGCACGGGCACTCTCCCCGTGACACTCTCCTGGCCCTGGTTGTGGCGAGCTTGTACACTGTCGAGGTAGGAAAGACGATTCTTGAGGTCCAGGTTCCAGCCCCTGAGAGTGATTTGATGCCCGACTTACCGCCCCTGACCGTAGAGCTTCTGTGCGGACTATCTCAAATGCTTACCACTGGTGGCGCCTTGCCTGGGAGCTTGGCAGATCGCTTGATTATCCAACCTCACGTCAACTCATGTTGGGTACGTGAAGGAAGTGCCGAGATCGAGACGGAACAGCAGGGGGCACCGCGCGGGTACGGATTGTGCCGGCCGGTCCCGCCGCTCCCGCGTGGAGCGGCGAGGCGTGGAGCTGGCTGGATACCCGAGAGGCGGCGCCTCTACTGCACGGCCTCCTGCCGCACCCACCGGTCAACCGGCGTGAGCCACTGGTCGATCAGCCGCAGGGCGTCGGCGCGATCGTGCTTGATGATGTGTGCGAAATTGAGTATCTGCCCGCGCATGTACGCGGCCTGCGTCGCTTGCGGGCCCGGGAACTGGCGCTCGAAATCCTGCAGCCCCTGGGCGGCCGCGCGCAACGGCGCCTGGGCATCCTCGTACTTCCCCTCGAGAACGCGGGAGCGGGCCAGGCGCAGGTTCTGGCGCACCATCAGGAGCGGCGCGTCGCGGTTGGCATTCACCTCGGTCACGTCGCCGGCCACCCGCTCGAGCCACACATCCGCCGCGCCGCGGTCGTCGCGCTCCAGGGCCAATTGCGCCGCTTCGAGGTCGTTGGCCGCGTTCGTCACGTTGAGATCGGCGGTGGTGATGTCCTGTTGCACTTCACGCGCGGAGGTGTATTTCTTCATGCGCTTGGGCGTGAGCGGCCCCTTGCCGCGCTTCACCGGCCGGTAAGTGGTGGTGGTCTGGATCTCTTTGGAAACCGGCACCACCACCGGACTCTCCTCCGGCGGCGCCTGGCTCATAATCCGATCGGCTAAGACAACCGCGTACTGGATGTGTTCGAGAGCGGCGTCGTTATTGTGAACGGCAATCGCCCGCCGCGCCAGTTTGGCTTGATCGAGAATTCCGGCACCCGTGCCGGAGAGGTCCTGCGCGCACACCGGAAGGGCGGCGCAGGCGAGAACGGAAATGATTGCGAATGAACGGAACATAATCGACATCCTCAAAAAGCTCGGGGCGGCCAGGCACCGTTGTATGAACGGTATGAAGATTTACGGCGCCTGACCGAACTTACTAAGCAGCCCGCCTGCCGGTGAGCAGACCGATGACGAACAAGGCAATAAAAATGAAAAAAAGTACTTTGGCAACGCCGGCAGCCGCGGCAGCGATTCCGCCGAATCCGAAGATCGCGGCGATAATCGCCAGGAATAGAAAGACCCATGAGTACTGGAGCATTCATTGACCTCCCTTTTCTGTATTTGCAATCGCACGGCCAGGAGGAGGGTGCCCGGATGTGAGGGAACTCACGGGAGTAGCATGCCGGTATACCGGGCTCGAAGCCCGCGCTACCGGATCATTTGGGGATGAGAGAACAGGAAGTGGTCGAAATAGTAGTGCACCAGGAGGACACTCAGCACCACCACGAAATAGCTCTGGTTGGCGGAGAGGGGCGTCACCGCGCGGACGATCAGCGTCAGCAATACCAGGACACCCGTGGCCACCAGGAAGCAGGTGTAATACAGCGCCATGTTGCCGCGCCGCACTAACTTGAGCACCAGCGTGTTGCCGATCTCCCCGCGCTGGTCGCGGAGGCGGTTGATGAGCCACAGCAGGAACAGGTATTGGAAGGAGTGCCAGGTGTTGTACCCCTGGAATAGTACATCCAGGTTCTGGCCCATGGGCAGCAGGAAGGAAACTATAGTGGTGATCCCAATCAGCAGGGTCTTGGGGATGCTGCCGCGCCCATGGTCGAATTCGACCGCGGTTTTCGCCACCCACGTCACCAGAAACGCCGCGAACACCGCTCCCGCGAGGATCGGCAGATGCAGCGGGCGCAGGAAATCGGGATACGGCAGCAGCACGCCGCCGACATAGAAGTGCTGGAGCGAGATCTTGTACAGCCCGATGGGATACAAGCCGGTGAGGATCAAGCCGTAGTCCACAGACCGCGACCAGG